>JAFGEV010000011.1 GCA_016931385.1 Prolixibacteraceae bacterium
ACAAATCTTCAATTGTATATCTCAACCGGAGAACAACAGTATATCGATAAATTTGAGGAACAATTATGGCCGGCACTTGACTATAACGTCAACTTCGGCCTTCTGTCGGCATTACATGCCATACCGCACATGGATGCCTCCTATAAAGAAAAGCTACGTCCTTATGTAGTGACGTATAAAGAATACATCGACAAACTTGAACAGGACAATCCCTACGGAGTGCCCATCGGCCTTGGGAACTGGGCCGGTGGCGGAGCCTTGTTAAACTTTGGTACCACTGTTTCCTTTGCCAGCAAATATTTCCCGGATATTATCGATGCCAACCATGCCTTCAAGACCTCAGACTTCCTGTTTGGCTGTCATCCCTATCACAATTACTCGTTAGTGGCTGCCGTAGGAGCTGCGCGTCCCAAAGCTGTCTTTTATGGCAATAACAGAGCCGATTTTTCATTTATACCCGGGAATGTAGCTCCTGGTATCTTATTCAGACAGCCCGACCATTTTGAGAACTTCGACGACTGGCCATTTTTGTGGGGACAAAACGAAGGTACTATTGGCGGAAACACCAGTTATTTAATTTTTGGATCTGCTTTAAAGAGTTTAATAGAATAAACCGTCCTCTTAAGACAGGTTGAATCAGCAATTGATGGACCCTGTTCAATTTAAGCGCAAGTAGTAAGGTCATTGATTTGATTTTTGTTACTTGCGTTTTTTTGAGTAAATTAAACAGCTTTATTCATAAATTTGAAATCCCAAAATAAAAAAAATACAGTCCGTTTTAATCTTTAATAATCATGAATTACTTCTATCACTTCATTCTAATAGGCTTACTGAGCATAACGGTTACAAACAGCGGATTAGCGCAAGAAAAAGCCTCAAAACAAAAGCAGGCTATAAAAATCGTTTCTGAACTTGAAAAGCCTGCAAATCAGAAGAAGTTCAATGAGAAAGACCTTTCAGGTTACCTGTTGGTATATTTTAAAGATAAGGATCAATCGGCGTATATGGCCATAAGTATCGACGGATATACTTTTACTGATATAAACAACGGCGAACCCGTTTTTATCGGTTCTGAGTTGGCCGAACAAAAAGGCGTTCGTGATCCGCATATTACCAGGGGGCCCGATGGCGCATTTTATCTGGCCATGACCGATCTTCACATCTTCGGTAAACGTGCCGGATTTAGGGAGACCGACTGGCAACGTCCCATTGAAAAATATGGCTGGGGAAATAACCGCGCTCTGGTACTAATGAAATCGTACGACCTGATTCACTGGACGCATTCCGATTTTCGTGTCGATCTTGCCTTCCCGGAGCTTGGGGATATTGATTGCTCCTGGGCACCCGAAACGGTTTACGACCCTGCAGCAAAAAAGATGATGGTGTACTTTACCATCCGGTATAACAACAAAGAGTGTCACATGTACTACTCCTACGCCAACGACGATTTCACAAAGCTCGAAACCTTGCCTCAACGTATAACAGAAATAGGGGGTATAGATGGTGACATTACCAAAGTGGGTGATAAATACCATCTGTTTTATGTATCAGAAGCTAAAATTTTGCATTCAGTTTCCGATAAAATAAATTGCGGCTACAAACCCGAAAACCAACGAATCGATCCGGAGAAAGTAAATACCGAAGCCCCCAACGTATTTAAAAGGCTCGGCACGAATACTTATGTGCTGATGTACGATGTATATGGTTTACATCCCAGTAATATGGGTTTTAGTGAAACTATCGATTTCGTGAATTATTCCCATATAGGACGTTTCAATGAAGGAGCAATGAAAACAACCAATTTTACGAGTCCTAAACATGGGGCGGTAACTTACCTTACCAAAGATGAATTAAAAGCAATTGCCGAATACTGGCAGGTTGAAGTGAAATATTAAACAGTTTCTTAGTTTAACAATACTCCGTTAAAAAAAATATAAACGCAATTGAGACAACAACCAATAATTTTTTTCCCCGGACACCTGTGAATTTTTTTATTATTTTCCTTAATCTGATATGCCAATTGACAATACAATAGAGGTTTGGTTCTCAAGTATTAAAGGTGCTGACGGCTCAATGGTAATTGTTTGTTCAAAGTAAGCTTCATTCTTACAGTAATCAGTGGCTTTCCATGTCCGGGTTATCACTTTGTTGTCTCCTTCCATAACAAATGTTTCACCCATATATTGAATGATGGCATCATCCAATTTATCATTAGGTTAGTAAGATGAGACAAAGATCTCCACTTGATTGTTCTGTCTGATATATTTTTCTTCACTAACGTAATAGATGATATCTCAAGGGGTTTCATCTTCCATGATTACAAAGTTCAAAATACTCTCTTTAATAATTAGCCATTCTCATACTTTGGTTTTAATGGATAAAAAAATCATGTTTGTGAGGGAATTAATCTTTTTGATTGAAAAAAAATCATTTTGCTTAAATGATGGCTTTATTTAGCTGTTTGTTATTTAATAGATCGTTAGATATAAGGTTCAATATGAATCCTATCCCGAAACTTCTTTTGTTATTGTAAAATGAAAATAATTAAATTTGAAAGATGACCAGGAATCACATAAATGATGTTTCGATAGTTGTTAAAGGCGAGTTTAAAAGACTCGGGTGGTGGCATGTCACTTTGTGGATTGGTTATTCTTTGATTTTTTTTTACGGACCTGCACTTCTCTTTGACACAAAAACCGCTGTTATTCTTACGCTTCGGACTTTAGGGTTTAATGCGTTTATTTTTTATGTCAATATACTTGTTTTGTTGCCGCTTTTAATAGGGCATAACCGAATAAAAACATACATTTTATCGTTGATTATTCTTTTGGTCGGGGTTTCTGTTCTTGGATATGTGACCGATCCGATTGGACACGAAACCTGGGATCGGCTCAGGCAGCAAAAAAACCAATCGCAACTTGAGGCTCCATCTCCTGATTGGGATGCTGAAAGAAAACCAGCTGATGATGGAGGTGAACAATCGCATAATTTCGGACATCCTCAATCGGGGAACGACTCACCGTGGCCCAGGATACTGTTTGGATTAGTACAACCACTCGGGATACTTTTTTTGAGTACATTGTTTTGGGTAATTCTTGAATCAAGGCGAAAAGAGAAAGAGCAACTCTCCCTTACCAATCAGAACCTGCAAACAGAGATGAAGTTTCTCAAATCGCAGATGAATCCGCATTTCCTGTTCAATGCCCTCAATAATATCTATTCGTTATCGCAACTGGGTAGTTCCAAAACATCAAAACTTATTCTGAAACTTTCATCCATGTTGCGATTTATTGTTTACGAAACTGATGAAAAGAAGATTCCCATTGGCAGAGAAGTCGAATACATTCTTGATTTTATCGAGTTTCAGAAAATAAAGCTCGAAGACAAACCAAATCTGGAAATCGACTTTAAGCAGATAGAGCGTGAAATTCGCATAGAGCCCATGCTCATTTTTCCGTTTTTTGAGAATGCATTTAAGCACGGTAACCTTGGCGATACACAAAAAGGGTGGATTAAGGCATCACTAAAAACTGAAAATGGAAAGATTTTGTTTTTTATAGCTAACAGCAAGCCGGCAGGCCATGTATCAAAGGACAAGTCCAGAGGAATAGGTATAGAAAACGTAAAAAAACGTTTATCATTTTTATATAAGGAGCATTACCGTTTGGATATAAATGACAAACAGGATACCTTCGAAGTCCAAATGGAGATAGATACAAAATGAAAATTCGAAGCGCCATTATTGATGATGAATTTCCCGCCAGATCTCTTTTAAAGGATTATATTTCAAAGTTCCCGCATTTGGAACTGACCGGTAGTTTTAAATCACCTCTTGAAGCTTTGCCAGCATTGCAGAGTGGCAAGGTCGATCTGGTATTTCTCGATATTCAGATGCCCGAGATTTCCGGAATGGATTTCCTTAAAGCATTTCATCTCAAGGATCTCATGGTTATTATTACTTCGGCCTATCCGCAATATGCACTTGAAGGCTATGAATTGGATGTAATAGATTATTTGCTGAAACCGTTTTCGTTTGAGCGATTTGTGCAGTCGGTACAGAAAGCAGGTGAAAGAATGCAAAAAACAGGTAATTCTTTTGATTACGGAGATGGTGCTTCTTCATTACCCAGATATATTGTTGTTAAAGCAGATCATAAATCATACAGAGTTGATACCTCTCAAATATTATTTGTGGAAGGGTTGCGCGAATATGTGGCGTTCCATTGCATTGACCAAAAACTGGTTTCGCTCAATTCTCTGAAAAATGTTCTTGAAGTTTTGCCTGCAGATGCTTTTATGCGTGTGCACAAATCATTTATTGTTAATCGTCACCAGGTAAAAGCACTTTACGGAAATCAGCTGCAACTACAGCATACTTCCAAAACAGTGCCTATAGGTCAAATGTATCGTGATGAGGTAAGAGGAAAGTTGTTCGATTTGTAAAAAGCCCATCTGTTTTTGCCATAGACAATTGATAATCAATTGTTTATACAACCAATGGTGCAAATCGCAACTCTCTCATAATAAACGCTTTGTGTCTTTGCGTTTAAGCTTTTATTAACGGACTATTGTGATATTATAAATGGCAAAAAAAACCGGAGCATAAACCCCGGCTTTTTTTCAATATGCGAAAAACTATCCCTCTTATTTTTCACCTTCTTTCTTTTCAGCTTTTTCGTCACATTCTTTTTTCTTTTTCACATTCTTTCTACTTGGTTTTCTCAGGCTCCTGAATGGTGGCATTCCAAACTAAAGGGGTTTAAAGTCATGAGTAAACACGAAAAGGAAAGATAAAGCCAATTTACGTTTCATAATGCCATTTTTTCAGGTTAAAAATATCCGTTTTTCCTTAATAGCAAGCTTTGAATGATGAAAAGGCAGGAGGTGGAGAAATGGTTAATGGGGGCGCCCAACTCCGTGGGATTGTTTAGAAAACTAGGGCATCCCCTCATTCCCACCCCCCTCATCCCGACAAATAAAAAAAATCATTGTTCATAGGGAAAATCAGCCTGTTGGATGAAAAATTTATGCATCGGTTTTCTTCGACAATAATTTAGCAACATAAATTAAAATGAAGAACCGGAATATGAAACGATACCTAAACATAGTGCTTTTTGCCGCTGTATTATTTAGTGCCTGTCCTGTTTATGGCGTAGTGCCTGATGATTCTGAAAAATGGACACTGGAAAAGTGTATCGATTATGCACTTGAGAACAATATTACCATTTTGAGGTCAAAGAATTCAATTGAGACTGCAGAAGCTAATTTGTTGCAGTCCAAAAGCAGTCGATTACCATCACTAAGTGGGTCGGCAACACTGTCGGGAAATAGTTCCCGTTCGTTTGATAACACAGGAGGAGAATTTTCAAAAGGGGCGCAGGCTAGCTTAAATACTGATGTTCCTATATTCAGGGGCGGCGTTATAAATAACAACATCAAGGCAGGAAAAATTGACCTCGAAAAAGCCCGTCTTGATGTGGAAGAAGCCCAAAATGACATCGTGTTGTCTATTACACAGGCATGGATGAATATTCTGTTTGCCCGGGAGAATTACAACTATTATCAGGATGTGGTAGAAACATCGACGGCGAGTTTGGAACGTTCCAGGGCTCTTTTGGAAGCTGGTTCTGTTTCACGTCAGGATTTGGTCGAAATACAAGCTCAATATGCTTCGGATCGTTACTCATTGGTGACGGCAAAAAATGAACTCGACATTCGTGTTACCAATTTGAAAACCATACTCGATTTGTCGTACAAAACAGCTTTTAATCCGCAATTTCCTGATTCCATTGAGTTACCCGATAAAGAGTTGCCCGATTTTGAAGTTATCGCACAAGAAGTTTTGGATGTTCGTCCCGAGATAGAAAACAGCTGGCTGTCTGAAAATGTTGCGCAACTGGATCTTTCCAGTGCTAAAGCAGGCTATTTGCTAACACTCAATTTTAGTGCATCGGCATCTTCCTCCTATTCCGATAATTATATGGGCTCTTTTGGAACACAAATGAACGATCGTCTTTCGCAGTATCTCGGTCTTTCTTTGAATATCCCCATTTTCAGCAGGAATGAAAACAGAGTCAATGTTGCCCGGTCTAAGGTAAATCTCAGACAGGCTGAACTGAATACCAGGCAGACTCGAAACAACCTCTTGCAAACACTTGAACAGGTTTATGTTGATGTGAAAGCTCAACAGGAACGTTATGACGCGGCTCTTGAGAAAGTAAGTTCAGCCAGTATCAGCTATAAATACCAGAGCGAGCAGTTCGAACTGGGAATGTTGAATGCTGTTGATCTCCGACAATCTAAGAATGCTTTCCTTAATGCCAATGCCGAACTGATTCAGGCAAGGTACTCTGTTTTGCTTTATCGTAAAATTCTTGATTTTTACAGAGGGAAGCCTATTTCTGTTGGCGCTGACGATACCGTGAATCTTTCGGATGGGCGGTAGCACTGTACATGGTCAATGAATCGGAAAATTTCACCACGAAATAATAACGATATATTATGACAATACTTTGCTAATCTTTTTTAAATATCTCGTAATCAACTGTTTGGGTCTGTGTGGGTGTTTGTGCTAAAATTGTGAATTTTAACTCCATTGTATCCATCATACATCTAATATCTAAAAATCTAACGATCTCTTGTTATGAAGCGTAAATACATTTTTATTATTGCAGCCGTTCTGGTTCTTTTTCTTATTATTTTTCTCTCAATTGGAAAAAAAGGGCCGATGAATAATACAAAGCCGCGTATCCAGGTGGCTAAGAAAGGAAACGTCGTAAATACAATAACCGCTACCGGCAAGGTGGAACCCATTGATCAGGTAGAGGTTGGTACTCAGGTTTCGGGTGTGGTCGAAAAAATCTTTACCGACTATAATGAGCAGGTGGAAAAAGGTCAACTGATTGCACAGATTGATGAAAGTACGCTTCGTGCACGCCTTTTACAGGCAAAAGCAAGCCTTGCATCGGCACAAAATGAATTGGATTATCAGACTAAGAATTTTGAGCGGATTAAGAAGCTTTTTGAGAAAGAGATGGTGAGCGAAACTCAATACGATGAGGCTCTTTATCGTTACAACAATGCTAAAGCATCTGTGGAATCGCTCAAATCGGAAGTGGAGCAGGCCGAAGTAAATCTCTCTTATGCCCGTATCTATTCTCCCATTGACGGGGTAGTGCTTGGCAAAAGTGTGGATGAAGGTCAAACCGTTGCGGCCAGTTTCAATACACCTACTTTGTTTTTAATAGCTAAAGACCTTACACAGATGCAGGTTGAAGCAGATGTGGATGAGGCAGATATTGGTCAGGTGGAAACCGGCCAGAAGGTTAGTTTTACAGTTGATGCTTTTCCTGAAACCGAATTTATAGGTGAAGTGACTCAGATGCGATTAGAACCGGTAATTGAAAGCAATGTGGTGACCTATACTGTTATTATTGATGCCCCCAATCCCGATTTGAAGCTGAAACCGGGTCTCACAGCCAATGTTACCATTATTACGAATGAAGCCAATGATGTAACTTTACTTCCATTGGCAGCACTACGGTTTTCTCCCGAAAAACAAGCAGAAATATCATCTTTTTCTAAAACTGAAAAAGTAATGCCTTTACCTGAAAAACAAGAAGGAAGTGATAAACAGAAGATATGGTTGTGGGAAAACGGGAAGATGCACCCTGAAATGGTAGAAACCGGACTGGAAGATGGTGTTTGGTGCGAGATAAAAAGCGGAATAGCACCTGGGGATTCTGTGGTAACAGGGGTCGATCGATCCGGGGATATGGTCGGACGCGCTACAAGAAGTCCATTCATGCCTGGACCTCCGGACGACGACGATGATGAGTAGCAAATGCCGGTGTTGTAAGCATAAAACATTGTACCAAAAATCAGTTTCGGATTAGACGTTATTTTATGCATGAAACAGCACTATTTTTTCAAGAAACAAAATACAGAATATTTATATGAATCACGATATCATAAAAGTATCAGAGCTGAAAAGAAATTTTAGTATCGGTGTTGAAACGGTTCATGCTTTAAACAACGTTTCTTTCGGGATTAAAGAAAAGGAGTTTTTAACCATTATGGGAACAAGTGGCTCCGGAAAATCAACTCTTCTGAATATATTGGGAGCTTTGGACAGGCCAAGTAGCGGTCATTATTATATAGACGGTATAGATGTGGGGAATCTTTCGAAAGACGAACTTGCCAAAATACGAAACCGGAAGATAGGATTTGTTTTCCAGTCATTTAATTTGCTACCACGTACTTCTGCTCTTGAAAACGTTGAACTGCCATTGATGTATAATTCCGAAATATCATCACGGCAGCGTCATGAGATGGCAAAAGAAGCTTTGGCTACTGTTGGGTTGAGTGATCGGATAAATCATGCACCCAATCAGCTTTCGGGAGGGCAGCAACAGCGGGTGGCTATTGCACGGGCACTGGTTAATGATCCCGTTATGGTTTTGGCTGATGAGGCAACAGGGAATCTTGACAGCCGGACAACCACGGATATCATGGCGTTGTTTCAGGAACTTAACGAAAAAGGGAAAACCATTGTTTTTGTGACACATGAACATGAAATTGCCGAATATAGTAAGCGAACCATTGTTTTAAAAGACGGTATAATTATCGATGATTATGCCAATATGGGACGATCTGCAAGAACATCTGATCAAAATTATCAACAACAGAAAGTATGAATATATTTAACCTCACAAAGATAGCCCTTAAGGCTATGGCCCGTAATAAAATGCGGACTTTTTTAACGATGCTTGGTATAATTATCGGTGTTACATCGGTTATTACCATGCTTGCCATCGGTCAGGGCTCAAAGGAGAGCATTCAGGGACAGATTTCATCAATGGGGGCTAATATGCTTATGGTGCAGCCCGGCAGCGATGAACGCGGGGGTGTAAGAATGGATCCGTCTGCAACGCAATCGCTTACACTGGAAGATATGGAGAATATTAAAAAATATTCGACTCATGTGTCGGCCATTTCCCCACTGGTGAACACTGGCGGACAGGCTATTGCCGGTTCCGGTAACTGGCCTACAACGATTCAGGGGGTGAGTGAAGATTTTCTGGCTATCAGGAAAATGGATGTTGCCGAAGGTGTTATGTTTTCCGATTATCATGTTAAACGAGCGGCGAAGGTATGCCTGCTCGGGCAAACAGTCGTGGATGAATTGTTTCCCTATAAAGCAACTGCTGTTGGTGAAACCATAAGATTTAAAAAAATACCCTTTAAGGTTATTGGCGTTTTAACAGAAAAAGGGCAAAACACATTTGGCCAGGATCAGGATGATATTATTCTGGCTCCTTATACAACAATCCAGAAAAGAGTTATGGCTATTACGCATATTCAATCTATATATGCCAGTGCCACCAGCGAAATGGAATCAAATCAGGCCGAAGATGAAATAGTGAGCGCGTTAAGAGTGTCGCACGGGTTAGAAGGAAAAGAAAAAAATGACTTTTCAGTTCGATCACAACAAGAATTAATCAGTACATTCAGTTCCACCAGTCAGATGCTTACGCTTCTTTTGGGTGCCATAGCAAGTATATCGCTTTTAGTAGGTGGAATAGGTATTATGAATATCATGTTTGTTTCTGTAACAGAACGAACACGCGAGATTGGATTGCGAATGGCTGTCGGGGGTCGCAGCCGCGATATTCTTTCCCAGTTTTTGATGGAAGCTGTTATAGTTAGCGTGGGTGGTGGACTCCTTGGTGTTTTATTGGGACTTTTATTGTCCTATGGTTTTGGAAATATGCTTGGCTGGCCTGTGCTTGCGACCAAACAATCTATAATTGTTTCTTTTATGGTTTGTGCCATTGTAGGTATATTTTTCGGATGGTATCCGGCTCGCAAGGCTGCTGGTCTCGATCCTATTGACGCGCTCCGATATGAATAAAACGGATTGGAAATTGTCCCTAAACTTTACGCAAGGTAAATTCAAATAAATTGCTACGTTTAGCGTTATTCTGTTTATTTTCAGCGTGTTTTGAAGGTTTGTTTTTGCCAAAAGAATTCCGGATAATTGAAATATTTACCAGAAATATTTCAGCATTTTTCATGGATAATTATTGTAGGTATTCCTGGAATTACGGTACGTTTCTGCCGGAGTATTTTATTGGTCTCTTGCTTATTTATCTTGCATAGGAATACTTATTTGATTTTTCCAAGTTTTACTGGAATTTTCTGGAATTAGGGGCAGGTTTTCCGGAAACCCTAAGTACTGACATACTTTTTTCAAAGCCAAGCTTATTTAAGAATTATATTATTTCCGGACCGGCATTAATCTGGAATGATAAACAGGTTTTTAAGCGGGAAGAAAATTTTTCTTTGAATCATCGTAAATTGGATTCAATTGTTTAT
>JAFGEV010000101.1 GCA_016931385.1 Prolixibacteraceae bacterium
GTGTTGTTTACATCCATTTTTTTCGACCCCTGGCACAAGCTCCTGTTTTTTGGGGTTATTCCAATACCAGGGATTGTTTTTGGTGTGCTTTATCTGGCATATTGCATTGTGATGGCACGCAAAGCAAGTGACAACATCGGTCACGATGCCCACTTTTTTGGCGCGTTATTTGGATTTGTATTTCCATTGTTTATCGATTTTAGCCTGCTACCCCAATTTATTGAAAAAATTATTCATCCATGACTTCCGCGAATAAACCTCCTTTTTTTTGGCACAACGGCAATATTGAAAAAACCCTTGAAAACCATATTGAGCCGTTTGTATCCAGCTTTTCATCTGTCACCATTTCTGAAACAATAATTACCAGGGGTACCGAAATCATGTTTTTCGATGAGACCCTTTCAAAGTTGAATTATCTTTCAAGGATTTACAACATACAACCAACACTGCTATCGGGCATTAAGGGTGAAAATCTGAAAAGTGAAGTGAAAAGGACACTGATCAGAAATAAATACTATAATACTGCCAGGTGCAAAATCATTTTTAACTATAAACCTTTGTCGGAAAAAATCAATGAATTTATTTTGATTGAGCCCGATCCTTTATTGTTTAGGCCACAAAAATTTGTGCCCAGTCTTTTTATTGCAACCGGCATTTCCAAACCCGATGGACTTGCCATGAGACTACCCACGCTGGAAAATGAATTCCGCAAGTTGCTTATACATGAAATGCATACAATGGGCACCGATGATTGCCTTATCCTTAATCAGCGCCAGGGAATTGTTGAAGCTTTCTCGGGAAATATATTTTTAGCCAGCAATCAGAAAATAACCACACCCAGCCTTGCGTCGGGCTGCACCAGGCATGTTACCCGGCAATTTGTTATCGACCGTTTACAAAGCCTGGGTTATTCAGTAAGCGAAAAAGATTTTATTTCAGCACAGGATATCTTCGCTTGCTCAGAGCTGTTCACCGCAGGAATATATGGTATTTTCGCGGTTAAAGGGATTGAGAATAAAAGGTATTTCGATAAAATCAGGAAGGAATTGTTAAAGTCGCTTGAAGAAAATTCTTAAGACCAATTTGAAAACCAGTCGTTATTTATAAGTTAATAGTCAATGGTCATTAGCCATTAGTCAAGATTGGTTATTAGCAGGTGTTTTATTTATCCCGGCCTTTTTTTTGCCCCCTTTCAGATTATGCCCGCGAAACTGGATTTGACAACATGCCATAAAACACCATTGGAAAAATGTTTAAATCGTTAACATATAAAAAATCCGTTGTTGGGCGGGCTGAAAGCCCAAAATATTTCAGCCCTGGGTGAGTTGAGGGAGGAGAGTCGATTGCTAATTACAATTTTATAAGTATTTTTGGTTTATGGCTGATAAGAAGGACATAATATTGATGATCAGGGACTCTGTAAAAGCATTGTCTCCTGATGCAACCGTGATCCTTTATGGCTCTCAGTCCCGGGGTGATTTCAATGAGTACTCAGATATTGATATTTTAATATTACTTGATAAGGAAAAAATTACACGGGAAGATGAAAAGAGGGTTAAATACCCATTATATGATATTGAATTTGAAACAGGTAAGATTATCAGCCCATTGGTTCTTTCCAGGTATGACTGGGAATCCAAACATAAGATTACTCCATTCTATGATAATGTTTCAAGGGAAGGTATAGTGTTATGACAGACTCAGAAAAGAAAGATTTAATTGTTTACAGGATTAGCCGTGCTAAAGATACCCTGAAGGAAGTTAATCTGCATGTGGATAATGAGTTGTTAAACACAGCGGTAAATAGATTATACTATGCTTGTTATTATGCCGTAATTGCATTATTACTCAGCAACGAAATTAATGTCCAAACACATGCAGGGGTGAGACAAATGTTTGGATTGCACTTCATCAAGCCGGGATTAATCGATAAAGAACTAGGTAAATTTTATTCTGATATTTTTGATAAGCGTCAAACCGGAGATTACGATGACTTTGTAAGCTTTACAAAAGAAGAAGTGGTTAGTATGATTCCTCCAGCACAAAAATTAATAAATTCAATAGAAGAATTACTCGTACAAATGTAATTTTGAATCTAGTTCATCGATGGATTTTCGGGATAATTTTCCCATAAAAGGTAACGTCCGCCAACCTGTTTTACCATGTCTTTCCACATCTCTTCGCTGGCATGCATCACAATATGGGAGTTTATATCCGATACGAGCCATGAATCTTCATCAAGCTCTTCCTGAAGCTGTTCACTGTCCCACCCTGAATACCCCAGGAAGAAACGCACCTGGTTAGCTCCGGCTTTACCGTTTTCAATCAGCTTTTTGAGCGTGTCAAAATCGCCGCCCCAGAAAATATTGTCCATCACATGCACGCTTCCGGGAATACTGTTGCCCAGGGTATGCACAAAATAAACCGACTCGATATTAACCGGCCCGCCTAAATAAATCTGATGTTTATATTTCGGAAATTCCTTATAAAATTCATCAACCGGGAAATCGACGGGTTTATTAAGGATGAAACCAACGGAACCCTCTTTGCTATGCTCCACTAAAAAAACAATCGACCGGTTAAAATAACTGCCGGGCAAAAAAGGTTCGGCAATTAAAATCCTCCCCTTTTTAGGAACAACATTGTTTGTTTTAATCTTGAATATGTCAAGGTTTAAATTCATCCTCTAATCTATTTATCAGGCAAGTTAGAAAAATATCAATATAAAACAAATTCTATTTCAAATAAGGATAAATTTCAGGTTAATTAAAATTCAGATCAAAGCTTAAACCTGCCTCAACATATTCGGCTTTAATGTAATGCGCCTTGATGCAAAGCAAAAACCGCACATGGTCGGAAAGATAATATCCCAGGGCCAGCCTCTCGAAATAAAATTTGTCCGAAGGCGGTTCCGAAAGATACAAACCCAGCTGAAGTAAAATGGTAAACCTGTCGATTAAGAATTCGTGCGAGAGGTGAATTCCGTAGGTGAGAAGTTGCTTGCCTGAATAATTTTCTTTTTTATATATACCTTTGATTGCTTCGTTATATGCCAGTTCAAAACCAACACCTATACGCCGTTTGTAACCGGTTTGCAAAAAAAACGAAGGGGAAACCAACACTTCGTTGTATGAAGGCGCAGGCCCGAAAAGCTTTTTTGTGCCCGCACCAATGTATGTGATCAGTTGAAAACGATGTTTAAACTTAAGCTTTTCCTCCCGCCCGATGTATTCGGGCTTTTCATGCAAATACCTTATCCCGAATTTTAACGAAGGGATATTTAATCCCAGGTTGGGGTATGACAAAGCCCCGTTCGAATAATGGCTAAAACCTTCCGAAACAAAAAAATCGAGCTGTGGGGACAAATGAAACGATTCTTCGAGATAAAGCCCGAATATTGCATTGATGGTTGACCCAGTGGAAAAATTGTATGGATTGTTTATTTCGTGATAAGGATTTATACCATGCGAAATACCCAGGTTAAGCTCAAGGTCAATTCTGAAAAAGCGGGTTGATATTTGTGGGAAATTTGTGAAAAAGTAGAACGCTGCCGGGCTGCCCAGAACATCGGTATTAAAGGTGCCATAGTTTAAAGCAATGCCATAACTCGGGTAATGGAATGCAACTTCCCAATCGTTTTTGCCGTTAGTTTGCCAGCCAAATTTCAGGTTTGCCGCCTTATACGGGTATGTAAGGTTTTCTACAATGGGGCGGTGAGGCCTGTTTTCACCCGTTTGGTAATCGAAGTTTATAAAAAAAACACTGGCTGAATCGGTTTGAGAATACACATTGGCAACCAGGCAAATTTGTAAAAACAACCAAAGGCAGAATTTCTTTCTGATAAAACCAGTCATTAATCGTCTTCAACAATAATAAAAACATCCTCGTTTTCCTTCTTAAGCAAATACTCTTCACGAGCAAATTTTTCAAGCTCAGCTGTATCGGTTTTCAGGGCTTTTAAGCGTGCCCTGTCCTCTTTAATTTTCTGCTGTAAATATTCTACCTCCTGTTTCAGGTTTTTAAGCTTGTGGCTTTCACGTTTCATCCTGATCAGGTTGTATTCATCGAAAAACAATATCCATACAAGAAATAAAGCAATAATTATGAAATAGACTTTGTACTTGTTTAAAAAATTAAGGACTGCTTGTTTCATTCTTAAAAGATTATTGTACAATTTTCCCGAATAACAAAGCTACAATAAAGCAATTGAAAATGGGACAGATCGGGCAGAATCTTTTTTTACACTAAATTCTTCTCTTTAAAAATATTTATTCAAGTCGTAATCATTCTCCCCGATATTTTAAATTCTTACTCTTTGTCAGGTAAAAAATTCGGATACATAAAATTATGCGGCGGAACAAAATTTTCTTTTATTGTACGAATAGAAATCCAGCGCAGGAAATTGAATACCGATCCTGCCTTATCGTTGGTCCCCGATCCTCTGGCACCACCAAAAGGTTGCTGACCAACTACCGCTCCTGTGGGTTTATCGTTGATATAAAAATTACCGGCCGCGTTCGAAAGCCTTTTTGTGATCATTTCGATATTGTACCTGTTTTGTGAAAAAACAGCTCCGGTAAGGGCATATATCGAAGTTTTATCGAGCAGGTGGAGGGTTTCGTCCAGTTTTTCGTCATCGTAAACAAACACTGTTACAACCGGGCCGAAAAGTTCTTCCTGCATGGTTATATAATCAGGTGTTTTGGCAAGGATAACAGTAGGTTCAATAAAGTAGCCCACGCTCTTATCGCATTTTCCTCCATGAATCACCTCTGCATCGGGCGATTTTGCAGCATCGTCAATGTATCCTTTCAGTTTATCGAACGAAGCTTCATCGATCACCGCATTGATAAAATTTGTGAAATCTTCGGGAGGCCCCATTTTAAAATCAACAAGCTGCGCTTTCGATTTATCCCAGAATTCACTCCAGATACTTTTTGGGACATAAACACGTGAAGCTGCCGAGCATTTTTGCCCCTGGTATTCAAAAGCCCCTCTTACAAATGCAGTTGCCAGGGCCTGAATATCGCAAGTATTGTCGGCAAAAATAAAATCCTTGCCACCCGTTTCGCCCACAATGCGCGGGTACGATTTATAGTTTTGAATATTCTCGCCAATGGTTCTCCATATTGAATGAAATACAGGTGTTGACCCTGTAAAATGAAATCCCGCAAAATCGGGATGTGCTAAAACAGTTTTTGCAGCTACCGGCCCGCTTGCGAATACCAGGTTAATAACCCCGTCGGGAACACCGGCTTCCCTGAAAACATCCATGATGACACCTGCTGAGTAAATGGCAGTTTTCGAAGGTTTCCACACACAAACATTGCCCATCATGGCAGGCGCTGCCGGCAGGTTACCGGCTATTGATGTAAAATTGAAGGGTGTGAGTGCAAACACAAAACCCTCAAGCGGCCTGAATTCATTATAATTCCAGATGCCTCTGGCCGATTCGGGTTGCATTTTGTAAATGTCGGTCATGCACTTAACGCCAAACCTGAAAAAATCTGCCAGTTCGCAGGCAGCATCTATCTCGGCCTGAAAAGCATTTTTCGATTGGCCCAACATTGTAGCAGCATTGATTTTTGCCCTGTATGGCCCGGCAATCAAATCGGCAGCTTTCAGAAAAATTGAAGCCCTGTGCTGCCACGAAAGCTCAGCCCACTTTGGCCGGGCTTCAAGGGCCGCGTTAATGGCCATTTTTACGTGGGTTTCATTGCCCTGATAATAATATCCCAGTGTATGTTTTATTTCGTGTGGCGGAAAAATTCTCTCTTTCTTATCACTTACCACCTCTTTCCCTCCAATAATCATGGGCAACTCAACTTCTTTTCCCCTGAAGGCTTTAATCATTTCCTGCAATTCTTTCCTTTCGGCACTGCCCGGAGCATACGATTTTATTGGCTCGTTATGCGGTACCGGAACATTATAAAAACCTTTCGACATACCATTGACTTTTTTACAAATTATTAATTTACTGATGGTTAATTTAACAAATTTAAATCCCAAAATTCTTTTAAAAGCTAATAAATGTCACTTAGGATTATCATGTTCAAAATTGATAAGGTGAGAATTAACAAGTTAAAGGTGTCGATAAATTGAAAATTATTCTTTAGATTTGTTACCGAGAGTTTAATAACCGAGATCATTTATGAATTTTGATTCCCTTTTTCAGAACTATGAAGGGGTTCTTAGTCTGACAAAACGGAAAACAAAAGTCTTAACGGTTTTTTCACTGGCAGGGTTAATTGGATCTGTTTTTTTAACAGTCCTGTTTGCATTTAGCATCGACAGCAACAAATACATTCCGGGCGTTATTGTTTTAGGAAGTATTTTTGCCCTTAATTTAATATTCATTTTTCAGGGTAAATACTCTGTGGCTGTCAATATTGTCTTTCTTCTTCCATTGTCGTTATATTTCTTCTTTATCAACAAATACTACTCGGTAGTCGATTATGAGACAGGGCTCAGGAGTATGCTGGCGATCGTTTACTTTACATTTGTTTTCCTGGTTGTTTTTAGTCAGAACATTTATTCCTTTTTAATATTTTTTGCCGAGTCGGTACTGACAATATTATTTTTCATTTACATGAAAAATTATCCGCTTGGCTTAAAAATGCCGGGATTATCTGGAATTTTTACAAACCTTCATCCCATTGCCGAATTATTAATAGTGTGCATTCTTTCAATTGGCCTTTATAAATATTACGATGTGTTAATCACAAAAACAGCAAAGGAATCGAACCGTGTCAACAACCAGATTAGTGAAACATTCAGGCAATTACACATTGGGGTAATGGTATTATCGATAGAAAGGGATCAACGAGGGGAGAAATCGGGCATAAAAATTATCCGCACCAACAATGCCTTTAACAAGCTTTTCAAAATATCGAGGCAGGAGATTGCCGATGCCGGATACAGTGAGATTTTTATGAAGATATTCCGTGATTCATTCAACTGGCAGGATGAATTTTTCCATTCACCACGAAGCCAGTTCCAGGCGCATATTCAACACACCGACAAGTGGTTCCAGGTTTTCAACGCTTTCCCCGAGCCGGATATGATAGTCAGCAGCTTTGTAAACATTACCCAAATGAGTAACGATATCCAAAGGCTGAAAAACCGCGAAAAAAGGCTTACCAGCCTGATGGGTTCACTGCCCGATATTTTCTTCATTATTGAAAAGGATGGCACTTATATCGACTATGTTTCGAACAATCCCGAACTAATGAAAATAAGCCATGAGGATATTGTTGGAAAAACCATTTTTGAAATGGGATTTTCAAGCCCGATGTCGTACCAGATTTTTTCAAGCATACAGTATGTAATTGAAAACGACAGCATCGAGACCATTGAATATGGCATGGAACTTGAAAACGGAAAAACACTGATTTTTGAGATGCGCCTTGCCAGGCTTAACGAGAACCAGGTCATTTCAATAGGGCGCGATATTACTTCGCGAAAAGAATATCAATACAAATTGATTGAAGCAAAAAAGAAAAGTGAAGAAGCAAGCAGGCTGAAATCGGCTTTCCTCGAGAATATTTCACATGAGATCAGAACACCCATGAATGCCATAATCGGCTTTTCAACCCTGGCCGAAAAAGAAACTGAATCGGATGAAAAGAAAAACAAATTCCTTGCTATTGTGCGCAAAAACGCTGAATACCTGATGGACATCATCACCAACATTATTGATATTTCGGAAATAGAAACCGGAACAATGACTTTCAACCCGGGTCCTTTCCCTTTAAATCAACTGATGTATGAAATATACCGTAAATATCATTTTTTGGTCAAAAGCAATAAACCTGACCTTAAACTTAACCTGATACTGGGGAATAATTCCGCCGATTTTAAAATTGTAAGCGATAATTACTTATTGGCAAAAATACTGAACCACCTTATCGACAATGCAATAAAATTCACAAATGAAGGTGAGGTAAGTTTTGGTTATGAACTTTCGGGCGAAAGGTTAAAATTCTTTGTGAAAGACACCGGAATTGGTATTACCAAAAAAGATTATCTAAAAATATTTGAGTTTTTCCATCAGGTCGACAACAGGGTTTCACGCACATTTGCTGGCACAGGGGCAGGGCTGTCAATCGTCAAAAACCTTACTGAAATTATTGGAAGTAAAATCGAATTTGAATCCTCGAAAGATAAAGGATCTTATTTTCATTTCACCATTCCGGCAAGCTCACCAGTTGTCGTAATGACATAGTTGTTTATGTCCATTCCTGAAGTAAGTTATGAGTTATCAGATAGCCACCAATTAACTATTTTATCATCAATCTGTCTGTAATCAATTTCAATGCTTTTAAAATGTTTTTTTGCACAATCAATCTTTCGCTTTTCTGAAGGGAATTGCAATAAATTAGGATTCATTGTTCCTTTGGTTTCCCTTACCAGTTGTAATTTGTATTTACCTGATTCATCTTTTCTGATAACACTCCAGTCTGGAACGTAATTGCCAATTATTTTGGGCATGTATTGCTTTATTTTTTCTGACGGTCGTTTTCAATTAATGCCTTCAGCTCTTCCTTCGAAGGCAGATACAACTGATATTTACTTGCAAAAATCTGCCTGTTATCCTCCGGCAAGGTCATTTCCACAACAGCGTCTTTTTTATCTTTACAGATGACAATACCAATGGTCTTGTTTTCCTCAGGAGCTTTTACCTGGCGGTCGTAATAATTTACATACATCTGCATCTGGCCAATGTCCTGATGCTTCAGTTTGCCGATTTTCAGTTCAATGATGACAAAACATTTCAGCAATCGGTTATACAATACCAAATCGATATAGAAATGTTCTTCCTCGAAGCTGATGCGTACCTGCCGTCCCACGAACAAAAAACCTTTACCCATTTCAAGCAGGAAATGTTCGAGCTTATTGATGATGGCAGTTTCGAGGTCGCTCTCGGAGTAGGATGCCTCTTCCTTCAATCCCAGAAATTCCAACACCAGCGGGTCTTTGATGGCATCGGAAGGGGTTGAAAGTACCTGGCCGGTTTTTGAAAGCTCTTTCATTTGTTTTTTGTTCCGGCTCAGCGCCAGCCGTTCGTAAAGCGAACTGTTGAACTGCCGCTCCAGTTCGCGGAAACTCCAGTTGTTCTGTGCCGATTCTATTTCATAAAAATTGCGTTCTTCTTCATTTTCGATGCGACAAAGCAACTGGTAATGCGACCATGACAATAAAAACAGGTTACTGAAATTTGCAGACACTGTCTGCGAAATTGTATAATTTGCTTCTATTTTTTTCACTTTGTCTGATTCCGCAGACGCTGTCTGCGAAATTAATTCCCCATCGTACCTTGTCTGATATACCAGGTAAAAACGGCGCATCATTTGTAAATTACGCTCCGAGTATCCTTTACCGTACTCTTTACTGAGTTCCCTGCTGATTATTTTTAACGTTTCAGCTGCATATTCCGCCCTTTCTTTTCCCTGTTGCTCGTCTTCCACTATGTAGCGGCCCACCAAAAAGTACGTTATGGTCATGGTATGGTCAACATGCCGGACAACCGACCTGCGTGCGCTTTCAATCAATTCCTTCAGTTTTAAAAGAAGGTCTTGTTTATCGGGCTTGCTTATTTTTTTCTCTTGTTTTTGTGCCATGGCATCAAATGGTTTTTATCATCCCCTTATCGGCCAGTTGCACCTTGTCCTGGTCGGTAATAGCGCTGTCTGGACAGATGAACACATCGTCGCTGGTGAGTTTGCACCACTGGATGGTCACGTCTTTTCAGTGGATTAGGGGGATGTCTTATAGTGTTTATACATTTTAATTAGCGCATCTAAATTCCAGTCCTTATGATTTTCTGAATCAGTTTTGAATTTCTTCAAGTCCCAATAATACTCAATGGGTTTTTGTCCGTATATAATCTTTCCTTGTTTCATTTTTTATTTACAAAAAACGGTAAAATGACTCTTTTCTAAAAAGGTTTAGATCCAATTCTTCTTATCATACCATATTATATTAGAACATATTCTTAAAACCAATTTTCCATTCTTCAAAACCTCAAAATGCCCGGTTTACCAGCGAATTAAAAACCTTGTAACCAATCAGCCTGTCGTAGCGGTCGGTAAGCCTGCCGTAATACACATATATCTGGTAATCGTTTTCTGTTTCGGTATGGCTGCCCTCTAAGGTATGCAATTTAATTTCACTGCTATTTAAACCTTTATATGCAAACATGTAATTATAATATCCCTGCTTTAACAGCATTGTAAGTTCATACCTGTTGGCTTCGGCGTTCCATGCCATTTCGTTTTGTTTGGTACATTCCCAGTTGCTTAAGGCCCCAAACACATATACTCCGCCACCCACCAGGGGATAATCGAGGGGCAACGAAAAATGAACAAACATGTAATCCGATTCAAGTTCGGGATAATCAATATTGTAAGCCTCAACATAATACCGTCCGTTCAATTCCCGCTCGAAAGAGTACCCTTCCTGTGTGCGTATTTTACAAGGCTCAAGGGTAACATGATAAAAGGGCGGGTAAAATGCGATCTCTTCAACACCACCCCCTGATATTTTAAAACCCCTGAACTCGAATTGCCTGAATTCATTGTTGCCATAAAAAACATTTCCCTGGTCGTAAAGATATTCCAGTTTCCCATCGGCCATAAACATTGGCATAAGGTCGGTAATTGCGTTATCGTGCCTGTTGTTCTGCGTCAAAACCACCTTTAAGTCAGTTCGGGGGTTAGGTATCTGGAAACTTCCATGCTCAATGTAAAAATCGACCTCCTGGCATTCGCCCCCGGGTAAATCGAAAGTGGCATTCCGGATGCGCGCATATATATCAACCACTTGTTCAACAACATAAAACTTCCAGGTAAAAACGGGTTCATCAGGGGAATCGTAATCAAAAACCACCAGTATGTAATTCCCCGACAAGGTTAGCCTGACATCATCATTTGGAATTTGTAAGTGATAATTGATAAAACCTACCTTGGTATTTACTGAATATTCCCAATCGATTATCGGGTATTCTACAAACGATTCGAAATATTCTTCCCTTGGGATGTTGCTAATTTCCCAATCGCGGTTGCAGTGATAAAGGGTGTAATAATAATCTACTACATCACCTCCAAGATCGTCGAATGACAAAACCAGTTTTTGATCGCTGCCCAGCTGAATGATCGGGTTCGACATTTTCCATCCTTCACGGTAAAGCTGAACCGTGCGGATATTATCGGAAAATATTTTATTCGACACTTTGCCGGTTAACGAAGCCGGAAATGCGAAATGAGCTAAAAGCAAAAAAACAATGATTACTAAACCAAAATATTTCATCTTAAATTAACATTTATTCTATTGGCTTGTTATCTTTTGACAAACCATTTTTTATGAATACAATACAGTTGAAACCACAGATGGTTATCATCAAAAAAAACATGAAATTTTTTATTCCATGCAAATATACAATTTCATATACTTGATTTACGGGTTGCACCTTTCAGAAAATTAAACGTAAAAATTCATGAAATATTCCTGTAACCTATACAATCGCATATGAAAAGCATTCATTGGCAATTAATAACCAATACACTGAAAAAAAAGATTTTAAACTTAAAGTAACGTATAAAATAATTCTGGCACAATTGGGTGAAAAACTGAAATATTTTTTAGTAAAAATTATACCTTTGTGCCTCAATTTTAAAAAAACATTTTTCAGAATGTCGAAAACGATTAGAATCAGAAAAGGGTTGGACATTAAAATTAAGGGGAAAGCCGAACAAGTTCTTGGACCTGACGTGAACGCCCGTTTTTTTGGTGTTAAGCCAACCGATTTCCCGGGACTAATTCCTAAACTATCAGTTAACGAAGGGGCTATTGTCAAAGTTGGTTCGCCACTCTTTTACCACAAGAACAATCCTGAAGTTGTTTTTCCATCTCCTGCCAGTGGAATAGTAACATCAGTAATAAGAGGGGAAAGAAGGAAAATTCTGGAAGTTGGCATTGAAAGCGACGGGAAATTCACTTCAGAAAGTTTTTCATCAGAAGAGATGAATGCCCCCGACAGGGAAACCGTTCAAAAAACGTTGCTGAAGAGTGGTCTGTGGCCCTTCATTATACAGCGTCCCTTTGGCATTATTGCCAGGCCCGGCGATGTTCCCAACCACATATTTATCCAGGGTTTCGATTCATCGCCCCTTGCCCCCGATTACGATTTCACATTAAAAGATGAACATGAAGCAATACAGAGAGGAATCGATATTCTTACAAAACTAACCGATGGTAAAGTTCATCTTGGCCTTCGCCCCGGCTCTATACTTTCGTCACTTAAAAATGTTGAAATAAACTATTTTGCCGGCCCTCACCCTGCGGGGAATGTTGGCATCCAGATACACAAGGTAAGGCCAATTAACAAAGGCGATTTAATTTGGACGCTTAACATTCAGTCGGTTGTTTTCATTGGGAGGCTTTTTTTAACCGGAAAACTAAACTTCAAAAAAATTATTGCACTTGCAGGTTCAGAAGTTAAAGAGCCCGGATACGTCACAGTTACCGGAGGCATATCGGTTTCTTCGATAGTTGAAGGCAAAACCCTTAAGGAAAAAAACGAGCGGATTATCTCGGGAAATGTACTTACCGGGTCGAAAGTTGAACCTGGAAGCTACCTCGGATTTTACGACAACCTAATAACTGTAATTCCCGAGGGTAACGAGATTGAACTATTCGGATGGGCAACTCCTGGCCTAAAAAAGCACAGTGCTTCGAATACTTTTTTCGCACAACTCTTCCCCAAAAAAGAATATACGTTAAATGCCAATTATCATGGAGGCGAAAGGCCCTTTGTGGTATCCGGTCAATATGAAAAATTACTGCCAATGGACATATTGCCGGTTTACCTGCTTAAAGCAATAATCGCAAACGATATCGACAAGATGGAACAACTAGGCATATACGAAATAATTGAAGAAGACCTGGCCCTTTGCGAATATGCCTGCACTTCGAAAATTGAAGTACAGGATTTGATTAGAAAAGGTATTAATTCCCTCATCAAAGAACTGGTATAATTTTAAAGAATATCTTTCATGACAGGAAGCGGAATAAAGAATTTTTACGACAAACACCGGCCCAAATTTGAAAAAGGAGGAAAACTCCATGCATTCAAAAGTGTTTACGAAGGGTTTGAATCTTTCTTATATGTTTCAGGTGCCACCACCAAAAAGGGATCAAACATCAGGGACTATATCGACCTGAAAAGGACCATGATCATCGTGGTACTGGCATTGGTGCCCACCATGCTTTTTGGCATGTACAACATAGGGTTCCAACATTTCAAAGCTTTGGGGCTTATCGAAACAACCCCTTTTATAAATGTGTTTTTATTCGGTTTTCTCAGGGTATTGCCGGTAATTGTTGTATCGTACCTTGTTGGGTTGGGCATTGAATTTGCCTTTGCACAAATCAAGGGACACGAGATTAACGAGGGCTATCTGGTAACCGGGCTATTAATCCCACTGATTTTGCCCATAAACACACCACTATGGATGGTGGCCATTGCGGTGGCATTTTCGGTAATTATTGCAAAAGAAGCTTTCGGGGGCACAGGTATGAACATCTGGAACCCTGCGCTTGTTGCCCGTGCTTTTCTGTTTTTTGCCTACCCGGCCTATATGAGTGGCGATGAAGTATGGATACGGCTGGGCAGCCAGGCCGGAAACGTTGCTGACGGCTTCTCGGGCGCTACTCCGTTGGGACTTGCCCTAACAGGCAGTGTCGACTATGATATCTGGAATGCTTTCTGGGGTTTTATCCCCGGATCAATAGGCGAAACATCAACTTTTGCCATTTTGCTGGGGGCAATATTGCTGATCGTAACAGGTATTGGGAGCTGGAAAATAATGGCCGCAACAACCCTGGGAGCATTGGCAACAGGTTTAATTATTAACCTGTTTGCTGTCAATCCTTTTATGGAAATTCCATTTTGGCACCACCTTATGCTTGGCGGTTTTGCATTTGGTGCAGTGTTTATGGCCACCGACCCTGTTTCGGCTGCGCAAACCAACAAAGGAAAATGGATTTACGGTTTCCTGATTGGGGTAACAGCAATTGTTATCAGGGTGCTTAACCCGGCATATCCCGAAGGGATGATGCTGGCAATCCTGCTGATGAATACATTTGCGCCACTAATCGACCATTATATTGTACAGGGGAATATCCGTCGAAGGTTAAAACGGGCGATGGTTAAAGCTTAATCACGAAAAATTGATGCAAAATGAACAGAAACGGAAATACATACACCTTCATCTACGCTTCGGTAATGGTAATTATTGTTGCTGCTGTTCTTTCGGTTGCAGCCATTAGCCTGAAGCCATTTCAAAAGAAAAACATCGAAATTGAGAAAAAACAAAATATACTGGCCTCGGTAAATATCGATGTTGAAAAAGAGCTGACTGAAAGCATTTATGCCGAAAAAATCATTAACGCATACGTTGTTAATTCAAAAGGAGAAGTTATTGAGGGCATAAAAGCTTTTGAGGTTGATATGAAAAAGGAACATGCCAAACCAGTTGAAGAACGCGCACTGCCGGTATATGAAGCTCAAACCGGAGATAATGAAATTAAATACATTGTGCCATTGTATGGAACCGGGCTTTGGGGTCCAATATGGGGCTATATTTCATTAAACAGCGATATGAATACGATCAACGGGGCATTTTTCGACCATCAGGGCGAAACACCCGGCTTGGGGGCTGAAATATCTACCAACCTTTTTCAGGATCCGTTCTCAGGAAAAAACATCTTTAATGTTAAAGGTGAGTTTGTTTCGATTACTGTTGCCAAGAAAAGTGAAAAAGCGCCTGAACAGCACAGGGTCGATGCCATATCGGGTGGTACCATTACCAGTAAAGGGTTACAGGAAATGTTGCAAAATGACCTTCAGAATTACATTGAATTCTTCAAAAAGAAAAAAATATAAAATATGAGTGAAAGGGAAAGATTATTTTCAAGTAAGAACATGGAGCTGCTTAAAAACCCCTTAGGCTCCTCAAACCCAATAACTGTTCAGGTTTTGGGTATATGTTCTGCACTGGCTGTAACGGCACAAATAAAACCCGCCGTGGTTATGTCAATCTCGGTAATTATTGTAACTGCACTTGCCAACCTGATTATTTCACTGCTGAGGAATACCATTCCAAACCGCATACGTATTATCGTTCAACTGGTTGTGATTGCAAGCCTTGTAATTATTGTTGACCAGGTGCTGAAAGCTTTTGTATATGATGTGAGCAAACAACTTTCGGTTTTCGTGGGTCTCATTATCACAAACTGTATCATCATGGGCCGCCTCGAAGCATTTGCTCTGGCCAATAAACCCTGGCCATCGTTTCTCGACGGGCTTGGAAACGGTGCCGGCTATGGACTCATACTTATCATTGTTGCCTTTTTCCGTGAGTTGCTCGGATCAGGTTCAATTTTAGGTTACAACATTGTAGAAAAACTAAACCTCGAAAAGCTTGGTTATGAAAACAACGGCCTCATGGTACTTTCGCCCATGGCACTTATTACAGTGGGTATCATAATATGGATACACCGTTCGCGCAACCGGAGTTTAATTGAAAACAATTAGTTTATACGAAAAATCCTGAGAATATGGAAAACGTTATAAATATCTTTGTAAAATCGATATTCATCGAAAACATGGTTTTTGCCTACTTCCTGGGTATGTGTTCATACCTGGCTGTGTCGAAGTCGGTAAAAACTGCAACAGGCCTGGGATTGGCTGTGATTTTTGTTTTGGGCATTACCCTTCCGGTGAACTATCTGCTCGAAAATTTCGTACTCAAAGATGGTGCTTTAGCCTGGCTAGGCCCTCAGTTTGCCACTCTCGACCTCAGCTTCCTTAGCTTTATCATGTTCATTGCTGTTATAGCCTCAATGGTACAACTGGTTGAAATGGTTGTTGAAAAATTTGCACCTACGCTATATGCAAACCTTGGAATATTTTTGCCCCTGATTGCTGTAAACTGTGCCATTCTTGGCGGTTCGTTATTTATGCAGCAAAAACAATTTATCAACGTTGGTGAAGCAACAGTTTACGGTCTGGGCTCAGGATTGGGCTGGTTCCTGGCAATTATTGGCATTGCTGCAATACGCGAAAAAACAAAATATTCAAATATACCGGCGCCACTTCGCGGGCTTGGGATCGCATTTATTATAACCGGTTTAATGGGAATGGCCTTTATGGGTTTCTCTGGAATAAAACTTTAAAAATCAGCAGAAATGGTTCTTTTATCAATACAAACTACCATAATAATCACCAGCATTGCATTCTTTCTGGCGGTAATATTGTTATTGGTCAGTATCCTTTTATATGCAAAGAAAAAACTAACCCCGTCAGGGTCTGTCTCAATCGACATTAACGGCGGGGAAAAAACGCTAGAAGTTGAACCGGGCTCAACCCTGCTTACAACGATGAGCAATAACGGAATATTTTTGCCTTCGGCTTGTGGAGGCGGTGGAACCTGTGGAATGTGCAAATGCCAGATTATTGAAGGAGGAGGCACTATACTCCCTACCGAAACAGGCTTCTTTACACGTAAGGAACAACAAAACAACTGGAGGTTAGGGTGTCAGGTAAAAGTGCGCGAAAGCCTGAAGATACTTGTTCCCGAAGAAGTAATGGGAATCAAAAAATGGGAATGCGAAGTAGTTTCTAACCATAATGTTGCCACTTTTATCAAAGAGTTTGTAGTAAGACTTCCCGAAGGTGAAACCCTGAATTTTAAATCGGGGGGCTATGTACAAATTGATGTGCCTAAATACGAATGCAAATTTAGCGATTTTAACATTGAAGAAGAATACCGCGACGAGTGGGATAAATACCGCATGTGGGACCTGAAAATAAAAAACACAAGCGAAACATACCGTGCATATTCAATGGCTAACCATCCGGCCGAAGGGAATATTGTGATGCTGAATATCCGTATTGCCACGCCGCCATGGAACAGGCAGAAAAACGAATGGGCCAATGTTCAACCGGGTATTTGTTCTTCATACATATTTTCACGAAAACCCGGCGATAAAGTAACCATTTCAGGGCCCTACGGTGAATTCTTCATTCAGGACACCCAGAGCGAAATGCTTTATATTGGCGGAGGGGCAGGTATGGCGCCTTTGCGCTCACACCTGTTTCACCTTTTCCATACACTGAAATCAGGCCGAAAAGTATCATACTGGTACGGAGCCCGTTCGGTAAGGGAAATTTTCTATGAGGACCATTTCAGGGCAATTGAAAAAAAATTCCCAAACTTTAAATTTACCATTGCACTTAGCGACCCTCAGCCCGAAGATAACTGGACAGGACCTGTAGGGTTTATCCACCAGGTTATTTACGACAATTATCTGAAAACACACGATGCCCCCGAAGATATTGAATACTATATGTGCGGCCCCGGGCCAATGGTAAATGCAGTGAACAAGATGCTTTACGATTTAGGCGTGGAAAAAGAAAACATTTACTTCGACGACTTTGGTAATTAAAAAATCAAAAAAAAACAGATCGTTTGAAGGGGGGTGAATTATTTGCCCCCCTTTTTTTGCAATATATTGAAACCTTATTATTTAAATAATCTTTAATCTTTTGTTAATTTTACAAACATATTTCTTACATTGCTTTTACATCTGATAATCTATAAATTTACTACTACGATGGCAGCAATATTTAACTTCAGGCTAAAAAAAATTTCATACAGGATTGGCCTGATCATCATAACTACCGAATTTATCGCCCTGCTTGCCCTGGGCATCTATTACATTAACAGCTTCACATCACAAATTGACGAAAGCCTGATGCAAAAGTTTCAAACGCCCTCTTACTTAATGTCGAAAGGCTTGCTGAGGTATGAAACAACCGAAGATCAAACAACAATGGAAAACCTCGTGGGTGAAACCATCGAAGAGTGCATCATAATTGGAGCAAATGGGAAGGTATACTTTTCGCTTAACAAAGACTTTGTGGATAAAAACCGCGATGAAGTCCCCATATTGGAAGGATACAGTGAACTAAAGCAGGAAATCCCCGAATCGGTATTTAAAAACATCGACAGTAACGGGAAAAGTTATTTCCTGACAATAAGCCCTTTGCGGCTCGAAGACGGAAAATTTCTGGGGCACCTGTTCATTTATGCAAAAATGGACAGGCTTCAAAAACAAAAAACATCCATCATTCTGATGTTTGTGATTGGTACCCTGCTTTGCCTTATTGTAACATCAGCCGTAATCATTCTTTATTTTACCTTTAACTTTTCAAAAAAGATACGTAAGATACTTAACCGCTTAACCGAGATACAAAACGGCAAATTATCTAAACAAATGCTTAAGGTTGATTCAGAAGATGAACTTGGAATGTTAAGCCTGGCCATTAACAACCTTAGCGAGAAACTTCGCGAGACCGTAATAAGCATTTCGGCCGGCGCTAAAAAAGTTAACAGCAGCAGTAGTCAAATAAGCAACATAGCTGTTAAAGTTGCCGGAGGGTCGATGCAACAGGCTACTTCGGCCGAAGAGGTTTCATCGGCTGTTGAAGAAATGGCTTCTGTAATCCAGGAAAGCAACCAGAATGCAAATCAAACCCGTGAAATTTCTGAAAATGCAGCAGCAGGAATTAAGGAACTTGTAACCAAAGAAGCTGAAAGCCTTCGGTACATTAAAGAGATTTCTCAGAAAATTTCCCTGGTAAACGATATCGCATACCAAACCAACATTCTGGCGTTAAATGCTGCCGTTGAAGCAGCCCGTGCCGGTGAACAAGGCAGGGGCTTTGCCGTGGTTGCCGGTGAAGTACGCCGCCTTGCTGAAAACAGCCGTGCAGCTGCTGATGAAATTACCAATCTATCGGCGAAGTCGGTCAGTATTACCCAAAACACACACGATTTCATGCTTAACCTTGCACCTCAAATTGACAAAACTTCAAAACTTGTAAATGAAATTTCAGTATCAAGTAACGAACTTAACAACGGTGCGGCGCAAATTAACAGCGCAATACAAGAGCTCAACCTCGTCATTCAACAATATACATCAACAGCCGAAGACATGTCGCGCAATTCAGATGCAATGAAAAACGAAGCTACCGAGCTCGAAAAGAGTATTAAATTTTTCAAAGTTGACAATTAAAATACCTGACACAGTTTTGAGCCTTCAATCATTATATGCGATGATGAATTTGAAAAATTTAAAATGGCTATTAAAACAAATTAAAAGAACTACAAAAATTATTGTACTTTTTTCACTTATAAGCTGTGCCAACCACCAGGGAATTGAACATAACTTTAAAACCATAAGGACTGTTAACTATACCGATACAATAAACTTTATCGGGCACTGGCTGAACGAGGGTATACGCGAAGACCTGGTCAGGAATTTCGCAAGGGAGTACGAGTTCAGAAACCAAAACGTTAAGGTTAACTTAAAATTTCCCGAGGAAGTATTTTACAACCGTGAAGACCTGCAAAGCAACCAGAAATTTGTTGCCGGAATTTTAAAAGAAAATAATCCGGAATGGGACATCGTGAGGGTAAACGGCGAGTATAAGGAAATATGGGAACAAACCGGCGACCCCGACTGGCCACGAAAATACCTTGTAGATTTTAGCCAGCTTGAGGAATTCAGAAACGGGACACTACCCGAACTTCTTACCGAAAAGGCCAAGGAAGCCTGGAATGGCATAACACCCGGCCCATACATCGAAGGGCAATTCTGGGCTTTATGGTATAACCGGAATGTTGCCGAAAAAATTGGCATCGAAGTAAAACAATACGGGATGACCTGTGATGACTTTATGGGATACCTGAAAGCCGTTTATAAGTATAATCAAACCCACCCCAACGATTACATCACACCTGTTTACGAATCGGTCGACTGGCCTACAACCATGGCCATCGGAATTCAGATGTACGCTTCGCTCCTGACCGATCAGAAAGAACTTTTCAGTAAGAGAATTACCCCGGAGCACATTAACGCCTGGCAAAAAACACTTGTAAAACTTGAGGAAATGTCGGTTTACCAACCTTACAACCCCAACTGGCAAAAAGTAAACTGGGGCAACACAACAGCTTCGATGATTAACGAAGAATGCCTTTTTTACGTAAACGGATCGTGGATGTATAATATCTGGCAGGGGATTGATGCTGAAAGGGTGAACAATTGCAGGCCCGCTGAATTCCCCGCATTCAACCCGCTAACAGTATATCCCGGAGGCTACCAGGTTATGTGGGCTGTATTAAAAAATGCACCACATAAAGAAGAAGCAATAAAATTTCTGCTTGCAATGAACTCACCCGAAATGGCCGAAAAATGGGTGAGGTATACCAAATGCCCAACTGGCATAAAAGGAAACCTAACCGGCGTTTCGTTCGGAAACGACCAGTTTGAAGATTTTTCCTACCATATTCAGGATAAATATGGCCTCAATACTTACCGTTATTACGAAACCAGCGCCTGGGTTTTAGACCTTGCCCACGAACAAACACCCATATATTTTGCCGAAGTGTTCAGAGGAGAGATTACTGCCCGTGAAGCAATGCGACTTATCATCAAAAGTATTGGCCAATGATTTGTTATTTCTTTGATTGCCCCTATATTTGAATAAAAATGAAGAATAACCATGATCAGGACAATTCCAATTGCTTTTTTATTTATTTTTCTTGCAAGCTGTAAAATTAACCCTTCGCCTGCTTATATCTTAAACGAGGGTTTTATTTACGGCACTGTTTATCGCATAAATTATGAAAGCCCTAAAGGGAAAGATTTTCACAACGACATAAAGAAGGAACTTAACCTGCTCGATTATTCTTTCTCGACCTTTAATAAAGAATCTGTCATTTCAAAAATCAACCGGAATGAAACAGTTGAGGCAGACAGCCATTTTGTAAATGTCTTTAAAAAATCGCTCGAGATTTCAGAAATTTCTGAAGGAGCTTTCGATGCAACCGTTGCGCCGCTTGTAAATGCATGGGGGTTTGGCTTCGAGAAAAAAGAAACCATTACCCCCGGGCTGATTGACAGTATTTTAAATTTTGTAGGTTATTCAAAAGTACGATTAGCAGGTAAGCATATTGAAAAGGACGATCCCCGGGTAATGCTCGATTTCAGCGCCATTGCAAAAGGTTATACAGTTGATGTTATTGGTTCGCTCCTTGAGAAAAAAGGATGTGCAAACTACATGGTCGAAATTGGTGGAGAGGTTGTTGCGAAAGGGGTCAATCAAAAAGGAGTAACCTGGCGTATCGGTATTAATGAGCCCAACGACAATGAATCGCTTGTGCCTCAAAAACTACAGGCCATTATCGGGCTTAAAAATAAAGCAATTGCAACATCGGGGAATTACCGGAATTTTTATATCGAAAATGGCAGGAAATATGCACACACCATTAACCCGCACACAGGCTACCCTGTTGGCCATAACCTGCTCAGCGCTTCAGTTCTGGCAAACAATTGCATGACAGCCGATGCCCTTGCAACAGCATGCATGGTTCTTGGAATCGACAAAACCATGAACTTACTCTCAGGTTTTAGCGGCGCTGATTTTTTCCTGATATATGCCGACTCAGCAGGACAACACCAGGTTGTTTACACCGAAGGATTTGAAAACTGCATGATTGAACATTAATTCATCTTCAGCCAATTAATTTATTCGCAATTTTAAACTTCCATAAAAAAAGAATAGAATAATGGCATTTTTTTTGAATACACAAAAAACAAATAATGCTTAAATACATTAAGGGTTATCGTGTTTTTTTAAGAAAGAAACATGTTTTCAGAAAAAATCGGTTTAAATTAGTATATTCATTTTCAAATTAGATGTTAGAAAAGAGATGCGTTTGGGAATTTTATTGATTATTGTGTTGCTTGCATTTGCGCAAAACGGAACTTGTCAAACCGAGATATCGTTGCCTCGGCCGTTTGGCGATAATTTTATTGAATCGGAACTTATCGAAGAGGTTACGTACATACCCTTACAGGAAGAAAAAATGGGTATGATCACCTACGATATGGAACTAAGGTATGAAAATGATTTTTATTTTATTCTTGACAACAAATTCACACAATGCGTTTACCGTTACAATCCTGAAGGAGAACTGATAAATAAAATATGTGAAAAAAAGGGAAATGAAGGAAATGACCTCCCTTTGCTAAATAACCCTGCAAATTTCAACATCAATCCATATTACGAACAGGTCGAAATATTTAACTTTCAGGAATCGGTCGTGAAAAGGTATTCATACAACGGAACTAAAATCGACCAGATACCTTTCCCCATTAACCCGGCCGATTTTACCCGCGATAATGATGGCAATTACTGGATATATACCGGCTGGAATAATCCCGATACCCAATACAAGCTGATCAAGTGTGATAAAAACGGCAAAATAATCGACCGGAAGATGCGTTTGGTTACACGTTGCTTTGAAATGGCCGGGTATTCGTTTTCAATTAATAATGATGAAATACTGATGTGGGAGTCGCTTGGAAATTCAACCTATTCAATAAAAAACGATAACATTACCGAAAGTTACAATTTCTTTTTCGGGATAAACAACCTGCCGCCGAATTTTCACATTCTTGATGCAAGGGAATCTTA
>JAFGEV010000102.1 GCA_016931385.1 Prolixibacteraceae bacterium
CGATTTTGAAATGCTTGATCCCTCCGAAGTAGAAAGTATTTCAGTATTAAAAGATGCATCGGCTGCTGTGTATGGCAGTAAGGGCGCAAATGGTGTAATCCTGGTTAAAACCAAACGTGGTAAAGAGGGGAAACTCCGGTTATCTTATTCTGGCAGCCAGGGTTTCATGGATGCCACCCAGCAAACCGAAATGCTAAGCGCTTATGATCATGCCCGTATGTTGAACGCGCGTTACAAGGACGATGTAAGCTTTGAACAGATAAGCGATTATGAGTTGAACCTGATGAAAGACCTTGATTACAACTGGCTGGCTGATGCCTGGCAACCCTCATCCATTTCGCGCCATTCGGTAAACGTAAGCGGCGGTACCGACAGGGTGAAATATTTTTGTGGCGGGACCTATGTATATACCGAAGGGAATTTTCCGGGACTGGGTGTGGGAAAACATTCCTACAGGTTAAGCCTCGATGCCGAAATTGTTAAAGGTTTAAAAGCTGCTATAACGGTTAACCTTGATAGCAGGGATTATACCCGGCCTTATTACACCGGGGCAGGGAACAATACCATGGAAGATTTTTTCCAGGAACTGCTTCAGGCGCCACGTTGGTCGCCTTATATGATTGACGGGAAATATGTTGGGAACAACGTCAGTTTTAACCCTTTTGCCCTTTTTAATTCAGGCAGCTACCGCCAATCGGTCGACAAAGGCAACAACCTGTACGTTAAACTTCAATACGAATTTCAAAAAATAAAGGGGCTGAAGGCCGAGGCTTCTTACAGTCTTGGAGAGGGTCATGGTTACAATAAAAACTACAGCATACCTTACACCCTTTACAACTTCAGCACAATTGATACCATTAGCCAGTATGTGCTGGGCAATACAGTGAGCCAGATCAGGGAGGTTGAAAACAATAACAGGATATCTGAATCATATTCCTTCAGTCAGAGCTATCAGCTTCGGACAACATTATCGTATGCCAACGAGTTTGGCCTGCACGATGTTTCTGGTTTTGTGCTATACGAACAAAGCGAGAGCAATGGCTATGGTTTTGAAGCTACTTCCGAAACAATGGTCATTCCAAACCTTCCATTACAGGAAGCCTTCGACTACCTGAATGCCGATGCAAACAGTTCCATGTCGGAATCGGGACGTTTAGGCGGGGTTTTCAGGCTCAATTATTCCTATGCCGATAAATACCTGGTTGAAGCAGCCGGGCGTTACGAAGGCACCACCAAGTTTGCCCCCGGCCAGCGAATGGGCTTCTTCCCATCGATTGCCCTGGGGTGGGTCATTTCCGAAGAAACCTTTATGAAAGAAAACCTGAGTTTTATTAATTTCTTAAAAATAAGGGGATCATACGGCGTTACCGGTTTCGCTTCTGTGGGCAGTTATGAATATACACTTTCTTTTGGCTCAGCCGGAAATTACATTTTCGGAAATGGGGTGCCTTACGGCGGAATGGGCGTTTCAGGAAAAACCGATGTGATCAGCTCAGGGGTAACCTGGGAAAAATCGAGAATGCAAAACTATGGCATGGATATCCGCTTTTTGGATGGCAGGCTGGGCTTAGACCTGGATATTTACCGCACTCATCAGGTCGATATTCTTGACAGCCGCGCTTCCGAGTTTGCACTTACATCGGGTATTATACAAATGCCCAGTGAAAATATTGGTGAACTTGTTGCCTGGGGATACGATGCAAGCTTACAATATAATGATAAAATCGGGCCCGATTTTAAATGGTATGTACGGGGCGTATTCAACTTCGGGTCGAACGAAATTTTGGCAAGGCCTTCAAGTTATGCGCCAAATGATTTCAGGTATCCTGTTGGTCAAAGTACTTTTGCAGCCGGACGGGAAGAAGGTTACGACGATTTGGGTATCATACGCAGCCAGGCACAACTGGATCAGATCAATGCCGAATGGAATGAAAAATGGGGACACGATTACCGTCCATTTGGAAAAATTGCCGAAGTTGGTATGCTTTTTTACCAGGACATTGGGCGAAAAGGGGTATCAACCGAGGGAGAACCACCCATCGTGTTCGAACCTGATGGCATTATCGATGAGGTTACCGACAAAGGATATATTCAACGCGTAAACGACCACTTTGTATGGCAGAACATATTCCCAACCAGTTTATCAATTGGTGGTTCATGGAAAGATTTTAGTTTCAGCATGCTCTTTACCATGCAATATGGGATTTCCAATCAGGTAGTGGATAAACTTGCACGCACAGTGCCCGATAAAGAGGATAATTCACCGGCATTCTGGAGCGATTTCTGGAGTGAGGACAATCCCGACGGTACATATCCACACCCAAAGTTTGCTACTGAAAACAAATATGTCTCAACTTTTTGGATGAAGGACAATAAGCAGTTGCGTATGAATAACCTGAACATATCCTACACGCTTCCTTCCAATCTTTCTAAACGGATTGGCATTCCGAGCCTGAGGGTATACTTTGTTGGAACCAACCTTTGGTCGCCAATCACTACCTTCGATTATAAGGAGGATGCAATATCACGGTACAATACTTACCCCTTGCTGAAGACTTTCAGTTTGGGCGTAAACCTTAAATTGTAAGCAGTTAATTGATCAAAATGATCTTACAGGAAATCTGCAACTTAAAAATTTGAACAAATGAAAAAAAGATCAATATTGATAATGCTGGTATTCTTTACAGCCCTTTTCGGTTGTGAGGATGTACTTGACAAGCATGACCTAAATACGGTCGATGACCTCATTTGGGACGACGAAGTAACTGCAACGTTATACCTTAACAAATTGTATGAAGACAATATGCCTGACATGTCACTTGGTGAAGGGAGTGCCTGGGGCGACGAAACCTATAGCTCCTCCGAAGGGGTCAGCAATTTAATGTACGGTTTTGTTGAGCCCACGAATTTCTCAACATCTTTTGTCAGTCGTGGAACTGATGTGTTCCATAAAGACAATTACAAGCTTATCCGTCAGGTGAATATTGCCATCGAAGGTATAGAAGGGTCAACACTCAGCGATAGCATAAAAGGAGTATTGGTTGGACAGGCAAGGTTTTTCAGGGCATACCGCTATTGGGAAATCATAAAAATATATGGTGGCATTCCTATGATTATGCATGTTCAGGATCCTTATACTGAAATACTTGACGTTGCACGCAATAAAACATCTGAATGCATTAACCTTATTGTTGAAGATATGGACTATGGAATTGAACATCTTCCTGATCAGTGGGATGCAAATAATTTTGGGAGAATTACCAAAGGTGCAGCTGCTGCGTATAAGGGCAGGGTACTGCTTCATTGGGCCAGCCCAATGTTCAATCCTGAAAACAAAGCTGAAAGATGGCAACAGGCTTACGATGCCAATAAACAGGCTATTGAAATCCTGGCTGTTACAGGCAGGGGCTTACATCCCGAATATAGCACCATTTTTACATCAAACATTACCACCAATGTTGAAGCAATCCTGTTCAGGCAGTACAGCGCTGCGGCCGGCCAGGATTTTGCCACAGGCTGGGAGTCAACCATCCGCCCCCGTTCAGGTGGTGGAAGTGGAAGTCAAAACCCGACATGGAACTTTGTGAAAGCTTTTTGTATGTCTAACGGTAAAAGAATAACCAATCCCGCGTCGGGATATGATTCAACCTATTACTGGCAAAACAGGGATCCGCGTTTTTACGACATTATCGGATATAACGGCTGTACCTGGGAAATGAACGGAAAAACCACCACAGTTCAATGGACTTACGACCGTAATGCACAGGAATACAATACAAAACCCGGAACAGGTTTCTATTGTAAAAAAGCCAGCGACATTAACCTGAACAAGGACAATACTTCGTTGGGAAGCCAAACCTGGCATGAAATACGTTATGCTGAAGTATTGCTCAATTTTGCCGAATGTGCCAATGAACTTGGCAAAACAAGCGAGGCAATGGAAAATGTTATTGCTATAAGGCAAAGAGCCGGTATTGAGGCTGGCGATGGCAATTACGGTATACCTGCTAATCCCGGCAAAACCGAATTGCTCGAAATCATCATGAACGAAAGGCAGATTGAATTTGCTTTCGAGAATAAAAGATACTGGGATTTACGAAGGCGCAAGATGTTTACTAGCGATTTAGGGCCAAATACGCCAAAATTGAACGGAACACATCGTTACGGACTGCTTATACAGGTAAATGCCCGTTATATGAGGCCACTGTCTGTTCCTGAAGGTGATCCTTTGTACGGATGGAAAATGATCGATACAGCCGCTTACAATGGAAGTATAAACATCAACGACAGCGAAGTTTACAATGCATATTTCAAAACAACTTTGCGTATTATGGATGCTGTAGTTAACGATGTGCCAATGGTATTCGACTATAAAGAATTATACGATTTTATGTCGGTGCCTGAAGCTATGCTGAACAGCAGCGATTCAATAAAACAAACAGTAGGGTGGTTCGATGGATCTTTTGATCCGCTTGTAGAGTAAAATTTAAAATTGAATATTTGAAAACTGTACTGTCAGGTAAAAAACAACATTTGGGCTAAAGCCCCTGTAAATAGGGGATTTCAATAGCCCCGGGCTTAAGCCCGGGGTTACTGAATCAATTTTTCTAAACAGGGCTTTAGCCCAAAATGATAATCAGGATATTTAAAAATTATTTCAATATATATTTATGTTTTAGAATTTTACTGGACAACAATAATTTATAGATAAAGATTAGGATATATATGAAGTTTCATAACGAATAAAAAATGAAAATAAAGATGTTTGGGAGGAAAGAAGGCTTAATGAAGTTGGCTTTTGTATTATTTATCTGTGTGGCTGGCACTGCCCGGATTAATGCTCAGCCGGTTTCATTTCCGGGAGCTGAAGGCTATGGGAGGTTTGTTACAGGCGGCAGGGGAACTGTAATTGACGGAAGAAAAATATTCCTCGATGCCCAGGTTGTTGAAGTAACCAGCCTTGAGGATTATAACGAAGGGGAAGCACCTGTTGTTGGTTCCTTTCGATGGGCGCTTGCCCAACAGGATACCACAATTAACGGCACAACGAAAATGAAAATTCCTACCACCATTGTGTTCAGGGTTGGAGGTGTCATACAATTGAAAAGGGATATCCATATGGCTGCAAAAAACCTTACCATTGCAGGGCAAACAGCTCCCGGTGATGGCATCTGTTTCAGCGGCGCAACATTGAATTTTTCAGGATCGGAAAACATTATTGTCCGTTATATCCGTTCACGTCCGGGCGATATCATGAACGCTGAAGTGTCGGCTTTCCGTATTGAAAACGGGAAAGACTTTATCATTGACCATTGCTCTTTTAGCTGGGCAATTGAAGAAACCACCCACTTTTCAAGCAATGATAACACAACTGTACAGTGGTGCATTATCAGCGAATCGCTATACAACTCAATTCACAAAAAAGGATCTAGGGGTTATGGCACACAATGGGGAGGCGAATATGCATCGTACCATCATAACCTGCTGGCGCATCATAACAGCCGTATGCCACGTATTAACGGTTCGAATCCAAATGATATTTATGCCCTGGTCGATTACCGGAACAATGTAAACTACAACTGGGGCAGCTCGGGCGCCTTTTATGGAGGCGAGTGGGAAGGAACCAATGGCAAAGGTTTTTGCCATACCAACGTGGTAAACAATTATTTCAAAAAAGGCCCTGCAACATCGGGCAACAATTTTGCCGCGCCATCGAAAAACAGGGATGGTGTTCAATTTGACGGTTATGCCAAATGGTATTTCAATGGCAATGTGATGGAAGGCGATGAGGCTTTGACCAATGATAACTGGCTTGGGGTTAGCACGGGTTCTGTGGGTGGAAAAGATAACATCTATTCTGATACTGAGTTTGTTCAAACCGATGGCGTACTGGAACAATATGCAAATTATACGCAAACGGCCGAAGAAGCTTACGGATCGGTAATACAAGAAGTTGGCGCTTCATTCCCGGTGCGTGATGCTCATGATGAGCGTTTGATAAAAGAATTGACCGGAGAAATTCAGATTGTCCGCTTCGAATATACCACAGGTGAAGGACAGCAAACACCAACCCTGGGAGTTGGAAAAGGGCTGATTGACACACAAAACAACCTTGTAAGCCCTGAAGACAGGGATAGTGGTGTTACAGCCTGGGATGTGTATTCTGAAACAACCGAAGATGAAGCGCCTGTAGACACCGACCATGATGGTATGCCCGATGAATGGGAAACCGCAAACGGCCTGAACCCTCAGGATGGGACCGATTTCAGGATCATAACCCCCAGCGGGTATATTTACCTTGAAGCATATCTGGCCGAACTGGTTGGCGATTCGATCGATTTAAATACTTCAGGTCAAGATGTGGAAAGGTATCTGAAAACTGATGAATATTTGACAATCTTTCCAAACCCTGTTTCAGAAGAATTTACCATTGAAACAAATGCCGGGATAAATTATATACTGATTTTCGACCTGTCAGGGCATTTGATCCAATCGGAAAGTATTGATCGGTCAGGTAAAACAATCAATGTTAGTGGCCTCAATGGTGGTTGTTATTTGATTAAGGCCCTTACGAAAGAAAACAATTGGATCGTTTCAAAAATGATTAAAATGTAGTGATGCAGTTACTTACAGCAAAACTAATCGTATTCCTGCTTTTATTTGCTGCTTCGTTGAACATTAAAGCACAGGTATTCGATATTGTTGTTGACATAAACGGGGGAGGTGATTTTATTTCAATTCAGGAAGCTATAAATGCGGTCCCGGATAATCAGCATGAACGCACGTTGATATTTATCCGCAGTGGATTGTATCAGGAAAAGATTGTTGTGCCATCTTCAAAAAACAATGTTAGCCTAACAGGTGAGAATGTTGATAATGTTGTTCTGTCGTGGAACGATTATGCCGGTTCAAGCGGTTTGTCAAGTGCCGAAACTTATACGTTTTTGGTTGAAGGCTCCGATTTCTATATGGAAAATATTACTGTTCAAAATACAGCAGGTAAAGTTGGACAAGCGCTGGCTGTCAGGACTGTTGGAGATAGAGGAATATACAAGAATTGCAGGTTCCTGGGTTTTCAGGACACCTATTATGCCCATAAGAACCGGCAATATAATTTCAGATGTTATGTTGAAGGCGGCACTGATTTTGTGTATGGCGATGCCACCGCAGTTTTCGATCAGTGTACCATCAATTGCCTTCAGGGAGGCCAATATATTTCAGCGCCGGCCGATGCAAAGCTCATTACTGAATTTACCTCGGGCAATACATTCTTTCATGGCATTGTTTTTCGCGAGTGCAATATAACGGCTGAAGAGGGAGTTGCAGATCATTCGTATTACCTGGGAAGGCCCTGGCAGCCTAAATCTTCAGTAGTATACCTGAACTGCACCCTTGGCCCTCATATCAAACCGGTTGGATGGTCAACATGGGATGGCAACAATCATGAAAGCAGCTATTTTGCCGAGTATAAAAGTGTAGACACTGAAGGCAATCCGGTTGACACCACACAACGTGCAGCCTGGAGTTATCAGGTTTCCGATGCATGGTACAACAACTTTTACAAATATGCTTTCTTTTTCAGGAAAGACAAGGTTGAATGGGATCCGGTAACGCCAACAAAAACACTGGAAACGCCCAAAAATATCCGGTTGGAAGGTAATACCGTTTTATGGGATCCCGTTGAAGATGCAATTGGATATTTGGTTTACCTGAATGGAGAGTTTGTAGCCATGTCAGCAACAAACGAAATGCCCGACAATGCTTATACGCTAAGTGAACTGGAAGTAAAATCGGTTAGGGACAACGGTGTGGTAAGCACGCCTGCCGATGATCATCTTCTAAATAAAAACAACACATCTACAAATTATACCTCCCAAACATACTATTTTATTGAAAATGACTTTTTGTTTTCTGCCGAAAACATTTCAATAACAATTTATACCTGTAATGGCCAATTCGTTCAATCAAAACCGCTCAACACGGTACATGATTTAAGCTCGTTAAAATACGGCCACTACATTTTAGCCGTTCAAAGAAAAAACGGTACAGTTTCTGTTCTTAAATTTTTAAAAACACATTAGTTATGAGAAAAGGAATTACAAGTGTTTACGCAATATTTTTATTGTTTCTGGCTTATTTTGCCAGCGCACAATACCCCAACATGAGTGAAGTACAGCCTACCGTTGATTCTTTAAACAGGGTTTGGGATAGGTTAGATTCTGAAGCATGGGAGAAAGCATGGCCTGAAATTTACAGGGGCATGCAAAACAACAAAGTATACAATCAGTGGGCCCAGCGTGACGATGATTTACCACAGGCCGATATACCTGCATTTCCCGGCGCCGAAGGTGGTGGAATGTATTCCTTTGGTGGCAGAGGCGGAAAAGTGTTCGTGGTGACCAGCCTTGCCGATAGCGGTCCCGGAACGCTCCGTGAAGCTTGCGATGCAGGCGGCCCGCGGGTAGTTGTTTTTAATGTGGCAGGCATTATTAAACTTGATCGTCCAATTAATATTAATGCACCCTATATTACAATTTCCGGACAAACTGCACCGGGTGACGGTGTATGCATAGCAGGTGAGTCGTTCCTGATCAACACACATGATGTAGTTATAAGGCATATGCGTTTCCGCAGGGGAGATACCTGGGTTGGACGCCGTGATGATGCCATAGGCGGGAATCCGGTTGGCAATATCATGATCGATCATGTATCCGCTTCATGGGGTCTTGATGAGAATATGACACTTTACCGCCACATGTTTACCGATGCCCCAAACAATCCGAAAGCTACAAGGCATAAATTTTCCCTGGTAAACATTACAATCCAGAACAGCATCTTTGCCGAGGCGCTCGATACGTATGGCCATGCCTTTGGGAGTACGCTTGGCGGACAAAACTGTTTATTTGCACGTAACCTGTGGGCCAACAATACCGGCCGTAATCCTTCGGTTGGTATGAACGGCACTTTTAATTTTGCCAATAATGTGGTGTATAACTGGTATCATCGAACGATGGATGGAGGTGATTACAGCTCCAGATACCAGCTCATAAATAATTATTATAAACCCGGGCCGGTCACTCCAAAAGACTCACCGGTTGGCCACCGCTTTGTTAAACCTGAATCTCGTTATGTGATTAACGGAACCAAAATTTACGGAAAAGTCTGGGTTGAAGGGAATATCATGGAAGGATATCCTGAAGTCACTAAAGATAACTGGAAAGGAGTGCAGATTGAAGATATGGACGATGCCGGTGAGTTTCTTCCTCAAATCAAAAATAATAAGCGCTTTGGAATGCCGTATTTCAAGCTTATGGATACAAAAGATGCTTATGAGTGGGTTTTGGACAATGCAGGTGCCAGCCTTCCGAAACGCGATGCGGTTGATGTACGCATTGTGAAGCAAACACACGCAAATAAAATCGATTTAAACGATTATATGGTTGTTGACAGCCTTTATCAATTTGAACATCGCCGCCTGGGCCCCGATTCATACAAATACGGAATTATTACCGATATCAGGCAGGTGGGGGGCTATCCTGAATATAAAGGAACTCCGCGTGTTGACTCTGACAAAGACGGAATGCCCGACGAATGGGAAAAGAAATACGGATTGAATCCCCGGAATGCGTCCGATGCCAATGGAGATTTAAATGGAGACGGCTATACGAATATTGAAAAATATATCAATGGTATCGATCCGCTTAAAAAAGTTGATTGGAAAGATTTAAAAAATAATCACGACACCCTGGCTGAAAAGGGTGGAGTAATGGCTGAATAAGCTGATTCACCACAATAGGCACATAGGGCACAGTAGAAATACTAATGTGATCTATTGTGTCTAATGTGGTATATAAAAACTTATGAAATGAAACAGTATTTAATAATTAACCTTTTTATTCTCTTTACCGGTTTTACAGTAAATGCACAAGCTGAGCCGGAAATTGATGAATATACAAAAGTCATTACCGAAAGGGCTGATAAAATAGTCAACGCCATGACTTTTGAAAACGAGGCCATAAAAATACGTGTTCGTGACATTATTGTTTCACACTATCGTTTTCTGAATAATGCCGAGGAATCGCGTAATGCCGATGTTGCAAAAATCCGTGAAGAATATGCCGAAAACAAGGAATTGCGCGATGCCAAAATCGATCTTCGAAAAGCTGAACAGGATTTGAAAACACGCGACCATCATTTTGCCTTTATTTCTGAATTAAAGCATATTATTACAGAAGAACAGGTCGATCAGGTAAAAGATGGATTGACATATAACGTTTTAAACAACACTTACAATGGTTTCTGTGAGATGATCCCTCAGTTAACCGGAGAAGAAAAAGAACAAATCCTGATCTGGCTGACCGAGGCTCGCGAACATGCGATCGATGGTGGCACGTCACGTGAGAAACACAACTGGTTTGGGAAATACAAGGGTCGTATAAATAATTATTTATCCGGCAGGGGTTACGATTTGAAGAAACTCAGCACCGAATGGGAAGAACGCTTGAAGAAGAAAGGTGAAAAATTGTAAATTTGGTCTAAACTGTGATGAAAAGGCCAACGGCCTTCAGGCAAAAGTGTTGGGCGCAGCCTTTTTCCCTTGAGATGCAGGGCTGTAAAGTGCAAAATTTTATAAGCCAAGGGCCTTTAAGCAATAGAATAGGGCTCAGCCCTATTGTGAATGCGAAGTAAAAATAACATATAAGCCCTGTAGGGGCGAAAGGTTTACAGTAACAGGTAAAAGAATACGATGAAAGGTGCATTTCAAACAGATAAACATGAAAAGCCGGCACTGGCAATATTGCTATTTGCCATATTCCTGCTACCGGTCATTCTGTTTGCTGCACCCAAACAAAAAAACACACCACCCCCTGTTCAATTGGGAGCAGATGGCAAATTGATTTATCATGCCGATTCCCTTGGAAACCGTATTCCTGATTTTTCGTATTGTGGTTATCAGCTATCGGAGATCCCTGTTCCGAATGTTGAAGTAAAAATTGTTGTTCCTCTGGTTGAAGGAGATGCTACCGGAGAAATTCAAAAGGCTCTGGATTATTTGGTTTCTTTACCGCTGAATGAAAATGGATTTCGGGGAGCTGTATTGTTAGAGCCGGGAACTTATAATGTTTCAGGACGGTTTAAAATTGAAGCTTCAGGAATTGTTATTCGTGGAAGTGGCTGGAACAAAACCGTGATCATTGCCGATGGTTTGGCACGCGAAACCCTTTTCCGTGTCGAGGGTGGTGCCAATGAATATTCCGAGGAAACCATAAACATTACAAATGATTATGTGCCGGTTAATGCTTTTCAATTTGACCTTGAAAATGCAAACGCACTAAATGCAGGTGATGTTATCGAAATTACCCTGCCGTTTTCACAGGACTGGATCAATTTTCTGGGTATGAATAATTTTGGCGGGGAAACCGATTGGTTGCAATGGCGTGCCGGTTATCACAGCATGAAATGGCTGCGGACAATTCAGTCAATCGATGGTAAAACGATCACCATCGACGTGCCCATCACCACTCCGATCGATTCCAGGTTTGGTGAGGCAATGGTTAAGAAGCTTCCTTCAGATAATCGTATCACGAATGTTGGGGTTGAAAATCTTTTCCTTAAATCAACCTACAATACAGAAAACCCAAAAGATGAAGAACATTGCTGGAATGCCATATCCTTTGAGAATGCAGAAAACTGCTGGGTACGTCAGGTGAAATTTAAGCATTTTGCCGGATCGGCTGTGGCAACTTATGAAACGGCTTCAAAAATCACGGTTGAAGATTGTATTTCAACCGATCCGGTTTCTGAGATTGCTGCTTATCGTCGGAACACATTCTTCAATGGAGGCTCATTGAATTTGTTTCAGAGGCTTTATTCCGAAAAAGGTTACCACGATTTTTCAACCGGATTTATGGCTACCGGGCCCAATGCATTTGTACAATGCGAATCGGTGTTGCCTCACAGTTTTAGTGGAGCAATTGATTCCTGGGCATCAGGGGTTTTGTTCGATATTGTGAATGTTGATGGCCACAAACTGAGTTTTGCCAATCGTGGGCAGGATGCACAGGGAGCAGGCTGGACAGCCGCATTCTCAATGTTCTGGCAATGTTCGGCTGCACGCATCGAAAATTTTGCACCTCCTGGCGCAGTGAACTGGGCGTATGGCGCATGGGGACAATTTGCCGGAAACGGGTATTGGTACGAAGCCAATAGTCATGTAAACCCGCGCAGCCTGTTTTATGCCCAGCTGGCCGAACGCATCGGGAAAGATAAAATCCCTCAAAATCCTTTTATTGAATACAACACTGATGCAACCAGCAGCCCTACAATTGAAATGGCTGCCGAAATTGTTGGCTATTTTCAAAAGCCTGTGAAAACCTTGAAGCAATGGATTGAAGATGAAGCTGTGATTCGAAACCCCATCTCGGGTGAAATACCTAAAAATGCGATTATCAGTTCCGATTTGCTTTTCAAAAATGAAAAAACAGAAACGAATAAAAGGGAAATAACACATATTAAAAATGGCTGGATTGTACATGGGGATAAAGTCATAACCGGTTTAACTACTGGCGTCCCATGGTGGAATTTTAAAAACAGGCCAAGGGAACTTGAGCGGGCACAACTGGCTCTGACACGATTTGTTCCCGGGCGAACCGGCAAAGGTTATACCGACAACCTGCACGATGTGCTTGATGAAATGGAATGTAACAACATTGGCATAATCGAACAGCATTATGCCCTTTGGTACGAACGCCGCCGTGACGATCATGAACGTATCCGGCGAATGGATGGCGACGTATGGGC
>JAFGEV010000103.1 GCA_016931385.1 Prolixibacteraceae bacterium
GAAAACGGATTGGCTGACGGGCTTGTTTTTATCCCTATTGTCCCTTAACGGGATTTTCAGGGCAATTAATTAGCGAGAATTCCCAGGTACAAAGTTAGGGGAGTACAGTCCAGAAAAATGAACGGAACAATTTTTATGGGAAAAACCACCGTTAATCATGTTCATATCAGAGTTGTCGACAATTAAAATCGGCTCCCTGAATTCGATTCTTTTAGCGCCAGAAAAAACAAAGGAATTAATACTGCGGTCGAAGGCTATATCAACATCCCGGCTTTTTAATTCATCAATTTCAATAAACAACTGACTCCTTGAAATGCCTAATTTTTGGGCAAATTCACTTGAATTCCCTGTTTTTTCATGTTTAATCAAACGTGTCATTTTTTCGATGACATAGAGTTTTTCATTTAGTTTCATGGTGTTTTTATTTAGTTTAAATCGTAAGGAGTTATAAAATCATGAATATTAATTCATTCAAACAGCATATTAATAAATTAATTTTAAAAATCATATATTATTTTGGTGAATGACAGGAAATAATTGATGAATTGATGATAGATGCTTATAAGCAGTCCATGTTTTCATTTAAGGCAAAGCCATGATTCTTAAGTTAACAGAAAGGGATCATAAAATGTCTTCTGAAATATTCCTGCCTCAACTTAAATACCTGAATAACAGAAAAACGAAAAGAATTACAACAAATGGAATAATATTTCCATGAAAAACAGTAGTGTTCGGCTAAAACTATTTCTCACCCTTAAATCCGCTCAAATCCCATTGCCTTTTCATATTTTTCAAGGCATCGGGATTTAGTTTCAGGTAATTGGGCACTACATTTTTTACACCAATTTCGCTGGTGGGTTTTCCTTTGAGGATATCGCCGGCCAGGGTTCCTGCAATTTTTCCAACCTGGTAATACTCGGCCCCCAGGCCAAAAAGTGCATTGCCATGAACATTGTATGGATTGTTCGTAAACAATGGGATTTTTGCACGGTTAGCCGCGTTGATCAACTGGTCGATTCCCGACTCCACCACATTATCGCCACCCAGCCACAAGGCATCTACACCGCGAAGGGTAAGTCCCATTGCAGCCTCAAGTATCTGTGTTGAGCTCTCGATACCAGATTCCAACAATTCGATCCCGAGCTCACTGCATTTTTTTCGGGCTAGTTTCAAACAAGCCTCTGAGCATACTTCGCTTGTACACCAGACCGTACCCACCCTTTTCAGCGAAGGGTCCATTTTTCTTGCAATTTCAAAGGCTTCTTCCACTGGTTGAAAAGTACCAATACCCACAAGATGTGGCGGGTGCTGGTCGGGTTCAGGCCCGGTAATACCGACACCTGCCCCATAGGGATCGGTAACGGTGCAAAATACATGCATCACTTTTCCCTCCCTGTTTGCATTGGCCATTACCTGTAAGGCGGGGGTACTGGCGGTTATTACCATGTCGAAACCACTGCTGACAATGTTCTGCCCGATCATGTTGGCCGTGGGCATGTCGCCTTCGGCACTGAATGATTTGATGGTGCAGTTTTTCCCGTTAACAAAGCCACCCTCCTTCAGTCCGTCGATAATGCCCTGTTCGGTCTGATCAAGAATAAGTCGGGAGGCAATTTTGAATATGGCGATGTCAAAGTGTTCCTTTTTCGACTTTGCCTCCCTGTTGTCAAGATCGAGCAAAAGCAAAACCACAGCGATGATGAACAAGGCAAAAAATGCACGGACTATTTTAATAAGCTTCATTTGAAATGAAAAAACGGTTAAATGTAATTTTCCTCAAGCATGGCTGCAACAGCCGGATCGATATTGTCCTTACGTCGAAGTTCGTCGAAAAGGGTTAATAGGTCGTTAACTTTCAAGCGTAATTTTTCTTCGCCTTTAAAATCGAAAGCGATTTTTCCCTGGTGCATCATAATAATCCGGTCGCCAAGGTTAACAGCTTGCTGCATCGAGTGTGTCACCATGAGGGTTGTAAGCTTGTCGCGGGAGATTACCCTTTGGGTAAGGTCGATTACCTTGCTAGCTGTTTTTGGATCGAGGGCAGCCGTGTGTTCATCGAGCAACAGAAGTTTAGGTTTTAAGGCTGTTGCCATAAGCAAAGTTAAAGCCTGGCGCTGTCCGCCCGAAAGTTTTCCAATGGGGTTTTCGAGCCTGTCTTCTAATCCCATATTTAAGGGCTGAACCATTTTTTTGAACTCAGCAATAAGGTTTTTGGGCAAACCCCAGCCCAGCCCACGCTTTTTGCCCCTTTTCATTGCAAGGGCCATATTTTCCTCAATCGACATATTTGGGGCAGTTCCGCTGAAGGGATTCTGGAATACCCTGCCAATAAACCTGGCCCTTTTATGTTCGCTCCATTTTGTGATATCGGTACCATCGAGTGTAACTTTCCCCTTGTCGACCAAAAAAGTACCGGCCACAGCATTAAGCATTGTCGACTTCCCCGAACCGTTTGTACCAAGTACACATACAAAGCTTCCCTCGTCAATTTCGAGGCTTACGCCCTGCAGTGCTTTTACTTCGTTAGCTGTTCCGGGATTAAATGTTTTGGATATATTTTCAATTTTAAGCATGGGTACTTCTTTTAAATGTGAGTTTTTTCCTGTTTTTCATTAAGCCTGGTAAAATCAGGGCAATAAATACAAAAAGTGCGGTGATTATTTTCAGATCGTTCGGGTTTAATCCCCAACGTAAGGCAATTGCCACGAGCAGCCTGAACAATACCGAACCTACAACTGCCCCTGCAATCACAAAACCAAGGCTGTTGTCGTTAATAATGGCCTCGCCAATAATTACGCTTGCCAGCCCCCATACCATCATACCAATCCCCATTTGTACATCGGCAAAGCCCTGGTACTGGGCCAGCATTGCCCCGGCAAGGGCAATAAACCCGTTCGACAGCGCCACCCCGATAATAATCATTGCTTTTGTATTAACCCCAAGGGCACGGATCATTTGATCGTTGTCGCCTGTTGCACGCATTGCCGTACCGATGTTGGTACGGAAAAACCACCATAATCCCACACAAAACGCCACAATGACCAGAAGGCAAAACAACAGCAACCATAAGTCCTTAACCGCAACTTCCCATCCAATAATATTGGCTTTTGCGCCTTCGCCCGAAACGGATACCGAGAAGTTTTCAATCCATGTAAACACAGTGGTTTCGTTCAAAAGGGGCATGTTACTTTTGCCCATTACATGCAGGTTAACTGAATAAAGGGCAGTCATCACCAATATTCCTGCCAAAAGCGGATTAATTTTGAACCGTGTATGAATTACACCGGTAACAGCACCTGCAGCCATTCCGGCAATAAATGCAATTAAACTTGCCAGCAAGGGATTAACCCCGGCAACAATGAGCGATGCGGCAGTTGCCGCCCCAAATGTAAAAGAACCCTCGGCAGTGATATCGGGAAAGTCGAAAATCCGAAAGCTTATAAAAATCCCAAGCGCAAGCAAAGCGAGGATTAATCCGATAGTAAATGAACCTATTAATAATGACATAATTGTGTTTATTGAGTTGTTACGGTTGCAGTTGATTCAACAGGGGCTACCCAGCAAAAACCCTGAACAAAGTTACTTTCGCCAAGACCCACAATTTCGCGGGTATCATTGGTCAGGTGTAATATATCGTTCAATTCCGATGAATTGAACAGAAAAGCGATGGTTTCATCAAGGTCGATGGCAGTTTTTTTCAAAGGCGTATATGGAAATACGGCAGTATGTATGTGCCCATACATTTGACCATCGGGCTGGATTTTTTTGACAAATGACTGATCTTCAAGACCAGCATGTAATGTAAAATAACCAACCGAAAGGGTAAGCATCCGGTTATGGGCCGGTTCGGTAGTAAAATTCACAGTATTTTTCACTTCAGGAAAGGAAAATATTTTTTTACCACCAACAGGTGAAGCATTTAACGAAGTACCGATTAAACCACCGCTTTCGGCCACCATAACCAGGGCAAATTTATTGTACCCGGTAAGTTCGTTAACAGCCGTTACCAGTTGACTTAAACGGATTGAAGCCCGTGGCGCAGAGGGATCGAAACGGATTAAACGTGAAAAACACCCTTCGAAATGCAGACCATAAAGTTCGACAATGGAAGCTACCAGCTTACCGCTGCTAACCATGTAGTCGGGTTTTCCCGTACCATCGGCGGGTAAGTAGGCTATATTTTTCCCCAGTATAAGGTACTCGCCAAACCGGTTTTCACATTCATCAAACGAATCGCCAATAGCGCCTAACCCAATCGAGTAATGGTTATTTGCGGAATCAAGCTTTCGGGCATCATGAGCATTGAAAGCAGATTCTTTAATCAGTTCAGGCTTCCCATACAAACTTAACTGAACTTTTCCATTTTCGCTCAGGGGCATTGATTCAAAGTTGGAACCGGATATTGTAACTTTGTCTGGCTTTTCTTCTTTCCCCTCCGAAACGTCTTTTACTTCGGGCGCTTTGGTCAGCATATCAAGCATACCAACCATTGAAAGCACCTGCCGTGCATTTTCTGAAATTGAGGAAATATAAAAATACCCGTTAACTGTTTTCAGGTTCTTGTATTGGGTTACCAGCGAACGGATCCCCGCTGAACTGATGTACTCAATTCCCGACATGTCGAGGACAATGTGATAATGCCCCTCACGTACCATTCGCCCAATGTAATCGTTCAGGTGCACCGACTGGTTTGCATCGAGCCTGCCCGTACATTTAAGCACCAGGTCGGCCCCTGCCAGTTGATGGCTAATTTCGAGCTTATTCATTCTATTTAAATTGTTTGTTATATCTCAATTATCTATTACAATATCAGCAATTTTATAAAGTTCGTGAGGCGTTTCAAGGCCATAGGCTTTTGCAGCTTCAGGATTAATAACTGTTTTTATACTTTTAATCCGCGAATACGGGATTTCGGAAGGCGATTTTCCATTGATTACTTCAATAGCCATATTGGCAATTTCGATGCCCTGTTGAAAAAAATCGCCTGCAACTGCGGCAACTGCACCCATTTCGACCTGACTGGTAATAAAACAAAACAAGGGCATTTTGTGCTTCCGTGTAATTTTTACCATGGCCATAAAACCCGGGATGGTGCAATTATCGGGCAACTGGCATATTGCATCTATCTTTTTAAGGCAGAGCAATTCGGTAGCATCTGACACTTCGGTTACCATGTTCACCGGTATTGATTTCAGGACGATCCCCTGCTCCCTGCATGACTTTTCCAGTTCATTCAAACCACTTACCGAGGCCATTTCGCCAGGACAGTACAATACGCCCAGGCTTGTGGCTTCAGGTAAATATTTCGTTATTAAATCAACTCCTCTATCGGCATAAATCATCCCATCGATGCCTGCCAGATTTGGGATATGATCGGAATAAGATTTTCCAAGCCCGTTTCGAACCGGGTCGGCAACAACGGTAAACAAAATCGGAGTATCGGTTATTTTCGACGAAAGGGCCTGTGTGGCAGCCAGAACAGTAGAAAAAATGAGGTCGTATTTTTGGTGAGAAACCATTTTGACAATATCGTTTAAAGTGGCAACATCGGCGTTGGCATTGTAAATATCCATTGTAAAATCCTGATCTCTGTTATTCCCAAGTTCTCCAAAGCGATGAAAAATACCGGCTTCAACATCGTTGCAATCGGGTGAAGAAACAAAATGTACCAGCGCAATTTTTTGTTTTGAAACAAAAGGTTCTTTTTCTCCCTTTACAAACATTGCGTTTTCACGCGTTTCCCCGCTAAATTGAATCCCGTACTTCAGGGCAATTTCCGGATTAAGCCTTACTTCCGATTTCGTGGGTGGATTGAAAGGTATATCGCCTGGTTTTATTTTATCTACAAGTATCTTTACTGCCTGTAAGCCTGCATCATAGCCATTACGAACATAATCGATATCAATCTCAACAATACAATTCATGGGTGTTCCTTCTGGCCTTTCGTTGAATGAAAAATATGGAATATTGGCTTTTGTAACCCCTTTGATCAATGTTGAAACGCCAGACGACATCAGGTTATCTCCCATCTGACAAACGGCATCAATTTTTGAAGTAACCATACTCAAAACAGCATCGGGCAGTTCGGAAGCATTGTTGGCAGGAAAGAATTTTACATTGAGACCGTATTCTGAAGCGGTTTTAATATAATCGTCCCTGTATTTTACTGAAATAATTTCGCCCGGGCAGTATATCGATCCAAGCGTTTTAATATGGGGTGCATTTTCGGTAATAATCCGGCACATGGTTTCAAAGTCATTTGAAAGGCATCCCCCGGTTACGTTATGAAGATGATGACTGGCATCGGTACCAGCACCCACAAGTATCGGATCGGCAACTGCTGCATACACCACAGGTATTTCTTTTATGTGATTTATTGCTGCCTGCAGGGCGGGCGTACAAGTTACAAAAATTAAGTCGGGTTTTTGGGTATGTACCTGCTTAAAAATGCTGTTAAGCATTGAGATATCGCTGCTGGCTTTGTAGAACGATACTGAAATATTTTTACCCGCTTCAAGGCCATTGTCGCTTAAAGCGCTGAAAATTCCTTTTTCTACCCTTTCGATTGCAGGTGCATCAATCCAGTGAATAACAGAAATATCGAAGTTTTCCTTTTTTTCAACGGATGTTTTTTTTCGGTTTGAAATGTCGGACAACAGTAGAATTGCTGCCAAAAAAACAAAAAACAAAACAGGTTGATATATTTTCCTCAGGTTCATTAATTAGTCATTTTACTGCTTCTTTTCTGTTTGAATATATTTTTCGGGCACTTTCACATTAAAATACTCCATTGCATCTTTATTCACATTGACATTCGATTTGCTAACATACCTGTATGGGATATCCCCGGGAGACTTTCCGTTCAGCACCTCAATAGCAATTAGCACTGCATCGGCGCCTGCATTGTAATAATCGCGCGAAATTGCTGCCACGGCCCCCTGTTCAACCTGTTTTGCTATAAAAGCAAAATAAGGAATACGGTTATCGTAAGCCACTTTAATGATTGAAGAGCCACAACTGGCTGTAAGGTTATCGGAAATTTGGGTGAAGGCCTCAATGCCCCGGTTGGCAATCGACAGAGCAGCATCGGCAACTTCGGTGGCTGTATTTGCCGGAACTGCAATAAGTGTTAAGCCTTTATTCTTTACTGCCTCTTCAAGCTTTTCCTTGTAAGCAACCGAATTAACTTCACCCGGAGTATAAACAGTACCCACGGTTTTAATGCCCGGCATCGACTCAATAACAAGTTGCACAAGTCCTTCGAAATCGCTCATGGTCGATATTCCCGTAACATGTGGCAAATGGTTTACAAACGATTTTCCAAGCCCTGCCTTAATAGGGTCGCCAACATTTGCAAAAACAATAGGCATGTCCTGAATTTTTTTAACAAGCGTTTGTGTTGTTGGTGTTGAAGTTACAAAAACGATATCCCATTTTTCGGCGGCAACAGCATCGGCAATACTATTCATTGTTGACACATCGCCCTGGGCATTGAATACTTTTATGATGAAGTCTTTCCCTTCGATGAGTCCGTTACGTTTCAATTCCTCGCGCAAACCTTGTTCTGCATCTTCCGAATTTGGACTATCGACATAATGAGTAAGGCTGAATTTGTAATTATTTCCCTTTAAAGGGTTGCTTCTTACCATGTATTTTTCTGGAAAAGTTATTCCCCATTTTTCAGCGAGCCCCATATTAAGTTTGATTACTTCATCAACATAATTTTCAATCGGGATGCCCTTCGGGCTTTCACCATTAAGAATCCTCGCAACATAAGGCGCCGAATGGTATCCGGTTTCATACCAGCCTATTCCTACCCCGGCCAGGGCTCCATTATCGACAAACTCAACATCGTTAACAACGAGGGGCATTTGATGCTCGTTACAAACTTTGGCTATTGCATGAAAGGCCTGTATTGCTGTATTGTCGCCCGAAATCCATACAGCATCGACATTGCGCAAACACAATGCTGATATGGCCTGATATACTTCTGATGTATTTATCACTGTATTCTCTACCAACTCAATCCCGTTTTTTTCGCAATACTCTTTACCTACTGCGACAACTTTCCGGGAATTCGCTTCCGAAGAGTTGTAAAGTGTTCCTATCCTTTTTGTGCCGGGAAAAGTCTCTCTGATAAAATCGATGGTTTTCTCAACCGGAGGAAAAGAAGCTACGCCGGTTATGTTTGGAAGATGGTTCGTAAAGCTTTTCCCAGCTCCTGCCTCTAATGGCGCGTAGGTCATGGTAAAAACGATGGGGTGTTTTTTTACAGCAGAAACAGCAGCAGCAATACCAGGAGTAGAAGTTACCAGGATTGCATCAACATCCATGTTGTCCATATTCAAGTGGATGGGCTGGAGGTTTGCCATTTCGCCGTTGGCATGTTGTGCTATTACAATGAGGTTACTGTCTTTTACAAAACCCAGTTCCTTCATTCCCTGCCAAAGTCCCTTCATAGTCATATCGAAAGCCTCTTCGGGCGCAAAATAAGTAAGGCCAAGTTTATAAATGTGACCTTCGACGGCATTTAAACCTGCTTTTTTAATTTTTATCCTGCTTTTTTCGGGGCTGACCCTGTTCCCAAGGTCCGACAAAAGCAACACAGCGGCTATAACCATTAATGCAATAAATGCATTGGTAATTTTTTTAAATTTCATATCAAAATAACCCGTTTATCAGCAACACATAACCCACATCGAGGCTACCATAGTATTTTTATTGTATCAAATTTTTCAAATTTGGGGAATTCTTTTAGAAATACTCAATAAATTTTGTGAAATCTTAACTTTTTTTAAAAACTTCAAAAATATGTTATTTAATATATCGGAATACTGTGAAAATTGACTTCAGTCCCTTATCTTGAGCCTGAAAATTTAAACCATTTAACATGAAATTTGCTTATCCTATAAAGCTCATAGTCCCCAACAAGGTTGAATACCTGCCAATTATAGAAAAAACAGTGTCGTCGATGGCCCATGCCCTGGGGTTTGGCAAAATGGACATAGCCAAAATTGAGCTTGGCCTTGAGGAGGCTATAGTAAATATACTCAATACCGCATTTTTACCCGGGGAGGATACCAACTATGAGATTGTTCTTCAACCACAAACAACCGGAATCAAAATCATTCTCAAAGAGAAAGGGATACCTTTCGACCCAAACCAGGTTGAAGAATATAAACCCGAAAATATTAAAGAAACCTTATCGGAAAAAGGATTGGGCATATTCCTGATGCAACAGTTTGTTGATGAAGTATCGTTTATCAACCTCGGTAAAGAAGGAAAAGAAACCCACCTTTTCAAGCATTTCAACAACCGTTCGGTTGAAAAAATGATGAGCTCAGAAGAAATTGACAAGGCGAAGGAAGCCATCAAAGAAGAACCGCTCCCAAGGAATTCGGTTGAATTTAAAGTTCGGGGCATACTTGAAAAAGAAGCCATAGAAATATCAAAATGTGCATACAGCTCTTATGGATACACATACATAAACGAAGATATTTACTTCCCTGACAGAATCTGGAAGCAAAACCAGACAGGTGAACTGATCTCTGTTGTTAGTGTTACCAACGAAGGTCACATCATGGGGCACAACGCACTTGAGATTGAAGAACGCGACCCTATGTTCCCTCAGCTTGGAATGGCCTTTGTAATGCCACGATACCAGGGACAAGGCTGCATGAAAAAAATGATTGAAAAATTATTAGAACTGGGTATTGAGGAAGGTTTTACAGGTATTTATGCCCGCGGGATTACTGCCCACCCCTATTCGCAAAAAGGTTTGGTAAAATATGGGATGAAAGAAACAGCCCTCTTGTTGTCGAGCGGCCCGGGCAGGGAATACAAAGGCATTATTGAAGGAAAAACCCAGCGCGAAAGTGTTGTGTTGCTTTCGTTATATTTGAGGAAAATTGAACACCCTACCCTTTATGTGCCTGACCATCACAAATTAATGATTGAAAAAATTTACGAAAACTTTGACATCAAAGTTAAATTCGGAAAGGCACCAACCGTCAAAACTCCTGATAACCAGCTTCCGGTTACTACAGTAACTACCGAACATATTAACCAGGTTGCCCACATTGTTGTGAAGGAATATGGTGTGAATTTTAAAGAAGAAATTAAACACACTCTGCGCTCACTATGCATCGACAGGTTTGAAACTATTTACCTTCACCTCAAAATGGACAACCCACAAATATTGTTACATTTTGATAAACTTGAAAAAATGGGTTTCTTTTTTGCCGGGATTATGTCAGCCTCCGATGGAAAAGATGAATTGCTCCTTCAATACCTTAACAATTACCGCATCGATTACGAAAAAGTAACCACAGCCACCGAAATGGGCCAGAGTATTAAAGATTATATCATGCACCTTGATCCAAACCAGAAAGAATAGAACCATTCAAATATGCACAGCCCCAGAATCCTGATAATAATACAGGATGTGCCTATGCCATAGCTTCTTCCTCGGTTTCAAAAATTTTAAAAATTGTAGAGAAGCCCGAAATGTCGAATATTTCTTTAATGGTAGGCTGCATTTCGCATAAATGCAATTTGCCTTTAAGGGCCATGAGTTTCTTTTGCGCGATAAGGAAAACCCTCAAGCCCGAACTGCTGATATAATTCAATCCTTTACAATTCAGTATTATGTTGGTTTCACCTCCACCAATGATTCCTACAATTTCGTTTTCAAATTCATTAAAGTTGGTTGTATCGATCCTTCCCTCGATAGAAAGGATACAAAATCCATTCGTGTTCTTTTTTGTCAGGTTCATAATGCTATATTTTTTTCTTTAAAATTAAAATGTTTTTATCATTTTCCCTTTTATATTCTACTTTATCCATGATTTTTGATATTAAAAATATTCCCAGCCCGCCAATAGGCCTGTCTTCTGCGGGCAGATTAATGTCAGGTTTTTCTTTGCTGGTTGGATCAAACGGCCTTCCGCTGTCTTCAATAACTATTTCAATTTCGTGGCTTTCATTCTGAACTGCTATGTGAATCGGATGCTTTCCTTTATCGTGAAAGGCATAAAACACAATGTTCGAGATGGCCTCTTCAAGTACGAGGTTCAGGTTCATGGTCAATGGCATGGGCAAATCCCATTTTTCGCCCAGTTCTTCAATTTTTCCGGCCAAAACCGGCAACTCATCAATTGAGTTCAAAATGCTAAATTCTTCTTTCATCACTTAATCATTACTTGCCATAATAAATGATGCACATCATCGTGAGGTCGTCGGATTGAAGATAATCGTTAACATGAATAACAACATCGCGTGCAACGCTCATAACAATTTCAATCGGTTCCGATTTATTTGCCAAAGATAAACACTTTAATAATTTTTCCTCAGAATATAGTTGTGCATCCCAGTTTTCGGCTTCAGTAACCCCATCGGTGTAAAGAAAAATCCTGTCGGACGGAGAAAAAGTCATCTCTTTTTCTTCATATTCATGCTCGGCAAACAGTCCGATTGGAATATCTTTAGTCACATCAAACATCTTAACATCACCATTTTCATGAATAATTACAGGTGGATTATGGCCTGCGTTGGTATATTGCATGTAACCTGTCTCGATATTAATAATACCAAGGAAAAATGTTACGAACATGCTCGATTCGTTGTTGTACGACAATGATTTATTCAGGGCTTCAACAATCAACTTTGGCGACTGTTGTTTAGGGGCTGCTGAACGCAATAAAGTACGGGTAACAGCCATGAACAATGAAGCAGGCACCCCTTTGCCCGACACATCGCCAATGGCAAAACACAAATGTTTCTCGTCAATCAGGAAAAAGTCGTACAAATCGCCCCCAACTTCCTTGGCCGGCTCAAGCATAGCATAAATGTCAATTTCGGGGATATCGGGGAAAGGCGGAAAGATTTTCGGTATCATGCCCATTTGTATTTCGCGGGCAATGCGCAGTTCGCTTTCAATTTTTTCTTTAGCCGAAGTGGTTTCTTTAAGATGCTCAATATAGGTTTTCAAGTCTTTTTGCATATGCTCGAAAGAATTTTGCAGATCCTTCATTTCATCTTCGGTGGTTATCTCAGGAAGTTTGTTGTCGAAATTCCCATCGGCAACCTCCCTGGCCGATTTGGCAAAATATTTCAGGGGTGCTATTTGCCTTGTAACTATTTTGGCTACAATAAAAGTAAGTAATCCAAGCCCAACGACTATTAAAACAATCAGCACTATGCTTATCCTGGTTAAAGGGGCATACATTTCTGATCGCGGAAACACAACTGCCAGTGACCATCCACTTGAAACAAGGGGGGTATATGAAATTATAAGGTTTAATTTCTCATGTTTAAAGGAAACAAAATTGGTATTACCTGCCTGCATATCACGGCCAATATCTCGCAAATGGGGGCTTCCAAGTTCAGTTGCCCAGCTAAAAATAGTCTGGTTCATTATCAAATCGGTATTCGGGTGCGTGACAAAGGTGCCGTTACGGCTGATTACCGAAGCATAACCGGTTTCAAAAATATGAACTGATGATACAATGTCAGTCAGCCATTCAAGCGATAAATCGATAGCGATCACACCTGCAAGGGTCCGCTCATTCCCTGAATATCGGTAAAACGGAATTGAATAGGTAGTAATAAGGGCGTCAACACCTCCCGTATCGTAATAAGGTTCACACCAATACGTCTTTTCGATGGTTGCAGGTATAAGGTACCAGTCCATAACAAAATAATCGTATTCGGCACTGCCCAGTATGGTTGAATGAAGTTCTCCATTTTCACGATAAGTGTATGGGCTAAAATAGTAGCCTTTTTCAGGAAAAAATTCAGGCGCGAAGGCAATGGCACATCCAACAATTTCAGGGTTATTTTTTACAATCAACCATGTATAGAACATGATTGAGTCGCAATTAAGCTGATGACTTTCGAATAAATATTTATAATTATTAGAAATTTTTTCGGTGGTTAAAAGTACCTGTTCGGTTTTATAAACCGTATTTTGCATTAACGACAATGCATTTTCATAGGTAGTATCTTCAATCGATTTTTTAGAAAAGAAATAGAAAACCGAAAGTGAAATTAGAAAAAGGAATATACAAAAGGTAAGGACATAATATACAATCCTCGATGCCAATGATTTGGTAAGTTTTAATGCCATTCCCAAAAATTTTTTCCTTATTGATTTAATACAGGTTTATAAAATTCCCTGAAAGTTACTTTGTTTTTTATTGTGCCTTCATCAATCAGGATATTTTGCGCCTTATGAAAATCCGATTCGGCAAGTTCACCCTTTTGTACGTTCTTTTTTCCGGGATCAACCAGCTCAATCATCCGGTCGAGCATCCATGACTGATGCGCAAAGTTATAAGCTACATGTTCTTCCTTCATTATTGCCAGAACAATATCGAGTGTTTCTTTTTTATGATCCTTCGCGTATTCCCAACCTTTTAGTGTTCCCCTTACAAATTTATCGAGGTCGTCTTTTCTTTGCAACCATGTTTTGTTTAAACAATAAATTCCGTCTTCGGGAATATTGTAGCCATAATCGGAAAAAAAGATGGTAGTCAGTTCATCATAATTAAAACCTGAGTTATAAATCTGGTCGTATTCGTTGTACCACATCACCGTCATCGCGTCAACCCCGTCAATCATGAACATGTTCACCGATGAAAGTATGGGCACCCATGTAACCTTGTAGTTATTTGAATTGATCAGTGCCTTAGGCACTTCATCAAATCCGCTTTTCCAAATGCCAATGCGTTTTCCGTTAAGGTCGTCGAGTGATAGGATGTCCCTTTCCTTTTTGGCCACAAACAATAAAGCTGAATTTTGGGAGAGTTGTGCAATATTTACAAGGTCAATCCCCTTATCTTTAACTGAAATGGCCGTTATTAAAAACAAAGAGATCAAGTCCGATTCCTCTTTTATCAATTTATCGGTTGCCATTACCGAAGCCGATGGGTGTACAATTTCAACAACAATTCCTTCCTGTTCGTAAAATCCCATTTTTTCAGCAACATAATAGCCCGCAAACTGTGCCTGTGGAAGCCAGTGAGGCGTAAAAGTAATTTTTGGCAACTGGCTGAATGAATGAAATGTAAAAATTATCGAAGCAGCCAAAAGCACAGTTTTTCTAAACATCCTGTTCAATTTTTGTTCAATTTGTGAAAATTACGAATAATCGGGGTTATATTAAAAACTATTTTGAGAAATATGCGGGTTCCTGGTTTATCAATAGCTTGCATAAAAAATTCAGGTAGTTCATTTTTCTTTTTTCTCTTTTATAAAAGCCATTGGGTTTTCAAATATCCGGTCGCGTTTTTTGGCTAACCTTAATAATCGCCAGCTTTCGAAATAACTTAATGTTTTTCGTAACATATCGAAATATAGGGCAACCATTAATACAACGGTAAATATCCACAAAACTATAACGTTAAAAAATACTGTGCCAAATTTAATTTTCCCGATGAATTTTACCGGGGCATAAAAGTGAGCCCTTCCATTATGGTTAAGGGGATCCATGTATATGTAATCATCGGTTTGTACAATGTGATTATCTATTATTTGCATTCGTGAAAAAGAAAAGGCACCTCGAACCAGTGACTCAAGTTTTTTATTAGTATACCTGTTTTTATAGTTGTACAATTCTTCGTTGCTGCCAAACCGATCGGCCATTAACCTGAATTTATCGTCAAGTTCATTGATAACCTGATCATAACTTCTTCTGTAATAACCGCCTGCTTTTTCAAGGATTGATGAAAGAGTATCCAAAGTGTGAATATTAAAAGGAAGTGTATCCAGGGCAGATATGTATTTTGAAATTGAGTCGGGGCCTTGCGTAAATGATTCGGTCAATTCATTGAATGATGTTTCAATAACAGGTAAATACTCCAAAGCTTTTTCCTTCATGCCTTCCCTTGAATAATGGCTATAATAATCGATTTGCTTTTGTACTTCAGGAACCCAGTAGAATGTTTTGAAACTGTACTCGTTTTTCTTTTTCTCTAATTCGAATACTTCCTTTTGAAATTCATTGTTTTTGAAGCGGTCGACAGCCAGGGCTTCGTAGGCCCATCTCGATGCCATCAGGTCACCAATTAAAGGTGTACGGTTATGGCTGTTCATCGTTGGGTGCATCTTGTTAAAGTCAACAATCAAACCGCCAAATAACATGAGGGGTACCAGCAAAAGTGGTATGGCAATATATATTGAAACAATTGAATTAAGCCCGGCCGACAAGTTCAATCCAAGTAAATTGGCCACACAGGCAGTGCTAAACAAAATAATCCAGGTTGAAAAAGTTAATCCTTTTATTTCAAGCATATAATTTCCCACCAAAATAAAGCTGATTGCCTGAATGGCTGAAATAATAAACAACAGCGAAATTTTGGATGAAAAATAAGCGCCCCTGCTTAAGTTGAGGAACTGTTCCCTTTTTAGGATTTTTCTGTCTTTAAAGATTTCCTCGGCGCTAAGGCTCAATCCAACAAACAACGCCACAACCATGCTCATAAACAGAAAGGATGGTATGTTATCGTTATTGGCAAAACTATAAGTTCCTGAAGGTGAGTATTTGGAAAAAAAACCAAGGATTAAAGCCAGTACAGGCGATTCGAACAAAGCAAGTGAAAGATACTGCTTATTTGCAAGTTTCTTGGCAAGGTCGCGCTTGAAAAAAAGCCTGAGTTGTTTAATCCATCCGGGTTTTTTATATATGGCTTCAGGAAAAACCTCTTCACCAATCGGGTTATTGTTCATGAAATCAACCACGCGGGGTTCAACTTTTGCTTTATATCTTTCGTACCAGTCTTCAGGAGAGATTTTTCTTCGACGTATGCTTTTACCGAATGCGTCGACCATTCGCTCGCCAATAATTTTAAGGGGTTGCTCGGTTTTCACATTTCCGCAGGTTGGGCATTCGCTTTCATCGGGGTTTACATAATTGGCTTCTGTTTTAAAATAGGTCACAGCCTCGATGGGGTTTCCAAAGAAAACAACCCTGCCCCCTTTGTCTAGCACGATCAGCCTGTCGAATAATTTATATATGTCGCTACCGGGCTGGTGAATATTGGCAAACACAAGTTTTCCTTTAAGGCATTGCATTTTCAACAGGTACATAATCTTCTCCGAGTCGGCTGAAGAAAGCCCCGAGGTAGGCTCATCAACAAGCAAAACCGATGGTTCACGCATCAGCTCAAGGGCAATGTTAAGACGCTTGCGCTGGCCACCACTCAAGAACTTTTTCATCGGGTTTCCTACAACCAGGTCCCGTGCTTCAACCAGGTCGAAATCAATTAACGATTGCTCTACAATCTGTGAAATTTCCTTTTCATCTTTATCTCCGAAACAAAAACGGGCGTTAAAATCGAGGTTCTGGTATACAGTAAGCTCTTCAAGCAAAAATTCATCCTGGGTCACATAGCCAATAACTCCTTTAAGCCGTTCCTTGTTCTTCGGGTTATACAAATCGAAACCGTTTATGGTTATCCGCCCGCTATTAGGTTTTTGTTTGCCACATAATACGTTTAGAAGGGTGGTTTTTCCAACCCCGCTCCCGCCCAATATCCCGACCAGGTCGCCCGAGCGCTCCTGAAAACTTACAGGGTGCAGCCCGTAAACTTTTCTGCTGAAACGGTATTCAACATTTTCAACATTCATTACAATCCTCGGCTTCCCTTTCTCCTGGATAAACCTTGACAGAATACTGCTGTAATATATTGGAATTATTCGCGAGGTACGCAATATGCCCCCCTGGGGAAATACATATAAGCGCTGTTGCACCAGCCTGTGGCCGTTTAGGTACATGTTGCGAGGCCCCCAGTACTTAAAAAAGAAAGTGTTTATGCTGTTGATCCTGATCAGTTCAAGCTCAACCTGCATGTGTTCACGGTACAGGTGTTTTATTTCAGGATCGTGGTATTTTTCATTTCCGTTTACGATAAACAAATAATTCTTGTTTTGCACTTTATCGATTGAATAAAGATAGAAGTTAACTAGGTTTTCATACTCTTCGGGATCGATTTTCAGCCCCCTTGAAACATTATTCACGATTCTCAGGTCGTAATTGTTAATTTCATCGGGCCGGTGTATAAAATTAAGAAGTTGAACAATGATCATATACCTCGACTCAAGGTTGTACAATTCGACTGAGCTTGCACAAATTTCATCAAGCAGCTTGTGGTTAATCTTTGCTTCGCCCTGACCTTCTGACTGATATATCAGATCCCTGTTGTCGACATGAAAAAACCTGACATTTTCTTGATACTTCTGTTTATATCTTTCAGCCAATTCGTTGCTAAAGTTTTCCTTCAGGTACGATTCAACCAAAGCCCCTGATTTATCGATAGAATACTGATCGCTCAAATCGGTTAAGATGGCGAAAAGTTTAATCAAAGTTTCAATAATGCCTTCGTACATGTTGCACCAATGTTTGAAAGGTGTTGCTTCGCTGGTAATATTTCGGCTAAAATTAGTGATTCCAAAAATAAATCCATTCTGTATGCCAAATTTATTGCGCTTATGAATTTATTGTAATTTTTTCAGGCCTGCTCACTTGTTTCACATCAGAAGAAAAAACTCATCAAAAACTCATCAAATGGACAATTTTTATATGTTACCTCATCAATTATGAATATTTTCGGTTTCACTATTATAAATGAAAAACTAATCAGTGGAAAAAATGATACGTATTTTCGTCCTTGCATTCATTGTTTTGTCAATGCCTTTTATGAAGGTTGCCGCACAATCATACATTTTGGTTTGGGAAGATAATTTTGACGGCAACTCCATCGATTCTGAAAAATGGAACATTGAGCAAAAAGAGGGTATTTGGAACACCGGAGGAAACAGGGAGCTTCAGCATTACCGCAAGGAAAACGTGAGCGTGGGCGATGATGGTCAGGGAAACAACTGCCTGATATTAACGGCAAAGAAAGAAGATTACAGGGGTTATCATTTTACCTCGGGCAGGGTCAATACAAAAGGCAAATTTGCTTTCAGGCGGGGCAAGCTCGAAGCCATGGTTAAAATTCCTGACCTGGCCAACGGCCTTTGGCCAGCATTCTGGACACTGGGATACACCTCAACAGGCTGGCCCGACTGTGGCGAAATTGATATTCTTGAGATGGGCCACTCGGCCGGTATTGCTGCCGGCCAACAAAACAGCTTCATAGGCTCACACCTTTTCTGGGGGCCTTACCCCAGGGACTACGGAGGTGAATTTACTGCACCCTACGATTTATCATCTGGCTTTTTCAAACATACTGTTGTATGGACAGAAAGTCTGATTTCAGTATATTTTAACGACTCGCCCACCCCTTATTTCAGCATGGAAATCACCGGCGATGACACTGAAGAGTTTCGTAATTTTCAACATTACATCCTTCTCAACATGGCTGTTGGCGGTTCTTTGCCCGGGATAAACAATGTTTCCGGAGTTACGGCCAGTTTGCCTGCCAATATGTACATCGACTGGGTCAAAGTTTATCAGCAAACCGGCAAGGAAGATTTCGCTACAACAGCCTTACTGATTTTTGGAAATTATGGAATTTACCAGGAAACAATATCAACCGATATGTTTTTATCTGAAGGATACGATTTAGAGGTTGAAACTTCGGGAGTAGCAAAAAATGAAACAGAAACACCGGCAGGCGGTTCGGAGGCTTTATCGTTCAACCTTACTGCTGGGCAAGGTTACGAAATCAGTCTTTCGCCGTTAATGCCACGTAACATGGATAACTACACCAGGGGCAGCATCCAGTTTTATTTAAAGACCGACTCAGAAGATCCGATAATAATTGGCATTTCGGATACGCTTAACAATGAAGCATTCATTACCCTTTCAACCGAAACCGGACAAGATATTGAGCGAAATAACACCTGGCAACCTGTTTCAGTTAAACTTTCAGCACTGGCTTCAAAAGTACACATGGATGCACTTAAAGTGATGCTTTTTATCCGTGGTACATCAAGCATAGGGGCAACACTTTCTATCGATGAAGTTATCTACAGTGAAACTGAGCCTGTTTCGGGGCTTTACGGCATATACACCAACAACCCTCAAATATCCGAAAAGTTTGCAATCGACAATGTTAATGGCCATTTATATAACTGGGACAATACCGTTTCGTTTAACAACCTGATACCTTCATACGAAGGCGAAGATGTTTTGTCGTTCAGGTCGCAGGGAAATGCCGGATGGTGGGGCTGGGGAATTTTTTCCGACAACCCGCTGAATTTTTCCGATTTCGACAACGGGTACCTTCACCTCTCACTAAATTCAAAATCAAGCGAAACTTTCAATATAGCTATTCATGGCGCCAACGACACACGGGGTGAAGTAACATTTCAAAACGGTAGCGACCCTTTTGGTTTTATTCGAGATGGGAACTGGCACCAACTGATAATCCCAATGGAAGGTTTGGTTGCCAATGGGCTCGATTTAACCGCCTGTGGAAATATCTTCACAATGTCGGGAGGTAAAATTTCAGGACTGGCAGTTGATGATATTTATTTATCGCAAAACCCCGACCCTGTTGAAAATCCTCTGATAAATACTTCTTCTTCTGTTTTGAAACTGTCAAAATACTTCGATATTAAATATTCAGATGAAAGTCAGCTACTCGAAATAACACGATTAAAAGGAGATGAAATTGTATCGGTATTTAACCTTAGCGGCCAACGAATTTTTCATTCATCACGCCATGGTGACCAACTTCAAATTTCCCCGGGAAATAATCACCCTGCATACTTGATCCGTGTTCAATCTTCTGAAGGAGTGTTTGTTGAAAAAATCGTTGCCTACTGATCAAATATACCCAAAAAAAGAAAAGTCGGTCTGCAGGGGCTCGAACCCTGGACCCGCTGATTAAGAGTCAGCTGCTCTGCCAACTGAGCTACAGACCGTGGCGCAAAAATAAGGATTATTTCTTTTTTCCTTAAATTATTCGCTTAAAACAACCCTTCAATAAAAAATCGAATTACCTTTGCCTTGCGTTACAAGCTAAAAGTGAAATTAATACGTTTGAAAATATCCAATTTTTACACCATGAAAAAACCCGTTTTTATCATTACCCGCGTTTTAACCTTTGTATTGGTTATGCTTTTTCTCTCCTCGTGCCAGAAGTACAAGAAAGAAATTGAAGGCTTAAATGCTGCAAAAGACAGCATCCAGGAAATTGTTGACACACGCAACGATATGATCCTCGACTACGTGATCTCGTTTAATGAAATCCAGCAAAACCTCGATTCGATAAAGCGAGTCCAAAAACTTGTAAATGTCAATCTGGAGGAAACTGATACCGAAATCCAAAAAAGCGAGAAAGACAAAATCATTCACGACATTGCCCTCATAAACAATATGCTTGACGAGAATAAAAAACTTGTGATCTCGCTTCAAAGAAAACTGAGAGCAAGCAATGTTAAGATTTCCGAACTTGAACAAATGATCAAAAGCTACATGGTCCAGATTGAAGAAAAGGATGCCGAAATAGCTGAATTAACTTCTCAGATTGGTAAAATGAAGATTGACATTTCCGAACTGAATACCAAGGTTGAAACTCTTGCAGAAGAAAGCAAGCAACTAGCCGAAGAAAGCCAGCAAAAATCGGAAATAATTAAAAAACAATCCGACAAGATGAACACTGCGTATTTCTGTTTCGGATCGAGGCAGGAATTGCTCGAAAACAATGTTGTTCAAAAAACCGGCGGTTTTATAGGGCTGGGAAGGACACTGAAAATGAAGACCAACTTTAACCAGGAATATTTTAACAAAGTTGATATCCGTACGTTTTCAGAAATTGCGCTTATGGTAAAAAAAGCCGAGGTGCTTACTGTACATCCCGACAGTTCTTTTCGTTTTGTTATGAATGAAAACATGGTCGAGAGCTTCATTATCGACCAGCCCGATGAATTCTGGAAAACTTCAAAATATCTGGTAATACTTGTTACCCCATAAAAAACATTGGTTAGTAACAACCTATCGAAAAGGCCCGTAATTATTTATGGGCCTTTTTTTATGAATCCGATTTAAAAAAATCGTACATTGAGTAGATATTTATTAGAAAAACAGAAATGATTCTTTTTTTATTTTAAGATTGTTGATTCAGAACATGGCGGGGGAAAAAAAGATACTGTTCAAATCAAAAACAGGGATATTATTATTTTTACTGTTAACTACCATTGGCACTTGTTATTCGCAGGATCCAAACCTCGATTTATATTCACTTGATTTTAATCAGTTGTCGAAGTTGAAAATTACTTCAGCAACAAAAACTGAACAGGGAGTTGATAAAATCCCATCAACCATCAGGATTATCACCGAGAAAGACATAGAGGAAAGGGGATATTTTACACTCGACGAAGTTTTATCAGATCTTCCGGGTTTCCAGTTCCGGAACATAATGAGCCTTAACAGTTACATTTTTCAGCGGGGCATTCCAAACCAGAACAACCTTACTCTGGTATTAATCGATGGCGTTCAGGTTAATGAGCTTAATTCAGGGGGCTTTTATGGCGGAGGCCAATATAACCTTTCAAATATCGAGCGTATCGAAGTAATTTACGGCCCTTCTTCAGTAGCTTACGGAACAAATGCTGTTTCGGGCATCATAAACATCATCACAAAAAAACCAGAAAAAAACCGGGGAAAGATTCACGCCCTTTACGGAAATTTTAACACTACAAACGCAAGTGCTTCATATAGCTATTATAACCAGGACAGAAACCTTGGCTTTCATGCTTCTGCAATGTTCAAATCGACTGAAAAAGCAAATTTAAAAGGCAAGAATGGAGATTACAACTGGACAGACCTTCTCGATAATTTTGAAGACGATTACTCTTTCGATATTAAACTTTGCTATAAAAATCTCACATTCGGTACCAATTACCTCAACAAACAAAGTTCAGCTTCAACCTACCGGAAAGCAGTTGGAACGGGATACAAAGATTATGGATCGTTATGGAATATCATGTTCATGAACAATTACCTCAAATATGAAAAAGAACTGAATGTCCACCTAAACTTTTCAGGTAAAATCTACAACAGGAATGCTACCGTTCAAAAAAATACAGTATACTTCGTTACCGACACTTCACAGGTTGGTTATTTCAGGCCCAATAACCTAACGGGCATCGAAGGTGTTCTTAGTTATAAAATGAATAAAATATTTTCGGCAACCGGGGGCATCATGGCCGAATTTGAACAACTGGCAAACGGTCCAACCATAACATACAGTACTTCCTCCGATATAATGCCTCCAATACCCCAAATGCCTGCAATGCATGAAAATTACCTGATAAGTGCCTTTGTTGAACCGGAACTTGTATTGTTTGAAAACCTGATTTTTTCCGGGGGCCTGAGGTTCGACCTAAGCAGCATCTATCAACAAGTGATAACGCCAAGAGCAGGCGTAAAATATAACCATAAGAATATTTCGTTGGGGCTATTGTATGCCGAGGCATTCCGTGCCCCAAAACCCTGGGACTATACCGATGGGCTTGGAAATAATACATTAATCCCCGAACAAATCAACTCATTTGAAGTAAATGCTTCGGCATTGGCCGGGAACAACTTCCAGTTCGACGTATCGTTATATCATAACACGTTAGAAAACGGATTTATAAAAGAATATTCAACAGGAGGATATCGATGGGTTAACAGCACAAGGTTTATTACACTTGGCGCTGAAGCAGGCATACGTTATTCCAACAAATTTATTAATGCCATACTCAATTACACATACACAAATAGTACCGATGAAAATGGCAATGCATTGCCTGAAATAAGCTACCATAGTGCGAATGCTTTAATTACTGTTCCGATTGGAAAAAAAATTAAGATTAACATGAGGGCTAACTATGCAGGCCAACGTGAAAACCCAAAAACCATTGCTACAACCAATTCCAATTACATCGACCCTTACCTGATTTTTAACAGCGCCATAACCTGGAAACCAATAAACGTGCTAACAGTGCAACTTATTGGAAAAAACATTTTTAACAGCGAATATTACCATACATCAAACCGTGACCCCGACCGTTACAGGCAGCCACAGCAAACCATTATGCTTTCGGTTGCCTATTCGTTTTATGAAAAATAAAAGGCGAAATGAAGAAACATTTTCTCATATTCTTTTTATTTGCGATTGGTATTTTTCCTCCAATGCTGGTAAATGCACAAGCCGACCGCGCGAGCCTTATCGGGGCCTATACTTATAATTTTGCTCAGTATACTTCATGGCAAAACGAGAAAGAATATAACAATTTTTCAATACTGCTGATCAGCAATAACGAAGGCCTTATTCGTGAATTTGAACAATTTGCTGATTCAAGGAAAATTAAAAGAAAACCAATCAACCTTGATGTTCAACCATACCCGCCAGGCCAGATTTCCGGTAATACCCGTATGATTGTGTTGCCAAAAGAAGAACTGGCCCATTTCAACCAAATGTACCGAATGATTGAACAAAGACCGGTACTGCTTATTAGCGAAGGTTATTCAAACCAGCGTAACGTGATGATCAATCTTTACCAGACCGATAAAAACGAGTTGGTTTTTGAAGTTAATAAAGCGAACATAATTAGCCACAACCTTACCATCGACCCTGAAATTTTACTCCTGGGAGGTACCGAAATTGATATAGCCGAACTCTACCGCTCCGCTCAACGATCGATCGATTCACTGCAAATAAGAATGGGTGTTTTTTCAGATTCCCTTTCAATGCTGAATGAAAAAATTGCCTTAACCCTAAATACCATAAAAACACAACAGGACAGCATCCACAAACAGAAATTATTGCTTGGGAACCAACATAATGAACTGGCAAAAGGCCTTAAAGAAATTGAAAGACAAAAATCGGACATTGGCAATCAACGAAACCAGATCGACAATCAAAAAAGCCTTTTAAAAACTCAGGAACAATCGTTGAAGGAACAAATAATCGAAATTTCGGAACAACAAACTTATAATGCGCTTCAGCAAAAAGAAATTAAGAAAAGCAAACAAACGCTTGACAGCCTTATGGACGAAATCAACCAAAAAAATATTGAACTTATTGAACAAGGTGAACTGATTAAACGGCAAAAACAAATATCAGTCCTTCTGATTGTTGTTGCTATACTTTTTCTTGTTCTGCTCATTTCGGTTTTTACTGGATTTCGGAATAAAATGAGGAAAAATAAATTGCTTGTTCTTCAAAAAAACAAGATTGGGGAAATCAATGATAAATTACGATCGACCAATAAAAGCCTTTACGAAACCATCAAAAGATTAAGCGAAACACAGTCGCAACTTGTGGCATCTGAAAAAATGGCCTCACTGGGTGTGCTGACTGCTGGCATAGCCCATGAAATCAACAATCCTGTGAACTTTATTTACACAGGCATTAACAGTTTAAAAAAAGATATTGAAGATTTACTCTCCACGATAGAATCATTCAACAATGAAATCGGCACTTTTGGCAATGATGAACTTATAAATAAGATAAAAGATATTAAAGAGGCTAATGATTGGGATGAAATACTTGAAATCATTCCCCAGACCATAGCCGATATAAAAATTGGCGCTGAAAGAGCCGCAGATATCATCAAAGGATTACGTGATTTCTCAAGGATCGATAAGGATGCAAAACAATGTTACGATATTCATGAAGGGATTGAATCTTCTTTGTTACTTCTAAAAAATAAATTTAAAAACCACATAAAAATAGTTAAAGAATACAAGCAACTGCCAAAAATTGAATGCTACCCTGGCAAGTTAAACCAGGCCCTTCTGAATATTCTATCCAATTCAATCGATGCAATAGAAAAGGAAGGGACAATTACCCTTCGTACATGGCTTGAAACTGAAGAAATAAAAATTCAGATTGAAGATACAGGTAAAGGAATTTCAAAAGAAAACCTTGAGAAAATCTTTGATCCGTTTTTTACTACCAAAAGTGTTGGAAAAGGTACCGGTCTGGGCCTTTCAATTACCTTTGGGATTATAAAAGAACACAATGGAAAAATCGATGTGAAAAGTGATTTAAATAATGGCACTGTTTTTACAATTTCCTTACCTTGCATATTTAATCATAATAATACGCAATGAATTTTCCCAAAAAGAAAATACTTTACATTGACGATGAGGAAATTAACCTGCGTTTATTTCGGAATACATTCCGAAGGGAATATGATATTTATACAGCGCGTTCGGCCACTGAAGGATTGAATGTACTAAAGATCACCCCCATCGATCTGGTCATCACCGACCAAAGGATGCCCGGTATTACAGGCGTTGAATTTCTTTCGATGGTGCAGGAACGTTATCCCCATATTCCTCCCGGAAGGTTAATCATCTCGGGATACAGCGACTATGAAGATATTGAGCTTGCATACGAAAAATACCAGCTTTTCAAATTCATTTCAAAACCATGGGACCAAAAAGAGTTACGTGATGTGATCAATAAAGCTATAAGCCATGAAACCTGAAAAAAATTACACAATTCTTTATGTCGATGATGAGGAATCGAATCTTAGGATCTTCAAAAATACTTTCCGCAAGAGTTACAAAATACTTACGGCCTTATCAGGTACTGAGGGGCTAAAGCTGCTTCAAGACAACAAAGTTGACCTTATCCTTTCCGACCAGCGTATGCCCGGCATGAGCGGTGTAGAATTTTTAAAAACGGCCATGGGCAAATACCCCGAGCTGAACCGCATACTTATAACTGCTTATACCGATTACGACATTCTGCGCGATGCAGTTAACGAGCTGAATATTTTTCAGTACATTGAAAAACCCTGGAGGGAGGAAGATATAAAAACCACCATCGATAGCGCCCTCGAAATCCATCAGCTCAAGCTCGAGAACATGAAGCTAACTACATCACTTATAAAAAACAACGAAGAACTTAAAAGGATAAATGAAGAATTGAATGAAGAAATTGAAAAGCATAAAGAAACACAGTTAGAATTAATTAAACAAAAGGAACATGCCGAAAAAAGCAACCTGCTGAAATCAGCTTTTCTTGCCAACATGAGCCACGAGGTTCGAACCCCGATGAATTCAATTATGGGATTTGCCGGATTACTTAAGGATGAAGTCCTTTCGCTTGAAAAAAGGGAAGAATTCCTTGGAATCGTTAATAACAGTTGCATCCAGTTGCTTCACATAATTGAAAGTATTGTTGAAATTTCAAAAATCGATTCCAACAATGTGGAACTATATTCTTCGCTGATTAATGTAAACGATTTGCTCGAAAAAGTATACCTGGCATTTAAACCCAAATGCCCTGTTGAGCTTCAATTGTCAAAAAAACTTCCAGAAGAATGCAACAACATCCAAAACGATGCAATAAAACTGGAACAAATACTGATTAACCTTTTAAATAACGCCATTAAATTTACTTCGGAAGGAAAAATTGATTTTGGCGTGGAAACAACCGAAAGCATGGCCCGCTTCTTTGTTAAAGATACAGGCATTGGAATTGAAAAAGATAACTTTAAGATGATATTTGAACGCTTTAGCCAGGTTGAAAATTCCTACACAAAAAGATATGGGGGAAACGGGCTGGGACTGGCCATATCGAAAGCTTATGTTGAAAAAATGGGAGGAAAGATTTGGGTCATTTCTGAACCGGGAAAGGGCTCAACGTTTTATTTCTCACTCCCCCTTGGTTAAGGTATCCCAACTATTTACCTGTTTCCAAAATCATAATCCCCGTTTGAAGTTTATTGCCATCAACATATTCGGCCAGAGATTTTTCACTTATTACAACTTTTTCCCGATCGCTCGATGCATGAAGCAAATAAATAACACCTCCTTTTTCAACTAAAAAACCTGTATGTATAATGTCAAGCCCTTCAATATTTGTTGTAAATGCCACGATCATCCCTTCTCGCAATAAAGGCAATGAAGTTGAAATGCTATCCTCAGGAATGTAAAAATATTCCCGTCCCGATATTTCTTTTTCAATTCCAATTAAAGAATGCAATAAAGTTGTATCGGCTTTTAAGCGTTTATAAGCATCAAAATGTTTGCTCATAAAATTAACCCTCACAGGAAATTCTACACCCCCTGAAAGCTTTGTAACATCGCTGATGTAACCCTTTTTTTGATTATTCGATATCCAGTCGGAAAAATAATGAAGGCGGCTTAAGTAGCCATTCATTTGCCCATCGCGGTAACGTATTTTCAATAAATTTTCACAATAATCAGAAAAACTTTCTTTACCCGACTTTATAGTTGCAGACAGGGCCAGACAAGTTTCGATAAAGGTTGTACAATCAAATTCTCTCATGTTGACGACCAGATTTTCTTCATCGCCCACTTCAAGGGTATGCCCAACATAAGGTGAACCAATAAATGATTTTGCAACACGAACAAGCAGTTGTGTCATCGGATCGTTCACGAAATGTTTCATTTCACTAATCTTCTTCAAAACAATCAACGAATCCACTTTCGTGTATGTCACGCAATCTTTTAACTGATCAGGAGATTTGTATGACTGACATCCGGCCAGTATCAGGCATGAAAATATCCCCAAAAAAAATCCAATTGTTTTCTTACTTTTCATTTGTGCCGTTTTTTAAGTTCCCTGGCCATATCTTCAATACGATATCCTTTATGTGCCAGAAGAACAATTAAATGGTAAAGCAAATCGGCTCCTTCGTACAAAAAATTCTCATCGTCGTTGGCCATTGCACCAATAATTGTTTCAACTGCTTCTTCTCCCACTTTCTGGGAAATTTTACGTGTCCCTTCCCTGAAAAGAGAAGTTGTGTATGAACCCTCGGGCATTTCTTCTTTTCGCTTGTCGATAAAATCCTGAAGTTGTGTCAGGAACAGGATGTCATGCTGGTTCTGTGTTAATGTGTTCATAGTATAATGTTTAGTGAATAATTTCTTTTTAGCGCTCACAGCCATTAGCCAGAAGCTATCAGTCTAAAGCCTGACAGGAATTCCTGCTTGATGCAAATGTTGTTTCAAATCGGGAATGGCAATTTCCTTGTAATGAAAAATACTGGCAGCCAGTCCGGCATCGGCTTTACCTAAGGTGAACACATCGACAAAGTGATCCATGTTTCC
>JAFGEV010000104.1 GCA_016931385.1 Prolixibacteraceae bacterium
TACAGTAATTTCTACGAGATTAGTATTCATAATACTTCTACAGTTGGTTGGTGGGGGAACAATCCACATGCTCTTCTCGATTTTAAAAGGTATACTGCTTCAGTACAGGCAGAATTTTTAAATGAACAGGCCAAAATTCTCAGGAAACATATTTCTCCCGAACAGTTTATTACGACCAATTACGCGGGTTTGCCTTACAATGCCGATCCAAGGCTTACAGATGGAACCGATTTTCCTTGCTTTACAGCATACCCAAATGGAGGTGGTAAAAACCTGGGTTTGCAGGGCTTCCGTTTGGGCGACCCCGATAAGCTGATGCTTTGCAACGATTATTACAGGCCCGTCGAAAACTGTTATGGCATTCTTGAACTTCAGCCGGGGCAGGTTAACTGGGGAAACCCAAATCCCTTGTTGCAACCAGGTGTGGTTCGCATGTGGCTATGGCATTGCCTGGGTGCCGGGGCAAAACTGGCAAGTTCGTACCGCTACCGCCAGGTGTTGTATGGTGTTGAGCAATACCATGCAGGAATTATTGAAAACGATGGTGTGACCCCTTCGCAGGGTGGTAAGGATTATATGAAGTTTATTGATGAGGTTAAGGAAATTGAAAAGCATGTTAACTGGGAGGCACAAATGCCTGAAGAATATTCAAAAAAATCTACGGCTATTCTCTTCAGCCATGAAAACATGTGGGATAACGACCGCCAGCCGCAACGCAGCGACTGGAATTACCTGCAGTTCATGATGAAGTATCAAAAAATATTGAAGTCGATGGGGGCACCTGTCGATTACATTTCAGAAAATGATGATTTTTCAAAATATTCAATGCTGATTGTTCCGGCATATCAATCGGTTGACGAAAAGCTGATTGCCAGATGGAAAACTTATGCAGAAAACGGTGGAGACCTTTTGATTACCTGCCGTACAGGTATAAAAGATCGTGATGGGCATTTCTGGGAAGGTAACTGGGCAGCTCCAATAAGCGAACTTATCGGCGCTAAAATTACAGCCTACGATATGTTACCTCAAGATTACCGGGGCCATATCGACCTGCAGGGCAAGAACTATACATGGTATTTATGGGCTGAAAAACTGGAAGTATATAACACAGAGGATCAAATCGGAACATATACAAACCAGTTATTTGAAGGTGCAGGGGCAGTGGTTTCACGTAAAATCGGAAGTGGTACAGTTACATACATTGGAGCTGTAAACGAACGGGATATGCTTGAAAGGGAAATAATTGGAAACATATTCAAAAACAGGGGAATTGCAGTGCAAAATTATCCTGAAGGTGTTTTTGTTTATTGGCGTAGCGGCATTTGGGTCGCAGTAAACTATTCATCTGCAATTTACAGGTTTCCACTCGAAAACAATGCAATTATACTCGTTGGCAACAGGGACATTAAGCCGGGGGAAGTACTGGTGTGGAAGGCCGGAAATGAAAATTGAATACCATTTGCGCTTTAAATTTTTCCCGAACATTGTGATTATGATAATTGTTTCTTTTCAAAAATGAATTAAAATATTGAAAGATATGTTTCAGAATACAGTATTGCTTATATTGTTATTTTCAGGATTGTTTCTGAATGTAAATGCGCAGAATGCCCATATTGAAGAAAAACAGGCTTTCACAAAAAAATGGACAATCGATAATTGTGTGAATCAGTTTAATGCCGATGGAGTTGTTCCGACAAGGGTTGGTTACCAATATTGGTTTGCTGATAAAAATTTTCTCGATGGACAGACGTTGAAATTGAGTGTTGTTAAACCTTATTCAGCAACCCATGCACCGCATACCCATGCCGAGGATGAGTTCTTTTTTATTCTCGAAGGCAAAGCCCGGTTTTACCTGGCTGGCGATTCGGTCGATGCCATGCCTTATGCAAGCTTTTACTGTCCTTCGGGAGTTGAGCACGGGATCCGCAATGCAGGCGATACTGAATTGAAGTATCTGGTAATAAAAAAATACAACCTTCAAAAAGAAAAATAAAATGAATCAAAAAATTTTAAACAGATGAAAAAAGTTCGGTGGGGAATTCTGAGCACGGCAAAAATCGGAACAGTAAAGATTATACCTGCAATTCAAAAGGCTTCAAATTGTGAAGTGCTTGCCATTTCATCACGTACTTTCGATAATGCAAAAAAGGAAGCTGATAAACTTGGTATTCCAAAAGCTTACGGAAGTTACGAAGCCATGCTTTCAGACCCTGAAATTGATGCGGTTTACAATCCGCTTCCGAACCACCTGCATGTTCCATATACCTTAAAGGCGCTTGAGGCAGGTAAGCATGTGTTGTGCGAAAAACCAATATCACTCAATTCGGAAGAAGCAGCGCGTTTTCTTGCAGAAGTTGAGAAATTTCCAGATTTGAAGGTAATGGAAGCGTTTATGTACCGTTTCCATCCCCAGTGGCAAAAAGCAAAGCAACTGGTTCATGAAGGTGCCATTGGCGAGGTTAAAACAATTCATTCCTTTTTCTCGTATTACAAAACCGACCCGGAAAACATCCGCAACATGTTCGAAATAGGCGGTGGCGGATTAATGGATATTGGTTGTTATTGCATTTCGTTCCCCAGGTTCATTTTTGAAAAGGAACCCAAAAGGGCAGTGGGTTTGATTGACCGTGACCCGGATATGAAAATTGACAGGCTCTCATCGGGCATGCTTGATTTCTCCGATGGGCTTACTTCAACCTTTACTTGTTCTACTCAGCTAATGGCTTTTCAGCAGGCCGAAATTCATGGCACCAAAGGCCGCATAGAAATTGAAATTCCGGTTAATGCCCCGCCCGATGAAGAAAGCAGGATTTGCCTTTATACAGAAAAGGGGAAAGAAACGATCACTTTTCCTCCGGTTGATCAATATACCCTTCAGGCCGAACAGTTTGCCAATGCTATTATCAATAACAAACCGGTACCTATACCATTAACCGATGCCCTTTGCAACATGAAGGTTATTGATGCCCTTTTTAACAGTGCTGAAAAAAACAAATGGATTTCACTTTAGGGACCGGCGATTTTCAATCGCCGAAAGGTGCAGGTTCTTTCCTGGATACATGGTTTAGTATTCCTGTCCGAAGCATGCTTATAATTTTATGCTACCACTCGTTTAGCGCAGCGCAACGAGTGGTTTATAATATTCGTCTTTGACTAGGTTTCGACTAACTTTACTCAATTATAGAGTATTTTTTAAACATGTTTTTTCTTATGATCTGCAAATTTGCTTGTCATTTTGAAAAAATAATTCTATTTTTCTAAAGTATTAATTTATTGTATCCATACAATTGTATATGTGAATTCGATTCGCAAAATCACATAAAAAAACCTGGCACATTATGAAACTTAAATTTGTTGTATTTTTTTTATGCCTGCCCCTTTTCCATTGGGCACAGGAAGGCATGCACAGTGGCGGTGGTGATGGAACCGGCAGCGGAGGTTCATTCAGTTTTTCATTCGGGCAGTTTGCTTTCGAAAATTATTTTGAAGGAAGCAGTTCTGTTGCTGAGGGTGTTCAACATCCATTCGAAAATGATGTGGTGCCCCCACTTTATTCCCTTTTTGATTCTACCATTGGCGATGGCGACTTGCTTTGTTACAATGCACAATTAAATATGACAGTTGCGGGGGATGATGGTGACGTTTTAATTGAGAACGGTGCAAGTTCCGATTTTATAGCAGCAGGCAGCATTTCTTTCCTGCATGGTTTCCATGCCTTGCCGGGAAGTTATGTTTCAGGCCGTATTACCACCGATGGTGCGTTTTGTAACGGCTTGATTGAAAGCACCATTTTACTATTGCCACCCGTTGCAAAAAGCAAAAAGGTGCAGAACGATGTTTCGTTTGACGAAACCTTTGCCTCGGGCATGGAGGTGAAACTTTATCCCAATCCCAATAATGGGCGGTTTACGCTTTCTCTTACAAATCTTGAAAATACCGTTTCGGTTAATGTGTACAATATGGTTGGGGCAAGTGTATATCAATCGGGAACACTACCTGAAGGGAATGTTAATATCCAGCTTCCCTTTGCACGGAAAGGTGTCTACTTTGTGAAGTTATCGGGTGAGGAAGAACAGCTTGTGAAAAAAATGATCGTGAATTAAAAAACAACAGAACTTACCACCGCTTTTGAGTACAACCGATTAGGGGAACTAGTTGTAAAAAGGAATGAATCCAGAGGATTCAAATGTCTATAGAATAGGAACAATAAACACCGTTCGACTCCGGCCGGAGTCGTATATCTTAATTGAATATTATTTTCTATAGACATATAATCTCTCCGGGATTGAAAAAAAATAACATAGGTTCCGCTAATTCGCCCCGAATGTTTTGGAATCGCGTACGTGGGGATGATATTGAATAATTGAAATTTATTAACTGAGA
>JAFGEV010000105.1 GCA_016931385.1 Prolixibacteraceae bacterium
AAAACGAAGCAGCAAATTATTGCCGAGGCCATATTGGCCACCTACCCGATAAGAGAAGACAGCAACCGGTTAAAAAAATCACCGGTTACATTTGAAAAGCAACGGGGCGATTATCCGGTTCGCAGAGAATTTCCGGTTTATACTTTAGAGCTCACAAACGTTTCTGAAGAAACATCACTTATTCTGAAAAACCTTGGGTTTAATTTGAAATAACTATTTTATTAATAGTTCTCCGAACTTGTCATAAGCAACTTATGCAGGAAATCCTTCCTGTTTTAGACATGCTAAGTCTGCCCAAACCTCAACCTCAACCTCAAAAGAAACATGAGCTTATCCTGCATAACGGGAGACTCAATTTTTCTGCTCCTATTCGTTTTTCAGCTTCTGTTCATTAAACTCTTCATCCGAAATGGGTTTTGCCTCCTCAAGTTTCATAACCTTGCTTTGATGTGTGGGCTGGTCTTTTTCAGATTTTTCCAATTTATTATCGCCTTCAGGCTTTGATACTTTATCTTTCCACAAAATATCAAGCGAATCTTCATCAGATTCAATGCCTGCCTGTTTGCTTCCTGCGGGAACGAGTTCATAAATATGGCTGGGTTTATAACCCATTGCCCAAAACCAAATGGGCCAGAAAAAAAGTCCACCAACCAGGGCTTTATAATTAGGCTCTTCGTCGCGGCAAATATCCGTGTAAAAAGGATTGAATTCTTCCTTTTGAATTTTCACAGAAGTACATGACCCGATTATTTTTTCATCAGTCATTGAATAGGGCGTAGTGCCAACAGGTTCTCCATCAAGGTAAAGTTTAGCTCCTGTTGGGTAGGAATCGATCATGGTTGTGCTGGCACAACCTGAAAAAAGCAATATGCCGGAAATGGCAATTGCCAGGGTGCGGTTAAATAGGGAAAAGTGTTTCATAGCGTAATTTTTTAATTAGATTTCATGTGAATTTAGCAACAATTATGCCATTTAGTGTATTAATAACGCTTTAGCAAATTTAACAATTTTCTATCGAGTTTGTGGCCATGCCAATCTTCATAATTTACATCTTCCCTGCCAGAGTCGAGGATTCCAAAATCGCCCCTGAAGTTCCATAGTGCATAGCCAATGCCATTACTGGTAAGAATATCAATAACATCTTCGAACCATGCAAGGAATACATTGTGGGGTGTTTTCTTCCAGCAACCACATTCGCCACAATGAACACCAACGCCTTGTTTGGTAAGGTCAATCCAGGGCTGATAATATTCTTCAAGGCCTTTGCGTCCGAAAAACTCTCCGTCCATAACTCCTGGCCAGACTGGTTTGGGCGCTTTGTCGGGTTCTTTCATAGCCCATGGCGCTTTGTGGTGGCTGATGTAATGAGGGAAGTACCCCCTGCAGCTTTGGGCAATATTCAGGTCGGTTATTTCAGGTATTACTGAATTTCCCACATTGTTGCCATCGGCAATAACCATGTGTTGCGGGTTTACGCTCCTTATTTTTTCGGCGGCAGCTTTAGCTACTTTGCGGTAAACATTGCCCGGAATGGTCAAGTGGCGCGAGTGCTGGTCGTTCATGTCTTCTCGCATGCTGGGTTCGTTAACCAGGTCGAAACTGATTTTTTTGTCCGGAATATCTTTGAAAACTTTCGCCCATGTTTCCCAGTGAAAAAGAAAAGCATCTAGCGCTTCCTGGTCTTTCCAGAGGTTGAAAGGTTCGTGAAAACCGGCGTTTACACAATAGCCGGGTGCGCGGTGCAGGTTGAGGCTCATGTGCAAATTATACTTGTGGGCCATTTCAGTCAAAGCCCGTATTTCATCAACCACTTTCCAGTCGATATTGTATGTTTCATCGGGTGTAATTGGTCTCGATGGATCGAAGGTGATATAACGTGGGTAAGCCATAGGTAGTCGTACAAAATCGAAGCCCCAGTCCCTCATCCATCTGAAATCGTTTTCGGTTGTGGCATTCCTGCTGCTGCCATTTGTTGGCTTATTCGCATTGAAATAATCAAGCAGGTTGAATCCGCGCCATTTCGGTATGGGGTTTTTTACTGTTTCGTTTTTACATGCACTCAACAATGAAGGTCCAAGCATGGCAATTCCGCAACCCAGAACGCCTGTTGTTTTAAAAAATGTACGTCGGTTTGTCTTCATAATTCCAGATTTAAAAGTTGTGGGTATACAAATTTAGGAAAACAGTTAAGGTATTGTCGGGCATTTTTTATAAAATTGAGGGGGGATTGTAAAAAAAACAACTTAAAGCATGAAGGTATTCGTTACAGGTGGAACCGGTTTTATCGGTTCTCATGTGGTAAAGGCACTGGTTGACAATAATCATTCGGTTGTTGTACTGGCTCGTAATATTGAAAAAGTTCCTGCATTGGCTGAATTACAGGGTGTGAAAATTGTCGAAGGTGATATTTCTGTCCCTGCTTCATGGAAAGAGTGGCTTGACAACACAGACGTTTTGATTCATATTGCTTTGAACTGGGGCGATTCGGCTGTAGAGATGTTGATGCATGATACCTTGTCGTCAGTTAGATTGTTCGAAATGGCAGCAAAAGCTGGTGTTAAGCACATTGTGTATACCTCGTCAACTGCGGTGAACGATTGGGTATATATGGATGAAAGTGCCCGTGAACTTGGAGATAATGCAACAGTTTATTCGCATACTAAACAAAATCCTGTTACGTATTATGGTGCAACAAAAGGAGCTTCAGAACTTTATCTACAGGCGGTTGCGTTTGAACATAGCATCAGGGCCAACATTATTAGGCCGGGGTATACGTTTGGTAATCCTGCGGTTGATGGTGCAGGCATTGAAGCTGATGACCGTTTCAGTCAGATTGTTAAATGTGCCAAGCAGGGAAATGCTGTTGAGGTAATCAAGAACGATGGCACACAATTCATTGATGCTTCAGACCTGGCAAAAATTTATATTGCTGTTACTCATTCAAAAGTAAATGGGAATATGTACTTTGGGCTGGGAAACCGTTTTATTACCTGGGAGGAAATTGCTAATGAAGCAATGAAAATGACTGGTTCAAAAAGTGAACTGATTGTTATAGAAAAAGGATGGCCTTCAAAACCGGCGCTTTTCGATGTTGAAGATATAAAGCACGATTTCAATTTAAGTTTTGATAGCTGGGATAAAATATGCAGGCATCTTCGCTATCTGATAATGAAATAAAAGAGGTTGAGGTTAAGTGATTCCAAAACCTCAACCAAATGTTTTATACCGAAAATTCCCTAACTGCTTTAATAAATGCATTGATGTTTTCGGTTGATACGCCCGGAGGCATACCTCCACCGCACGATGCAATGAGCCTTGACTTGTTTTCGACCCCGGTAAGCATATCCCTGGTTTTAGTGTAAACCTCATCGGGCGAACAGGCTGCCAGTACATCACGGGGGGGCAGACTTCCCAGTACGATCAGCCTGGTTTCGGTTTGTTCAATAATTTCGTCTATCGAAAGATCGAGCCCGGGATTATATAGGTTAATGCCTATTTCAGGGTAATATTTAACCGACATACTGCAATCGGCATCGTTGTGGAAGAATTTTACACTTACATCAACATCGTACAATTCTTTTAAATAGGGTAGTCCAAATTCTTTGAATTCGTCTTCACCAACAAAGCCAACAATGTCGTCGAGCATTAATATGCCATCAATGGTGGGTATTGAATCCCGTTGTATCTTGTGCCAGTCTTTTAAAAAGTCGGTTATTATCCGCATCAATTTGTGTATTTTGTCGGGTTCCATCATCATGGTGGTCATCAGTTCGGTAGTGCCCATTAAGAATGATGCCACGTTAAG
>JAFGEV010000106.1 GCA_016931385.1 Prolixibacteraceae bacterium
ACTTCAATCGATAACTGGCTTGTGTCGGGAGCCCTTGGGTTAATTGTTTTTTTCCTCATTGTCGCATTGTTTTTCTGGGTAGTATACCCGCTTAACCGTATATCCAAATCGCTCGAAAAGGGAAATTCGTACGACATACAACCACTCATAAAAAACAGCACCGAGATGGGGAATGTGGCCCGAATGATTAACGATTATCACCTGAAAACCGATGAACTTGAAGCCAGTGAAAGTGTTAAAAGGCACATCATTGAGCAGGCCCAGGTTGGGATTATCATTTCACAACAACCATCGGAAATTATTATCACCGCCAACCCTTATGCCTGCGATTTAATCAATGCCCCTGAGGATGCAATACTGGGAAATGTACGGACCAATTTTCTGCCTGAATTCACACCCGGACAAATCGATCCGGCCGGCTCAAAACACGATAAACCACAGAGTCTTGAGAGTATTCTCATAAATTCAAGAGAAGAAAAAATACCCGTTTTGCGCACCATTACCAACATGTTTATGGATGGCAAACAGGTTACCATGGAAACCTTTGTTGATTTGCGCGAGATCAAAAACCTGCAGGATAAACTTGAAGAAGAAAAGAAAAAGCTAAGCCTGGCAGTTAAAAATTCAGGACTGGCTTTTTGTGAATACAATTTTAAAACCGATACCATTATCCTACCCGATGACTGGAGCTTCCTGCTTAAGGGTAATTCAAAATTGAAAGGGCAGAACATTCTCAACAACATTTTTTCATCGGATATCAAAAAAATTACCGAACAATTCGACACCCTTGGGAATGGGCTCAGGGATACTTTATTGGCCGAGTTCAGGGTGCAACACCCCGAGCGGGGGCTTATCTGGGTTAACGTCTCTATACTGATCACAAAACGTGACAATGAACGGAAACCAGCTCATTTAATTGGCTTGGTGCAGGACATTACCGAACGGATCAATGTTCAGCAGGAACTCATAAAAGCAAAGGAGAAAGCAGAAGAATCAGACAGAATGAAATCGGCTTACCTCGGAAATATGAGCCACAAAATACGCACACCTTTGAATGCCATTGTGGGATTTGCAAACCTCCTGACAGAAGAAGACATTGCACCTGAGGAAAAAGGCAACTTCATCAATGTTATCAGGCGCGATACCGAGCAGGTGCTGCACCTGATCGACGATATTATTAACATTGCTAAAATTGATGCAAACCAGTTGCATGTAAGTACAAAAAAGGTAAATGTAAACGATGTTATAGATGAAGTAAGTGAATATTTCAAGGCAAACGAAAAAGCCGAAAAAATCAAGTTTGTAGTTAAAACCATGTTGCCTAAAGGGAAAGACGAACTTGAAACTGATCCTGAGAAGCTGAAAGAAGTTTTGACAAGTTTACTGAATAATGCGTTCAAGTTTACCGAAGAAGGGAAAATCGAACTAGGGTATTTTGTCAACCCGGTTGATAAAAAAATGATACTTTACGTAAAAGATACCGGCATTGGAATACCCGATGAAAGCAAGGATAAAATCTTCAACCGTTTTTACCAGGTTAATACCATGACCGAGGGCACAGGATTGGGTTTAACAATCAGTAAAGGCCTGGTAAATTTGATGAAAGGAAAGCTATATTTTGAATCGAAACTTTACGAAGGATCAGCTTTCTTTGTTGAACTTCCTTTTGAAGAGGCATAGTTTTAGGGTGAGATTTACTTTAGTGCTAAAGCTTACATCATAATTGACTAACAGGGAATCTTTAAAATCAGGTATTAACCTACAAACATCTTTTTATTAATTTTGCACAATGCGGTTATCTAATAACGAAATATTGAGCATTAAACAATTAGCTCAAAAACATTTTAGCAAAAATTTTTTGCAAGAAATTTTGCAAATTCAAAATCAATCTTTTTATTTGCATTCAGAATTTTGAAATTATGACAAAAAGGACATTAAACAATTGGTGGTGGCGCACACTTGATTTTCCATATGGAAGTTGAGCGGGCCGCTCGTGTGTTTAATGCAAAAGAAATAACCAAGGCTTGTCGGAACTTCCGGCAAGCCTTTTTTTATTACCCCTCCCAATATTTATCGGGATACCCTTAAGGGGAGGAGAAAATAAGAAAGTTAAAAAAGAAATAATTGACAAAAAATAATTTGAATGAAGAATAAACAAAATAGTATGAAAACCATAAAAGTAAATACCATAACCACAAAAATTCCCGACAGTGTTGCCGACCTGGTAACACCTGTAAGCATCTACCTCAAGATCCGCGACCGCTTTCCAAATACACTTTTGCTCGAAAGCAGCGATTATCACGGGGCACAGAACAGCATGAGCTACATCTGCTTTAACGAAATTGCAACCTTTGAAGTTAGCAAGGGAATAATTAGCAAAACATTTCCCGAAAGCGGGAAGGTGAACGAAACAATATCGAAAGAAAACAATGTAGCTGTACAGTTATATAACTTTTTAAAATGTTTTAATGTATCTGAAATAAAAGAAAAGGGTATTGTCAACGGTTTATGGGGATATTCAGCTTATGATGCCATTCAGTATTTTGAATCAATTAAGTTTCGGAACAGGCCCGATTCGGAGAGTCAAATCCCCGAAATGCGTTATGCCTTTCACAGGTATATAATTGTCATTAATCATTTTTACAATCAGATTACCTTGGTTGAGAACCTACTTGAAAATGAAAACAGCCAGGCCGGGAAAATAGTTGAGTTGTTAAAAAACCAGAATATGGGGGCTTTTCAGTTTAAAGCCGAAGGAGAAGAAAGCTCGAATATTACTGATACCGAGTACATGGATATGGTTGAGCAGGGTAAAAAGCATTGTTACCGTGGCGATGTATTCCAGATAGTGCTTTCGCGGCGATTCAGCCAGAAATTCAGTGGAGATGAATTTAATGTATACCGTGCCCTGCGAAGGATAAACCCGTCGCCATACCTTTTTTATTTCGATTTTGGAGCTTATAAAATATTTGGTTCTTCACCCGAGGCCCAATTGATTGTAAAAAATAACAGGGCTATAATTAACCCGATTGCAGGAACTTTCCGTCGGACGGGCGACGATGAAAAGGATCGTCAACTAGCCATTGAACTGGCTGCCGACGAGAAGGAAAATGCAGAGCATGTGATGCTTGTCGATCTGGCCCGTAACGACCTTAGCCGTAATTCATCGAATGTTACGGTCGATAATTACCGCGAAGTACAATATTATTCACATGTGCTTCACCTTGTGTCAGAAGTTAGCGGGGAGCTCGATCCCGGTACAAATACAATCAAGGTGTATGGTGATACTTTTCCTGCCGGGACACTTTCAGGTGCACCAAAATATAAGGCAATGGAAATTATTGACAGGCTTGAAAACGTTTCCCGTTCGTTTTATGGCGGGGCAATAGGTTCTTTCGGATTTAACGGTGATATTATCCACGGGATAACCATCAGAACATTTATGAGCCGGGGGAACATCCTTATTTCACAAGCAGGGGCAGGCATCGTTGCAAAATCGGTTAAAGAAAGCGAATTACAGGAAGTGAACAACAAACTGGGCGCATTAAAAAAGGCAATCAACGAAGCCGAAAATATTAACAAAGAAATAAATTCTTAAAGTTTTTATTAGCAATCTGAACAAATAGAAACAATAACGAATCCCGACCTACGTCAGGAACAACAATGACAACAATGAGAACAATGACAACAAAACAAAAAATAATGGTACTCGACAATTACGACTCGTTTACCTACAACCTGGTTCATGCAATAAAAGAATTGACCGGAGGTCCGGTTGATGTTTTCCGAAACGATGAAATACCAATTGCCGCAATCGGAAAATACGATAAGATTGTATTGTCTCCCGGGCCGGGTATCCCCGACGAGGCAGGCATTTTGAAAGAACTGATTGCAACTTATGGCCCAACAAAAAGCATCTTTGGGGTATGCCTTGGCTGCCAGGCCATAGCCGAAGTGTATGGTGGAAAATTATTAAACATGAACAAGGTTTACCATGGTGTTTCGACCCCGGTTACCGTTATCGATAAAAATGATATTTCGTTTGCCGGATTGCCCCAAGTTTTTGAGGCTGGCCGCTATCATTCATGGATTGTCGATTCGCAATCGATACCGGCTTCATTAAAAGTATCATCGGTTGATGCCGAAGGAAACGTGATGGCCCTTTATCATCGCGAGTACGATGTAAGGGGCGTGCAATTTCACCCCGAGTCGGTGCTGACACCCAAAGGCTATGAAATTATTGCAAACTTCTTAAATAATTAACTCTACTACTCACGTCATAAATCTAATAGCAAAAAAATGAACGAAATCTTACAAAAACTTACTGAGCATAAAACCTTATCGAGGGAAGAGGCAAGTAGCATTTTGAAAGATGTAACTGCCGAGCGTTATAATCAAACACAGGTTACTGCATTCCTTACGGTGTTTATGATGCGGAGCATAACCCCCGATGAACTGACAGGATTCAGGGATGCCCTGCTCGAACTGAGTATTCCACTCGATCTGTCGGCCTGCAATACCATCGACCTTTGTGGAACAGGTGGCGACGGGAAGAACACGTTTAATATTTCGACTCTTTCATCTCTGGTAGTTGCCGGCGCCGGGTATAAAGTTGCAAAACATGGCAACTACGGCGTCTCATCAGCTTGTGGATCAAGCACGGTGATGGAACATTTCGGGTACAAATTTACTAATGATCAATCAACCCTTCAATCGATGATGGAAGAGGCCGGTATGGTTTATCTGCATGCGCCGCTGTTCCATCCGGCAATGAAATCGGTTGGGCCTATACGTGGGAGCCTCGGGATGAAAACTTTCTTTAACATGCTAGGCCCTTTGGTAAATCCGGTACGCCCCAAAAACCAGTTTGTAGGTGTTTACAACCTGGAAACCCAGCGTTTGTACAGTTACATCTATCAACAGACCGGCATCAATTATAACATTGTGTATTCAATGGACGGCTATGATGAAATTTCGCTTACAGGAAGTTTTAAGCTTATAGGCAATACTGAAAACAGCATGATATCGCCAGAACAAATTGGGTTTGAAATAATATATCCTGATGATCTTTTCGGGGGAAACACTGTTGATGAGGCTATTTCAATATTTAAGGCTATACTTGAGGGGAAAGGCACAGAGGCACAAAACAGTGTAGTGCTTGCAAACTCGGGTATGGCAATCAAAACCATTCATCCCGAAAAAAGCATGGAACTGTGCATCGAAGAAGCCAAAGGCTCCCTTATTGGGGGAAAAGCTAAAGACGTTCTTAAAAAACTGGTGAATTTTGGTTAATATTTTCCGATCACTTGATGTAATGATTTTAAACACGATGACAATTGATAATTAATTATGAAGATTGAACAGTTCAGCAAAACTGACTTTGAACGGATTTTTCAGATACAGAAAATCGCTTTTGTTTCTGAAGCTGTAATTTATGATACTTTTCACGACGGAGTGCAGGCAGTAGGGATGGAAAAGAAAAATGTAAATAGATAATGATGACAATACTTGATGAAATAAATGCCAATAAACGCTTAGAGGTTGAAAGACGGAAGGCATCAATACCTGTTGATGAACTTAAAAAACTACCGGCTTATAAAAAAGCTGTGCCTTCGCTAAAGGAATCTTTACTGTCGGTTGAGAAAACTGGCATCATCGCAGAGTTTAAACGAATGTCACCTTCAAAAGGAATCATCAATGGCAAGGTAAAACTCGACGATGTTGTTAGCGCGTATGAATCTGGTGGCGCCTCTGGTATATCAGTTTTAACCGATAATAAATATTTTGGAGGATCGCTCGATGACCTGCAAAGGGCAACTTCGTTGCTGAATATTCCGGTATTGCGAAAAGATTTTATCATTGACGGGTACCAGGTTCACGAAGCCAAAGCATACGGCGCTGCTGTGATTTTATTAATTGCAGCGTCGCTTTCTGTTGAACAAGTTGACCGTTTAGCATTGCTTGCACACGAGCTCGGTATGGAAGTGTTGTTCGAGGTTCACAGTGAAAAGGAATTAGCTAAAGTATCTTCGAATGTGGATATTATTGGAGTAAATAACCGCGATTTAAAAACGTTTAAAGTCGATATAAACCAGTCGGTAATGCTTGCTGAAAAGATTCCTGCAGATTTCCTGAAAATTTCGGAAAGCGGGATCAGCAATCCCGAAACTGTGAAATTTTTAAAGAAACATGGTTATAAAGGATTCCTTATGGGGGAGAATTTTATGAAAGAGGCCGATCCGGGAATGGCATTTTGTAATTTTGTTGAAAAAATCTGAGCATTATATAATTGTAAGAAAAGTCATTCTGAACACAATGAAGAATCTTTAAAAAAAGGAGTAAAAATAATTAAAAGCAATGCCTATTCATTATAAAAATATTGTGCCCTGGGGGCGTTCCTTTAGCGAATATATAAGCATGTTTGCCCTTGAAGGGGATTTTCTTTCAAAAAAAATACTTGGATGTGGCGATGGTCCGGCTGCTTTTAATTCGGTAGGGACTGCATTTGGTGGCAACATTGTTTCGTTTGATCCAATTTATGTTTTTTCAAAAGCTGAAATAGAGCAGCGGATCAGCGATACTTTTAAAGAAGTATTGGACCAAACCCGTGAAAACCTTTCAAAGTTTAACTGGGATGTGTATGGATCGGTTGAAGGGCTTGGCGAAATTCGGATGAAATCGATGCGCCAGTTTTTAAGCGATTATGAAAACGGATTGGAACAAGGCAGGTACGTTGATGCCGAATTGCCCAATTTGCCTTTTGAAGATAATACTTTTGATCTGGCTCTTTGCTCTCACTTTTTACTGCTTTACTCCGGTCATCTCGATCTGGATTTTCATTTAAAAGCCATTAATGAAATGCTGAGGGTAGCTGCCGAAGTGCGCATTTTCCCGGTACTCGACCTGAATGCAAAGCGCTCAGTACACCTTGATCCAATTTTGGAAGCATACCCGCAAAGCGAGTTGCTTAAAGTAAATTATGAGTTCCAGAAAGGTGGAAATCAGATGCTGAAAATAACTAATAATTAAATGATCAACTACCATGATAGTTAAAATCTGTGGGATGGGAGACACGGCGCTGATGCGAAAAATGGCAGAACTGCCGGTCGATATGCTGGGTTTTATTTTTTACCCACGATCACCTAGATATGTTGTCGATAAAATCGATCCTGATACAATTAGAGCCTTACCTGTTTCATTAAAGAAAGCGGGCGTTTTTGTGAATGAACCGGTAGAAGAAATATTGGAGTTGGCTGCAAAATATCATATTGATACCATTCAATTACATGGAAGCGAAACTCCTGAACAATGCAGAATTTTAAAAGAAGAAGGTTATAAGATAATCAAAGCTTTCAACCTGACAAAAAGCAATGATTTTAAAGCCTATGAACCATTCTGCGACTATTTTCTTTTTGACACACCTTCGGAACAGCACGGAGGAACAGGTGCCAAATTCGATTGGTCGCTTTTAAGCACTTACACAGGCAAAACACCCTTTTTACTAAGCGGAGGCATTGGCCCTGAAGATGCAGAAGAAATATTGAGAATCAACCATCCTCAATTTGCAGGCATCGATATCAACAGCAAATTTGAAATTGAACCGGGAGTGAAAAATATTGAAGTAGTTATTACCTTTTTAGATGTCCTGAAAGGGCTAAAGATTTCAGCCCGGGGCAAATGACCGGAGGGAGAGACGCCCCGGGTTAAGTAAGTCGGGTAGTAATCGGTCGATCAATAAGGTTGTTTAGAAATTGAATCTTCTATCGACCGAAATTATGAATTCAGCAAATAAGAAACAAGAAATAAATACTAAGAAATGAGTTATTTAGTTAACGAAAAAGGTTATTACGGTGATTTCGGCGGTGCATTCATCCCCGAGATGCTGCAACCCAATGTGGATGCACTTCGGGCCTGCTACCGCGAAATTATCGACTCAACGGAGTTTAAACAGGAATTCATTTCCCTGCTTAAAAATTATGTAGGTCGTCCATCGCCCTTGTATTATGCAAAAAGGTTAAGCGAGCATTACAAAACCAGGATTTTCCTGAAGAGGGAAGATTTAAACCACACCGGTTCCCATAAGGTAAACAATACCATAGGGCAAATACTGTTGGCTCAAAAAATGGGTAAAAAACGCATCATTGCCGAAACAGGAGCAGGCCAGCACGGCGTGGCCACGGCAACGGTTTGTGCCCTTATGGATTTGGAATGTATTGTTTATATGGGCGCAACCGATATTGAACGGCAAATGCCCAATGTAAAACGAATGGAGATGCTGGGGGCAAAAGTGGTTCCGGCTCTAAGCGGTAACAAAACACTGAAAGATGCGACCAACGAGGCATTACGCGACTGGATAAACAACCCGGAGGACACCTATTACCTGATTGGATCTGTAGTTGGGCCTCATCCGTACCCTGATATTGTGGCAAGGTTTCAATCGATAATAAGCGAGGAAATCGGCTGGCAGCTCGACGAATTGATTGGCCGAACATCGCCCGATTATATTCTTGCCTGCGTGGGCGGTGGTAGTAACGCTGCCGGGGCTTTTTATCATTACCTCGACGACACAAGTGTTAAGTTAATTGGTGTTGAGGCATCGGGAATGGGCATTCATTCAGGCGAAACGGCTGCATCGATAGCTTGCGGCGAAGTGGGATTTATTCATGGCTCAAAAACGTTGCTTATGCAGGACGACGATGGCCAGATTATTGAACCTTATTCTATTTCGGCAGGGCTCGATTATCCGGGAATTGGCCCAATCCATTCCCACTTGCATGAAAGCGGGCGGGCAACTTACATCGATGCCACCGATCGTGAAGCATTGGATGCTGCTTATTTGCTGACAAAACTCGAAGGCATTATTCCTGCCCTTGAATCGGCTCATGCGCTTGCCGGGCTCGAAAAAATTAAATTCAATCCCGATGACGTAATCGTGGTAAACATTTCAGGCAGGGGCGATAAAGATATGGAGGCATATATTAAATGCCTCCCCTAAACACCTCCCAGGGAGGGGAATATTTTGTTTTAAACCTTATAATCGATGAAATTAAAAAAAGAAGCCTCGCAGCCACTTGGCGGGAGGTTGGAGGGAATTAAACTATGAACAGATTACAACAGAAATTTCAGGATAAAAGAGAAAACCTGCTTACGGTATATTTTACAGCAGGTTACCCGCAATTAAACGATACAGCAACAATAATAAAAGAACTTGAAGCTTCGGGCGTTGATATAGTCGAAGTCGGGATGCCGTTCAGCGACCCGGTGGCCGATGGGCCAACCATTCAGAAGAGCAACCTGCAGGCGTTACAAAACGGGATGAGCATTAAGAAACTTTTTGAACAGTTGAAAGAAATCAAAAACGAGGTGTCTATACCAATTTTACTAATGGGCTATATAAATCCTATGTGGAAATTCGGGGTAGAAAAGTTTATGGCTGCGTGTAATGAAAGCGGTGTTTCAGGATTGATCCTTCCCGATATCCCACTCAACGAATACATTCAGGATTACCATCCCTTGTACGAAAAATACGGTTTGTCAAATGTATTTTTTATTACCTCGCAAACCAGCAATGAACGCATTAAAGCTTACGATGAAGCATGTACCGGGTTCGTTTACATGGTTTCTTCGGCAAGTACAACCGGCGCCAATAAAGCTGTTGATGAGGAAAAGCAGGTAGCCTATTTTAACCGGGTAAAAGACCTGGAACTGAAAAATCCAAGGCAAATCGGGTTTAACATTAAGGATAACGCCTCGTTCAATCGCGCCTGCCAGTATGCCAATGGCGGCATTATTGGTTCAGCCTTTATAAAAAAACTGGGCGAAGAAGGAGGTTTGAAAACAAAGGTAGGGGAGTTTGTGAAAGGGATACGGTAAAATTCTAATATTTCAATTTACCTGGATTTTGTCGGTTATCCCAAAACAGGATAAGCTCAATCGTTTTATTTTTTATCCGGTAAATTAAAGAATTATGTTGTGTTATATAACCGATTCTGACATTTCTAAGCTTTAATGAACGCCTAAACATTTTGGGATTCTTCGAAATAAGGACAAGTACTTTATCCACTTCATCCATGAATTTATTTGCAGGAGTTTGTCCCCATTCTGTCAGGAGGAATGAGACAATCTGATCGTAGGTATTTACCGATTTTAACGACCAGATTACTTTCACTTTCTTCCGTATTTCTCGCGGAACATTTTCATTACCTCATCGTGGCTTACAACCCGACCGGCATCGGCATCGGCAATGCCTTCTTCAATAGCAGCCCGCATTTCATCACTAATGTTATCGGCCCAATCGGATTCCGGTACTGCTTGTGCTTCAAGAATGGAACGGATCTGGTACAAAGCCCCTTCGTCGTTAACCTGATCAATCAACTGGTGCAGTTCTGCTTTCAAATCTGAATATTCCATGGCAAAATGTTTTTCTCAAAATTAAGGAAATATATCATGATAATAAACCTGCAATAGGGCACATAGTTATTATTTGTCCTGTATCATGATTTTTTTTGAATAATAATACACTTCAATGTCGAAAAGTTAGGTGTACCAGCCAAACCTGACAGTTTCCATGACCCATCACTCAAACATCCCAATAAATTTCTCCCCATTCGATTTTACATACCCTCTGAACATGCCCGTGGTGTTGAATCTCATCACCGGATTTCCATCTGCATCAACAGCTATAATACCTCCAAAGCCGCCAATTTCAGTAAGCTTGTCGATGGTTTCTGTTGCTGCATCTTCCAGCGGGATTTGTTTGTATTCCATGCGTGCAGCTATATCACGGGCAACACATAGTCGGATAAAATACTCACCATGGCCGGTGCACGATACAGCGCATGTTTTGTTGTCGGCATAAGTGCCGGCGCCAATGATGGGTGAATCGCCAATCCTTCCCCAGCGTTTCAGGTGCATGCCGCCGGTTGAAGTGCCTGCAGCGAGGTTCCCGCTTTTGTCAAGGGCCACACAGCCAACCGTGCCTTTTTTATCTTTTACAAACATCGATTTTTGCCTTTCAAACGATTCCCATCGTTTATCGGTTTTAAAATAAGTGTTTTCTACCAGTTCGAGCCCCTGTTCGCCGGCAAATAAGTTTGCACTCTCTCCGGCCAGCATTACATGTGGCGATGCCTCCATCACTTTACGGGCTGCCCTTATGGGATTTTTTATGCGGGTAACACCGGCAACAGCGCCGGCCATCAGGTTACTGCCGTCCATGATTGAAGCATCGAGCTCATTTTTACCCTCCCAGGTAAATACAGCCCCTTTACCGGCATTGTACAACGGGCAGTTTTCAAAATAAACAATCACGTTCTCAACTGCATCGATGGCAGTGCCTCCTTTTTCAAGAATCGCAGCGCCAATAGCCAATGCCGAATCGAGTGTTTCGATATACTGTTGTTGAATCTCAGCAGGCATAACTTTGCTTATCGGGCCTGCGCCTCCATGAACAACGAGCGTGTAGTTTTGAGCATTCCCTGATAAAAGGGGAAACAATAATATAAAGTGTATGCAGATTAAATACCTCATGACAAAAATATCTTTGCATAAAAGTACACAAAAAATTTTTCTATATTTGGATGTTTTGGGCCACAGGGTTTGCTGGAAAAGCATTTCAATTTTTATTGGAGAGAAGTTGTTAAATTCTGAATTATTTCGAAATCCCTGGTCATCAATCTTAAATGAGTGAAAATGAATAAAATTATTTTAAGCCTTTTGTCTGTTATCCTTTTTTTGTATGTAAATGTTTCAACCGCTCAAACCGATTTACAGATTCCTTCAACCGATACACCTCCCTTAATCGATGGTATAATGGATGACGTTTGGGGTACTGGCAATGGCTATAATCTTGAAAATTATCTTGCTGGTAGCGCTGTTTCATCAACCGACTTTTCGGCATATTTCAAAACGCTTTGGGATGCCGATAACCTGTATGTTTTAGTTGATGTAACCGATGACGTAAAAATTTATGACTCGGGCGAGGTATGGCAGGATGATGCTGTTGAGGTATATATCGATATAAATAACGACAAGCAAACAAGTTACGGAGCCGACGATGTTCAATATTCTTTTCGATGGAACGATTTTTCGGTTTATTCAAATAATGGCCGTACCGATGGAGTTCAGTTTTCGATATCAGGTTCTACAAACGGATACCTTTTGGAAGTCAGTTTTCCCTGGGAGACCTTAGGTTTAAATGTACCAAAAGCCGGAGATATGCTTGGATTTGATGTTCATGTGCACGACGATGACGATGGTGGTGAACGTGATACAAAGAAGGGTTGGTTTACATCCGAAGACCAGTCGTGGAACAATCCTTCACTTTTTGCAACGGCAATGTTAACAGGTGAGTTCACTGTTTTATACCGTACCGAAAAACCAAAAATCTCGGTAGCCCGCGGCTTTTACTCTTCACCTTTCGACGCAACAATTTCATCGGTAATCGAAGGGATGGATATTTATTATACGCTTGATGGCAGCGATCCGTCAACTTCATCAACGGCAATTGTGGCAAAACCACCTGTTGTGGTACATATCGATCCGGCAAGTATCGAAAACAGGGGAAGTACCCCTGCGGTTGTGCTACGTGCCTGTGCTTATAAAGAAGGCTACGACTTTAGTTTTCCGGCAACGCGCACCTACATTTTTGTTGATGAAGTTAGAAACCAGACTGAATATCCTGGGCATTTATGGCCTAAGGGCAATTATGTCAACGACCAGGAGATCGATTTGCTTATTGACCCGCGTGTTGTTGATGACCCTCAATATACCGACCAATTTGAAGATGCATTGCTTGAAATTCCTTCAATATCACTTTCAACAGATTATGAAAGCTTATTCGACCCTTCAACAGGTATATATGTTAATGCAATGGATGCCCATGGGGAAGAATGGGAGCGACCTGCTTCTATTGAACTCATCAATCCCGATGGTTCAAAAGGTTTTCAGATAGATGCAGGGATCAGGATCAGGGGTGGCTGGAGCCGCCATGGATATTTCAGGAAACATGCTTTCAGGTTCTTTTTCAGAAATGAATATGGTGAAGGGAAGCTTGATTTTCCTCTTTTCGAGGATGAAGGTGTGAAAGAATTTGATAAAGTTGACCTGCGCTGTTCACAGAATTATTCCTGGAGCAAGGGTGATTGGGAAGAAACGCCGTACTGTACTTTTAACCGCGACGTGTTCTCACGCGATGTTCAACGCGAAATGGGGCAACCATATACCCGGAGCCGTTACTATCATTTGTACATAAACGGCTTGTACTGGGGACTTTTTCAAACACAGGAGCGTTCGGAAGCGCGCTATGCCGAATCTTATTTTGGAGGCGATTCCGACGATTATGATGTGGTTAAAAGGGGCGACAGCGGTATTGAAGCAACCGACGGCAACCTTAATGCCTGGCAGGAGATATGGGATATTCTCCAAAATGGTTTTACCAACAACACGAACTATTACAAATTGCAGGGGCTTGCGCTTAATGGGAAACGCGATCCATCTTTAAAAGTGCTGGTCGATATTGATAACCTGATCGATTACATGAATATCATTTTCTATACCGGAAACTTTGATGCCCCAACCTCAGCATTTGGAAACAACAAATCAGTCAATAACTTTTATACAATATATAACAGGAATGATCCCAATGAAGGATTCAAATTCTTTGCCCACGATAACGAGCATACATTGCAGATTGATCCTGTAGGGCCGGGACATGGGATAACTGAAGACAGGGTAAGTATAGGGTCCTGGACAAATAACTACCGGATGGAAGTAGGAGGGTTTTATAATTTTCATCCCCAGTGGCTTCATTTTAAACTTTCGGATAATGCAGAATATCGGCAGCGCTTTGCCGACAGGTCGTACAAATATTATTACAATAACGGAATATTAACACCCGGAAGGACGGCAGCACTGTTCACAAACCGTACATTGGAATACGATACTGCTGTTATTGCTGAATCGGCACGATGGGGGGATACAAACGGTTGGAAAGTGTATACAAAGAACGATGATTGGATTCCAATCATCCAGCGTACATTAAACGAATATTTTCCTTATCGGACAGACATAGTAATTGAGCAACTGAAAAACGAAGGCTTATTATCATCGGTTGATATGCCTGAATACCGATCAAACAATATTATCATTAATGAAGAAATTGTTGAAGCTTCGGCTGGGTACAACCTTCAGGTTAGAAACAACAACGCTTCAGGTACAATTCGCTATACCGTCGATGGCAGTGATCCTCGATTAGTTGGCGGGGACATTTCTTCAAATGCAATTAACGGCGGAAACCAGGTTACTATTGAGCTTTTGCAAACAACCATCGTGAAGGCCCGTATTTATAACAATGGATACTGGAGTTCGATCCGAACCCTGAATGTGGTAATCGATCAAGAGATTGACGGGATACAAATTACCGAAATTCATTACAACCCTCTTGATGAAAATGGAAAGTCGGGCAGCGATTATGAATTTCTGGAATTAAAAAACACCGCTTCAGAAGCCAGGAATTTAACAGCAGCAACGTTCATCGATGGCATAAATTTTACTTTTGAATCGGAAACGATACTTAATCCCGGGGAATTTATCGTTTTGGCATCAACCGCTTTTTCGTTTAACCAACGATATGGTTTTCAACCTTACGGCGAATACGAAGGCCAGTTGAATAACGGTGGTGAACGGATAACTCTGGTTTTACCTACAGGCGATACCATTGTTACGGTAAGTTATAACGATAAAGGTGAATGGCCCTCTTCTCCCGACGGTTTAGGCTTTTCGCTTGTCCCGGCTTCAAACGACCCGGATACCGATTGGGACGATGGAAGCAACTGGAGAGCTTCGGCAACTATTCACGGCTCGCCTGGCGCCGATGATGCAAGCAGTTCGATACTGGAAATTATCATTAATGAAATACTATCAAATTCAACCCAGCCCGATGTTGATGTTATCGAATTGTTCAACCCCAACAATACTCAGGTTAATATTGGCGGTTGGTTTTTATCCGACGATCGCGATGAGCCAACAAAGTGGGTAATCCCTCAGGGAACAATCATACCTGCAAATGGCTATCTCACCTTTTATGAAGGGCACTATTCGGGAAACACGCTCCTATATAGCGATAATGAATTCGGTTCGGCTTTTTCTTTAAGTTCTCATGGTGAAACGGCCTACATTTTTTCAGGCGATGGTGTTAACCTTACCGGCTTTGAATATGCCGAAGATTTTGGTGAAATTGAAGAAGGTGTTTCGTTTGGAAGACATATAACTTCAACCGGTGATGATCATTTTGTTGCTCAGGCCCAGACTTCTTTTAATTCCGAAAATGGTTATCCAAGGGTAGGGCCGGTAGTGATCAGTAAAATAATGTACAATCCCGAGCCCGACAACTTTGAATATCTCGAAATAGTAAACACCGGCACAAGCCCAGTTGATCTTTTTAATGCCGAAAGCCTTGTGCCCTGGAAAATTGAAGGGATAAATTTTGATTTTCCTGCCGGAACTACCCTGGAGCCCGGAGAGCTTGTCTATGTGGTTGAATCGGCTATTGGCCCTGATGATTACAGGTTCTTTAAAAACCTTGACAATGATGTCAAGATATTCAATTTTGCAGGGAAACTTAAAAACGAAGGAGAAGAACTAACCTTAAGGAAGGCAGCTCCTCAGTATCTTGAAAACAATATAGTAAAATCGCCTTACATCAGGATCGACAGGGTCGATTACAACGATAAAAGCCCCTGGCCCGATGCCGATGGAAACGGGAACGTGTTGTGCCGTATAGGCAATGACCTTTATGGCAATGATCCCGCAAGCTGGTACGCTGCACCTCCCGGAATTTCAATCAATAACGGGGCGCTTACCATAGGTATAGTTCAGATACCTTATAACATGCATCTGTTTGCTTCGGGTGGTACACCTCCATTTACCTGGAGCATTGCGTCAGGTAATTTACCACAGGGCATTTCACTCGATCCGATAACGGGTGTCCTGTCGGGAATCCCTCCTTTAACCGGAACATCAACTTTTGTTATTCAGGTTGATGATCAATTGGAAAACACTACTGAAAAACAATTTTCGCTCACCATTAAAGAGAATACTTTGCCTTTGGCTGTGAACGACGAAAATTCTACCACAACTGGAATTAATGTCACAACCAATGTAATTGATAACGATATCGATCAGGACGGGGATAAATCTTCCTGGCTGGTTACGATTGTGAACGGTCCTTCAAATGGTTCGGCTGTTGTGAACAACGATAATACCATTACCTACACTCCTGATTTAGGTTTTTCAGGCTCTGACCGTTTGACATACCGCGTTACCGATGCGATTGGTTATTCGGAGGCAAGCCTTGACATTGAAGTTGAACAGGAAATTCTTTCGGGTGAAATTGATATCAGGATTGTCCAGACAACCGACGATGCTGAAGAAAATATCTATTCAAACCAATTCTGGGATGCAAGCACTGACCTTGAACTGGCAATTGATGCTACAGTTGGCGGAGACCAGATTATTGGTTTGAGGTTTCAGAACATTGGAATACCGGCAGGAGCAGAAATTACAAATGCCTGGGTACAATTTCAAACCGATGAAGTATCAGGTGGCGATGTTTCACTCTTAGTGTTTGGCGAAGCTTCCGACAATCCTGTTACTTTCAGTAATGCAAACCTTATTTCGGCAAGGCCGCGAACAACAGCACAGGTTGCCTGGGCACCAGGTGCATGGAACTTTGAAGGGGAGAATTCTGAAACACAACGCACCCCCGATTTGTCGGAAGTTGTTGCTGAAATTGTAAACCGTGAAGGCTGGCAGGAGGGGAATGCCATTGTAATCATGGTAACCGGCACTGGCACACGTACAGCTGAATCGTTCGATGGCGATGCGGCAGGTGCCCCGCTTTTACATGTTGAATACAGCAAGCAGCCGGGTGAGGCTGCGATACCCGTTGCAGTCATTGGTGAAAGCATAGAAGCCGGAATAGGGGAAGTTGTTTTTTTAAACGGCAGCCAAAGCTATTCCCCCGATGGCAGGGCGCTGAATTATCACTGGGAGCTTAAAAATGTTCCGGAAGGAAGTTCAGCAGTCATTTCAAATCCAAATATTGTAAATCCAACTATTACAACTGACCAGTTTGGCACTTACGTAATTGAATTCTGGGTCGATAACGGGATTAACCAAAGTGAAAAACTTTCACGTACAGTAACGGTTCTTAACCATCAGCCTGTTGCCAATGCAGGAAAAGACCAGGCAAGGGTTGTTGGAGCATTGATCCGTTTAAACGGTAGTGGCTCCAATGATGCCGATGGCGATCCGCTGGTATTTTCATGGAGTATGACCGAAAAGCCCGGAGGAAGTGTTGCTGGGCTTAGCAATACGGCAATAGTTAATCCAACATTTATTGCCGATGTTGAAGGAATATACAGGGTAAGCCTGATTACATACGACGGTTACGAATACAGCGAACCCGATGAGGTTATGATTACGGTTTCGGCCAACCAGCCGCCGGTAGCTGATGCCGGAGACGACAGGTCGGTTATTGCAGGCAGTAATGTTGAATTGAATGGAGAAGGCTCGTCCGATCCTGAAGGGGTATCGTTAAGTTTTTCCTGGTTACTGGTTTCTTCACCATCGGGCAGCATGGCCACATTGAGCAAAGCAGATAATGATAAACCATTGTTGCATACCGATCTGGGCGGGGAGTATGTCGTGGAGCTGACCGTTTCGGATGGTACAAACAGCAGTGCACCTGACCAGGTAATTGTTACGGCAGTTCAAAACAGCGAGCCGTTAGCCAATGCCGGAGAAAACCAAACGGTAAACGCCGGAGAACCGGTATCGCTCAACGGAAGCTTGTCAACCGATCCAGATGGTTCGGTAATAACCTATTACTGGTCGTTTGTAACTAGGCCGGCCGGAAGCCATGCCTCCATATCGGGCATCGCCACGGCCTACCCAACCTTTACACCCGACAGGTCGGGTTTGTACACCATTCGCCTGCAGGTGTCTGATGGTACGTTTGCAGTAACCGACGATGTACAGGTTACCGCTTTGAAAACAAATGCAGCACCCAACTTTGTTCTTAAACGCACGCTTAGTGTGTACCCGAATCCTTTCGATGGAGTGTTAACTGTTGATTATTTCACTACTGAAGAACAAACGGTGAACTTCAGCCTGTATAACATTTCAGGTACAAAAATTAAAACTATTGAAATATTATCGAAAGGGCATACCAGAGAACAGATCGATTTTAACGGTTCAGGTTTGCAAAACGGGTTGTATATGCTTGTGGCAACCCCAGAGCAGGGAGATCCGGCGTTGGTAAAATTAAATTTTGTGATGAAATAGCTAACAACCCGTAGCTCTTATTATACTTATTCAGCTTTTATACTCAGCGAACTGGTTTCAAGTCCGTTGCCAATGGCTTGTATTACAATTTCCCCCTTTTTCCCGGTCGATTGCACCAGCAACTGTGCAAGGCCGTTAAAGGTTTTTCTGTGCCATTGTGGTTCAGGGGTCAAAATCTGCAAAAGGCCGGGGCTGGTGTTTACATTGTCCCATGTGTGTATCTTTACAAAGGGTAGGGCTACAATTGCCACGGTGTTTATACCTTCTTTCAATAAAAGGTGATCGAGCACAAATTTGTGGTTACGTTGCCTGTTGTCAAGGTTCTCGCCAACCAGTTGCCCGTTTACATAAACCCACTGGTCTTTACCAATGCTGTTGTACATCCACGATACTTTTGCATTCAAATCTTCCTTTGTGAGGGTGAAACTGCTCCTGTAAATTTTTGTATCCGCTTCAGTGCCGGGTTCATTGCTTCCAGGCGGGAAAGCCCTTCCCCAGCTACTGTCGTTGAAATCAGGCAATATGGCTTCTTGCTGGTTGGTTTCTGCAAGGGATTTTTCTTTCCAATTTCCAAACTCCAGTGCAAGGGCTGTTTCAATAAATTTGTCATTTTCGTGCGAAGTGGGGTCGCCGTTTCCAACACCAATTATGCGGCCCGGGCCTTCAATGCCAAACAAAACAGGAATGTTGGCATCAGGTACTGGCAGTCCATTCACATCAACAGCTTGTACTGTAATCACGGCAACATCCCGGCGGTTGGCCTTAATTATGGTTTTATTGGCTGTAAGTTCCACCGAGGCAGTTTTCCCGGATGTTTTTACCGAGGTTTCCATCGATTTCTTTCCTTTTGTATAGCCAATGGCCTTAAGGGTTCCCGGAGTATATTTCACTTTCCATGAAACCGACCCGTTGCGTACCACCTCTTTTTTGCCCTGGCTTTTCTTATTCAGAAAGAGTTCAACTTGATCGGCATTGGAGTAAACCCATACATCGATTTCTTCCCCTTCTTTTTCATTCCAGTTCCAATGGGGAAGAATGTGAATTTCCGGTTCGCTGCTCCACCACGATTTCAGAAAATGATAATTGTCTTTCGGGAAACCACACAGGTCGAATATTCCGAAATACGACACCACCGACGGCCATCCGAACGGTGTGGGCTCGCCCCGGTAGTCGAAGCCTGTCCAGTAGCATACACCGGCCAGATAATCCCGTTCGGCATAGTGTTTCCAGCTTTGGTGGTACGGCAGAAAAATTGATGAAGTTTGCCGGTCATAAGCTGAAAGGTATTGTTTGTCTAAATCGTCGAAGTATATGCCACGTGTTGTATTGGTAGAGCCTTCTTCGGTTCCCAGCGATGGTTGCCAGGGGAATTTCTCGTGGTGTTTGTCGGTATCGCCATGATGAAGGTAATTGTAACCCATAACCTCAATAACTGTTGCAATGCCATTATCCCATCCGCCACTTACGGCAGCATTAATCGGTCGTGTAGGGTCAACCGATTTTGCAAAGGCCTGCATGGTTTGGGCGATATCGGCGCCGCGGCTGTTGCCCTCGATAGCCCATTCTTCGTTTCCAATCGACCAAAGGATAACCGACGGGTGATTGCGGTCGCGTTCAATCAGGCGTTTAAGGTAATCGAAGTGCATTTGCGAGGTTCCCATCAGTCGGTTTTCATCAATTACCAGCATCCCAAGTCGGTCGCATAGGTCGAGCAATTCGGGGGTTGGCGGATTGTGCGAGGTACGGTAGATGTTACTGCCCATCGATTTGAGTTGTTTCACGCGCCACTCGTTTAGTGCATCGGGTATGGCACTTCCTACACCCGCATGATCCTGGTGGTTGTTGGTGCCAACCAGTTTTACGTGTTTCCCGTTCAGGATAAATCCCTCGTCGGGGTCGAAACGTATGCTGCGGATGCCAAAAGGTGTCTCGTATTCGTCAACAACTTTTTCTTCCTGAAGAATTGTGCTAACCATGGTGTAGAGATGCGGATCATCAATCGACCATAAACGGGGATTATTAATTGAAACAATAAATGAGTATTCTCCTTCTTCGAATGATTTAAGGGTATACTCTTCCGCTTTGATCGCTGCCACAGTTTCCCCTTTGTCGTTTTTTAGCGTATGCTTTAGCGAAAACGATCCGGTTTCCAGTCCCTGGTTAATAACCTTTACCCTTGCGGTAACTTCGGCGCTGTTATCATTTACTTCGGAAGAAACCCACGTGCCATATTTCGGTATATGCAGCGGGTTGGTTTTGGTAAGCCATACATGGCGGTATATGCCGGCACCTTCATAATACCAGCCTTCTTCTATGGTTACATCGGCCCGGACGGCAATAACATTTTTGCCTCCGAAATTCAGGTACTCGGTAATGTCGAACGAGAAGCTATAGTATCCGCTTGGTTCATTGCCACAGTAAAAACCGTTAACCCATACAAGTGCATCACGGCTTACTCCGTCGAACTCAAGAAGAAAGCGTTTATCCATGTCATCAACAGGTAGTGTAAATGTTTTGCGGTACCAGCCAACACTCGCTTCCGGAAAATTTCGCCCTATAGCTTTGTAGCCATGACTATGGCTTCCCTTTGCATCGAAAGGCACCTCCACGGCCCAGTCGTGCGGTAGGTCGATGGTGCGCCAGGTGCGGTCATCGAAATCGGCAGCGGCAGCCCCGTCGCCATACCCGGTTTTTGCGAGGTATGAGAAATAGCCGGTGCCTGTGTTAAAATCCTTTGCCGGGTTGTAAGGGTGCCCAAAGGCAAATTGCCAGTCGAAATCCATGAGGACCCGCTCACGTATAGAATTCCCGCTTTCTGGCTGTATCTGTCCAAAAGCCATGTTATAGGTTAAAAATACAACAAGGGATAAAATTGGGATTACCTTAAGTTTCATCAATATTCAATTTAAAAGTTTCTTGCAATCAGGTTTTTTACAAAAATAGTTTATAAGCCGAACAGGTAAGTGCTTGTATGTATCATTTAAGGGGGTGATTTGAAAAAGTGGGCTTGATTTTGGATGTAGAATAATGGATCGATTGTTGGGGATTCTCCTAAGCGGAAGAAAGGTCAGGCCAATACATATGTAAGTGTGCGCGTATTTGTAATTCCCTAAAATCCCCTCAGGGAGGAGCCAGGAGTTGGTTACCTTCTTTTATGCAGAGGGAAAGCCTGGCTTTTGCCGGACATGGTGAGGTTTATTTTTTCATAAATTTGTAAAAAAATAAATTTCATAATAATATGAAAAACATACCTTTTCTTATTGCACTTCTTTTTCTGATAACTTCGTGTGTCGAAAAAGAAAAAATTCAGGGCGATATCTTGTTCGATTTTGATTGGAAGTTTGCACTGAACGATCAGCCTGGTGCCGAAAATCCTGGTTTTGATGACAGCAACTGGCGGGTACTTGATGTCCCGCACGATTTCAGCATTGAGCAACCCTTTTTAGAAGATAACCCTTCGGGGCCGGGTGGGGGATATGCCTTTGGAGGCATTGGCTGGTACCGGAAAAGTTTTATCCCGCCTACAGAAACAAAAAACAAAAGGGTTACAGTAAGGTTTGAAGGCGTGTACCGCAACAGCGATGTGTGGATAAATGGCCACCACCTGGGATTCAGACCGTATGGCTACTCTACTTTCTCGTACGATATAACCCCTTACCTGAACCCTGCAGGCGAGCCCAATTTGCTGGCAGTGAAAGTGAATACGTCCGATCAGCCCAATTCGCGCTGGTATACAGGTGCAGGTATCTACCGGCATGTGTGGCTGCATATTTCCGATCCGACACATATAGTGGAAAATGGCGTTTATATACAAACCGAAAAAATTGAAAACAATATAGCAGGGCTTGTGGTTACTGCTGAAATGAAGTTGCCGGAAGCGGATATGCGGCAATTTTCAGTAAAAAGCGAAATCAGGGATAAACAGGGAAAACTTGTGGCTACAGTTACCGATCATCTTGATAAAGGAAACAACGGTTTTTCCGTTTTATCGCAGAATTTTGAAATTGAAAATCCGGTGTTGTGGTCGGTCAATAATCCGTATCTCTATTCGTTTACCTGTTCGCTGATGTCCGGAGACAAGGAACTCGACAGCTATACCACCAAATACGGTATTCGAACCATTAAATTCGATCCTGAAAAAGGTTTCTTTCTGAATGGTAAGCATGTTAAGTTGAAGGGTGTAAACAACCATCACGATGGCGGGCCGCTTGGTGCTGCCTGCCTCAATGCCACTTTCGAACGGCAATTACAGATATTGAAAAGCATGGGCTGCAATGCCCTGCGCATGAGCCATAACCCGCCAGCTCCAGGCTTGCTCAATTGTGCCGACAGTATGGGTTTTTTAGTGATTAACGAAATTTTTGACGAATGGAAAAACGGGAAACGCCCATACGGTTACGCCCCGTATTTCGATGAATGGTACAGGCAGGATATTGCCGCCTGGATAAGGCGTGATCGTAACCACCCTTCGGTAATGGCATGGAGCCTGGGTAATGAAGTGTATGAACAAACCATGGACATATCGACAGAAGTTTTAACATTACTTATGGATGAGGCCCGGAAGTACGATTCAAGCCGACCATTTACATCGGCATGTAACGAAATCCCTGCCGACAACGCTTCGGGCTTTGCCCAAAAGCTTGACATTGTTGGGTATAACTACCGTGAACCACATTATGCCCCCGATCATAAGACATGGCCTGAAAGGGTAATTTATGGTTCCGAAACGGTAATGTACCCTTATCATCGGCTCGAAAAAGGGTTTCCTTTAATGGAATATGAAGACTGGCTTATCGGCCAGTTGGAGGATTTTGTTGCCGGTGAATTTTTGTGGACCGGCTTTGATTACCTGGGCGAATCGGGAATAGGTGCTGGTGGATATGGATTAAATCCGTGGAACGAATGGCCACACTGGCCCTGGCGAAGCGCCGTATGCGGGGTTGTTGACCTGTGCGGTTTTCCGAAACCCGGTTATTGGTTCCGGAAGGCACTGTGGACCGATGAGCCGATTGTGTACATTGCGGTACAAACGGATTCAACTGCACGTAACCGCGAGTTGTGCCCCTTTTGGGGCTGGCCTGAAGTTTTACCCCACTGGAATCATGGTATTGAGGGGGATACACTGGCTGTACATGTGTATACCAATGTACCCGATGTAGAACTGTTTGTAAACGGTAAAACGATGGGACAAAAGCATTGGGACATCCGGCAGGAAGCTTTCTTAATGTGGGAAGTACCGTATGAAAATAGAACGGTTAAAGCTTTGGGCATTTCTGCTGACGGTGATACGGTAAGGTATGTAATCGGAACAGCGGGAAAACCTGCTTCGCTTGCATTGATTCCCGGTAAAAAATCATTAAAACCAAACCGGCAGGATCTGGCGTATGTCGAGGTGCAGGTGCTCGATGAAAACGGCGTACTGGTTCCTTTTGCTGAAAACAGGATTAATTTTCAGGTTGAAGGCGAAGGTTTCCTGCGGGCTGTGGGCAATGGTAACCCCGTTTCACACACCCCGTTCAACGGACACAGCATTGAGACTTTTCACGGGAAGTGCCTGGCCATTGTGCAATCGGCCAGCATAGAGGGGACAATCAGGCTAACGGCCCGGTGTGAAGGGCTTGAGCCGGCTGTGTGCACAATTGAAGTAAAGTGATGGATGTAATTAATTAATATTCATTCTTATCGCAAGAGTTCATACAAAATGATTGGGCACAATGTAGAGATGACAGGCGAAAAACTGTGTCATTCTGACGAGGAACAGTTTATCCCGGTTTACCGGGGGAAAGGAATCCCTAGTTACAACATATTCCTCATTCCGCTTCACTGCATTCGGAATGACATACTGGTCGAAAACTGTCATAAGTATCCGTCAGTTAACAAAGAAGCAATCTTTTCAGGTCTATAACTTTATTACCGGACACTAATGTATTTCAATAAAAAAGGGCACCTGTTCAATGCCCTTTTGGTATTATGTATTATTTTATGCTGTTTTCTTCCTTCTTCTTAAAAACCTTCCCAATCCTATCAGGCCAAAGGCTCCCAGTATGGCAGCTATTGAAACCGGAACTATTGCTCCTGCTCCCATATAACCCATCACGGAATCAGCACTACGGCATGGTGATGAAATGCGAACGTTCCAAATGGCTGTCGAACTATCGAAAGTACTGCCGGGTCCTGCTGTTGGATCAACAAACTGGGGATCGGCATTTATGTTGTTACTGTATGTGCCTACGTGGCCGTTTTCGGTATCGGCTGCGGTCAATGTAGGTATTCCAGAAGAGAAATCAGGATCATCTGTAAAAAATAAAATACCGGCTTGTCCACCTTGAATATCGGAACCGGTTATGGTTGGATTGGTATAATCATTTGTGCCATCGCAATAGCCGCCCAGGATATTATCACCAGCAACATTGGCTGCATTTCCCCATATTATGGAGTTAGAAATGTTTACATGGTTGATAATTGCTTTCCCCATATAAAATCCACCACCAAATTCAGCAAGGTTATTTGCAATTGTTACATTGGTAATTGTTCCCAGTACATCCCATCCGAAGAAAATGCCACCTCCGGTGCCTGATGTATTATTTACAATGAGCAAATTGTTCATTAAAATTGTACTTGATTCGCCCATGAAAATTCCACCGCCGCGTTCATCAGCATTGTTGTTTGAGAATTCATTGTCAATAACTGAAATATCAGCACTATACCCAATAAATAAACCACCGCCTTTGTCTTCGGCATCATTGTTAAAAAACCTGTTGCCTGAAACCAAATAACCCTGGCATTCGTTGGCAATATGTACACCTCCACCATTAATTCCGGACTCACAGTTTTGAATGGTGTTGTTTGAGATTTGAACATTGAGGCAATCCTGCCCTAAATGAATTCCACCTCCGTGGCCTCCGGCAAGACAAGTTTCAAGTTCGTTATTTGTGATTGTTACCCCAATGCATTCCTGACCGAAAAATAATCCTCCTCCATGCAAAGAAGCAGAAGTGTTCATCAGATTATTACCATTAATTAATATATTTTCACAATTTTCAGCAACAAAAATACTTCCTCCCTTATCATGTGATAAAATGTTGGTAAAAGAGTTATTTAGAATATTAATAACGGAGCATGCATATGCAATGGAAACAGCACCTCCGTTACCGCCACTTTCACAAGTTGTAAATGTATTATTTTGAAGAAGTATATTTTGGCATTCGGATTCAATTTTTATTGCTCCACCATGACTTTCTGCCTCAACATTGTTGAATGTACAATTTGTTATGGAAATGCCATCGGAATATCCTCCCCAGAATATTGCGCCGCCCTGGTTTACTACCGAGCAATCGGTAAACGAACAGTGATCAACAACAATGTTTGAAAAGCCTTTGATGAAAAGAGCTCCTCCGTTGAGTTTATTCGGATCGGTTACCAACGTACGGCCATAGCTGAAATCGCAATAAATAAGTTTCGATTGCCCGTTATTGTCCATTGCCCCAAGGACTCCAAATGGTCCGTCAGTATTATCTATTACTATACCTCTCCAGCCATCTACTGTGTTTGTGGCTGTGAATGTTATAGGGCTGGCAGATGTACCTGTCGCATCGATCTGTCCAATCATATTCAGATAGTAATGCCCCTGGAAGATGACTTGAACTCCTGGTTGGATAGTAAGCAGGTCACCATCCTGAACTGTAATATTCCCGTTAATGTGGTAGGGTGAACCGGCTGTTGTCCATGTCCCTGACACATTGCCTCCGGCAATATTAGTCAAGGCATTTGCGCTTACAACATAAAACACAAATGCAAAAATTAGTAGAATATTTTTCATGGTAAAGTTGGTTTGTTGATATGAATTTTTCAAATTTAAGAATATATATTCTTATTATACAAGTAAATAGTTATATTTTTTTGATAAATTTAGTAAGGGTTAGAAATAGTAAATATTGCAAGTTCGTTATAATAAATTTTTTATATATAATAACATTTTCATTGGATACTGAAATCCAGGACTTTTTGTTCATATAAAAGTTTTTCTTGTATTTGCAGGATAAATAGAATCTAATTAATCGACTAGATGTAAGATATTTGATTTTTCAAGAAGTACTATCAATTACTTGTAAAAGTATAGAGGTATTCTATTTTCCTTCCTCAAGTTCCTGTTGCAGTGCGATCATCTTTATGGCAGTAATGGCGGCTTCATCGCCTTTGTTACCCAGTTTTCCTCCAGCACGTTCAAGGGCTTGTTTTTCGTTAAGGGTTGTAAGTAAACCGAATATTACAGGCAGGTTATATTTCATATTGAGCTCTGTTGCACCCTGGGTTACTCCCTGGCAGATATAATCGAAATGAGGGGTTTCGCCTTTTATCACGCTGCCAATTAAAAGGATGGCATCCACATCGGTATATTCAGCAAAAAATTGTCCGCCCAGCGTTAACTCAAAGCTGCCGGGAACATGTTTAACCCTGATGTTTTCTTCTTTGCACCCGTGTTTAATGAGGGTTTCAATAGCCCCTTTGGCCATGGCGCTGGTTATGTGGTAATTCCATTCGGCAATCACAATGCCGAATTTCATTTTTTCTGCCGAAGGTACACTGTTGATATCGTAATCGGATAAGTTTCTTGTTGCCATATTTTCAATTATTTAATGCGAAGTGACTTTGATTCAAAGTACAGTTTCCTTTGTGCTTTTAAGGTTATAATTAGATTTTTTAAACAAAAACGGGCTGGCGAATTGCCTGCCCGTTATCAACAATATTTTTATAAATTACTGGCTCAAACGAGCTATGTTTTTTTCAATATTCACAATATCACTGTAGCTGGGATATTTCTCTTTAACTGATTTTAAAGCATTAAGCGCTTTGTCTTTTTCTCCAATGGCTTCGTAAACCAACGCAAGTTTCGATTCAATTAATGGAGTAGTAAATTCGTTATCATTTGCTTCCAAAGATTTTTTGTATGCCGAAATTGCTTTATTGTATTCTTCTAATTCGGAATAGGCATCGCCAATGGCTGAATGTTTAAGAGGTTCAAGCAAAATGTCGCTGGTTTTAAACTTGCTGAGGTATTCAATCGCCACATCGTATTCCCCCATGTGCAGATAAGATATACCGGTATAGTAATTTGCCAGCTTTCCGGCTTTGGTCGAACCGTAATCGTCAATAATGTCGAGGAAACCCAGCGATACACCATCGCCGTTAACTGCAAGGCTGAACGAATCGATTTCGAAATAGTTTTGAGCAGGGAACATGAGTTCGAGTGCTTCAGCGTTCCGGGGAGAAACATAATATCTTTTAATGCCCAGAAAGCCCAATATTACTATAATAATACCGGCTATGACATAAAGAACAAGGTTGAGGTGTTTCTCAAGAAATTGTTCGGTTTTTGTCAATGCTTCCTCTACTTCGCCAAAGCCTTCATTTTTCGCGTGTTTTTTATCTTTTACCATTGTATATAACTGTTATTTTCAGAATTGCCCACAAAAATAATTCTTTTTAAAAAAAACCACTCATTTTATACAATTATTTTCAGAAAGACTGGATGCTGGGTGCTGGGTGCTCGATACTCGATGCTGGATACTCGATACTGGATACTGGATACTCGATACTGGATACTGGATGCTCGATGTTCGCTTAATCCTTAATCCTTAATCCCTAATCCCTAATCGTTAATCCTTAATCGTTAATCC
>JAFGEV010000107.1 GCA_016931385.1 Prolixibacteraceae bacterium
AACTCAGGAACTCAGGAACTCAGGAACTCAGGAACTCAGATCACAATCATACCCGCCATCGACCTTATCGACGCTAAATGTGTCCGTTTGACGCAGGGCGATTACAAGCAGAAAAAAGTGTACAATGAAAATCCGCTCGAAGTGGCAAAAATGTTTGAAGATGCAGGTATTCGCCGCTTACATCTGGTTGACCTTGACGGGGCAAAGGCAAAGCACATTGTTAATTATAAGATATTGGAAAAAATTGCCACCCAAACCAACCTTGTGATCGACTTTGGAGGAGGATTAAAAAGCAACGACGACCTGAGAATTGCTTTTGAGTGCGGGGCGGCTATGGTAACCGGGGGCAGTATTGCAATAAATGACAGGGATACTTTTCTGAATTGGATCGAAAATTACGGCGCTGAAAAGATTATCCTTGGAGCTGATGCCAAAGAAGGCAAAATTGCCGTTAATGGTTGGCAGGAAGAATCGGAGGAAGATATTATACCTTTCATCAAATCCTATGTCGAACAAGGAATTTCGAAGGTTATTTCAACCGATATAAGCCGAGACGGGATGCTTACAGGCCCAGGTATCGACTTGTATATAGAAATTTTAAAAGAATTTCCAGGCCTTGAACTTATTGCCAGTGGTGGCATTTCATCGATGGATGATATTTATGAATTGAATGAAATGGGTGTTCCCGGTGTAATTACCGGAAAAGCTATATATGAAAATAAGATATCATTAAAAGAGATTGAAGATTTTCAAAGGACAAAAATTTAATCTTTTTAGGTTAATATCTGTATTATTAACCTTTATAAGTTAATATTTGTATTATTAACCTATTTAGTTTAATTTTGAGGCATGGAAAAAAACAATAAAGTCGGAGTAATTACCGGAGATATTATTAATTCCTCGGTATTGTCAAAAAATCAGAAAAACAAGTTAAAAAACGACTTGACAGATTATTTTGATAACAATCCTGATGTATTGCTTCCTTTGCAATTTTATCGTGGCGATAGTTTTCAGTTGATGGTCAAAAAAGAAAAAGCTGCAATGTCTGCGCTAATCATTGAGGCCATTTTATTAAAAACTTCAGGAACATTAGCCCGAATAAGTATTGGTATTGGTGCTGTTTCAAAAATTGCTCCGGGCAATGTTTTGCAGTCTGAAGGAGAAGCTTTTCAGTTGTCGGGGCATCAGCTTGACAAAATGAAGGCGGAAGACCGGTTGATGAAATTAGCAATTAATTCTGTAAAGTTCCAACCAATTTTATCAGCTACGTTTTACCTGGTTGAAAGCATTGTGTGGGGCTGGAAACCCGGACAAGCTTCCGTTATTGCACAAATTCCGGTTTGTAAAACACAGAAGGAAATTGCCGAAAGGTTGAATATTACAGGGGCTGCGGTAAGCAAAGCTATTAAAGCCAGCAACTGGCCGGCAATTGAAGAATTTTTAAAAGGATACGAAGAAACTATTAAAAACGATATTTAAATGAGCACACTATTTCTCCCAATATTGGCAGGCCATTTAATTGCTGATTTCTGGCTGCAGCCCGCGAGCTGGATTGAATCGAAACGTGAAAATGGCTGGAAATCGAAACACCTGTTTTTTCATGCAGCCATAGCATCAATCATGCCGGTATTATTTACATTGCAAATTGACTTATGGTGGTTCGTTCCTTCGATTTTTGTAACTCATTACTTTATCGATGCACTAAAGTCAAAAACCAGCGACAACCTTTTGTTTTTTCTGATCGATCAGGCATTGCACATTACTATTTTATGGGCGCTTTCAACTTTTGCAACCAGTATTGTTTTGGAGGAGTCTTTTGCAGATTTTTGGGTATATGTAGCAGGCTTTATCCTGGTAACAACACCTGCCGGGATATTGATTGGCAAATTTTTGCAACCCATAACAAAGATGGAAAATAAACCAATGAAAGCCGATGCTTCGGCGTGGATCGGTATCGTTGAACGAATCCTGATTTTGATTTTTATCCTGGCCGGGCAGTTTCAGGCAATTGGTTTTTTGGTAGCAGCCAAATCGGTATTTCGTTTTAGTGAAATAAAGAAAAATGAAAATCCGAAAGCTGAATATTTTCTATTAGGAACTTTGGTTTCGTTTTTGGTGGCAGTAGTTGTGGGGATGGGGATTAGGTATTTTAGTAGAAGTTAGAAAGGCAGAAGGCAGAAGGCAGAAGGCAGAAGTTAGAAAGGCAGAAGGCAGAAGAATTAAAAGAATATTCACCAAAACAAAAATAAAATGAAAACTTATAGAGATTTAAATGTTTGGCAAAAGGCCATGACCCTTGTTGAAATGATTTATTCTGAAACAAAAAAATTTCCGAATGAAGAAACTTATGGATTAATAGGTCAAATTAGAAGAAGTGGTGTTTCAATACCCAGCAATATTGCAGAAGGATATGGCAGAAACAGCACAAATGATTACATTCGGTTTTTACAAATTGCATCTGGTTCATTGTATGAATTCCAGACACAACTTGAAATTAGCCATCGACTGAAATATTTGGACGAAAATAGATTCAACAATATAAATGAACTGAGTTTGGAAATAGAAAAAATGTTGTCGAGTTTAATCCATAAAATAAAAGAAAACAAAAGGAAGAATTAGGTAGAAGTTTATCAGGCAGAAGGCAGATGTTTAGGAGGCAAAAAAAAAAATATTAGAAATGAGTTTACTACCACCTTCATGTAAAAATCAAGATGAAATTACTTTTTAAAAATAAAGAGAATGTATAATAGTTGGAACGATACAAAAAAAGTCATAAATAACAAACTTCTGCCTTTTTTCACTTCTGTCTTCTGCCTGTTTAACTGAATAACTTAAAAATATGCTAGCAAAACGAATCATACCTTGCCTTGATATTAAAGACGGTCAGACCGTGAAAGGCATCAACTTTGTCGGGATTAAAGCAGTGGGCGATCCTGTTGAACTGGGCGCATTGTATGCCGAACAGGG
>JAFGEV010000108.1 GCA_016931385.1 Prolixibacteraceae bacterium
AAATAAAATTTTCAAAAACAATGAAAACATCTAGTACATAATTTCGCAATATTTTAGTTGAAATGTAATCACATCAAATTCATATTCATGGCTTTATAACTTAAACAACACAAATGTGAAAACCCCACCATGAAACTGAATGAAAAACTGTATGTCATTGAAAAGATGACCAAACTAATCAAACATGAAATTACAGGAAATGCGAACGAGTTTTCCCAGAAATTAGGAATTTCCAGAAGTCAGTTGTTTGTCGAATTTGAGGAATTTAAAAGCCGGGATGTAGCCATTTCTTTCGACCGGAGTATTAATTCCTTTGTCTTTTCAGGGGCAAAAAGAATGGAATTCAGGGAACCAATTTTAATTGTCGACAACTCGGACCTAACCAGAATTAACGGAGGTTTTTCGCAAAAAAATCGTTCCGTTCATTTTTCTGAACGGTACTCTGCTAACTTAGTGGCTGAGAATTCTCATTAACCAGTTGCCCTGAAAATCCCATCAAGGGATAGCTGGGGAACAAAAACAAGCCCGTCAGCCAATCCGTTTTCGCGAAGCGACGGCCAACGGGCAAGCCGGCCAAAGCCGGCACAAAATTAATTTAAATGTTTAACAATTAAAATTTTGTGTTATGAAAAATCTAGAAGTAATGGGCATCCGGGAAATGGATGCCGTAGAAATGAGAAATGAAAATGGAGGATTTGTTTTTGGCTTTAATTGGGGCGCTTTTTGGGAAGGATGTAAAATTGGTATTCCTTTAGGAGGTGCTGCTGCTGGTATTGCATATTATGCTACATGTTAATTATTGAAAATGTAATTTTTAAAAAAATGATCATGGAAGAATTAAAAAATGAAGATTTAGTAAATACTAATGGTGGGGGAATTGGAATTGGAAGTGCTGCTGCTGTTGGTGCAGCACTACTCGGAGTTGGCGCTGGAGTAATAATTGGTGCAGCTTGCGTTGTAGGAGTGGTATTGCTTGTTAGAGCATTGTCTTAATTATACAATGGGGCTATTTAAAGAATTTAAATTTTTAATTATTTTTTTATTTTGTCTTTTAATAGCCTCATTAATAAAGAATAAGAACATAAGAATATTAGGATTATGAAAAAAGAGAATTTTTATAAATATTTTTTTGAAGGTTTTAAAATAGGAATAATTATTGGAGCAGGTGCTGCGATTGTTGCATTGTTTTTTTAATATCCTACTATGGAAACATAAATTATTAATGAAATTATTACTTAACTGATTTGTTATATGCATAATAGTGTTTTTCAAATATGAAAGAACAATTATTGCCTATATTGCCCCTAACTAATTAGTAATTATCAGCATAAAAAACACAGCCAGATATAAAAAGATATTTAGCAATAATACTATATAAAGCAATTATGAAACAACTCTTCCCTCCCGAAATAATCGAACATACTACCGAAAGTTATTTTGCCAAATACTCAAAAGGCACAAGGGTAATTTATGTTGTAGTTCTCCTGGCTTTGTTGGCAGCATGGGCAGTTACCCCTTTTATAAAAGTGGACATTACAACCCAGGGGCGGGGCATTATCCGTTCATCGCAGGAAAACAATGCCTTACATGCCGCAGTGTACGCTAAAGTTCAAAAGGTTTTTCTTCAGGAAAATCAAGCCGTCAGTGCTGGGGATACATTGGTTGTTTTATGTACCAACGAAATTGATGCACAAAATGATGCCTGTCGTAAAAAAATTTTACAGAATCAACAATTTATCAATGATATTGAAGCGATAATCCGTTATGAACCCCGGTTGGTAAAAACGCCAAAATATTATAGCGAGTACAACGAATATCTCGCCCGCTTAAAACAATAACAAATCGAAAGTGAATTCCTTTTGCATGAAAAAAAGGTTTCTGATAAACTTTACTTCAAAAAAGTTGAAACCGAAATGAACCACGCAAAAGCAGTCAACAATTACAACATGGCACTTAAAAAAGAAAAGCTGATCCACGACCAGTACCACAAACAATGGAATGCATCACTTGCCCAATACCAAACTGAAAATAATGACATGAAAGCCACTATCGCACGAATGGAGAAACAAAGAGACCAATATTTCATTGTAGCACCGGTTGATGGAACTGTTATTCAGTATTCCGGAATAAAAGAGGGAAATTTTATTGTCCCGAACCAACTGCTTGCCGAGATATCCCCTGATGCAGGATTGTTGGTCGAATGCTATGTCTCCCCATCTGACATTGGCTTTTTCAAAAAGGGGATGAAAGTAAACTATCAACTGGACGCGTTTAATTATAACCAATGGGGCATGTCATACGGAAGTATTAACGAAATATCTGGCGATATTGTTACTGTTAACGAACAGGCTGTTTTTAAGGTTCGTTGTTCTTTAGACAAAAAATATCTCCAACTAAAAAACGGATATCGCGGGGAATTGAAGAAAGGGATGACCCTTACCGGGCGATTTTCGCTTACCGAGCGAACCCTCTGGCAGCTATTGTTCGATAAGGTAGATAACTGGCTTAACCCGAAATTGGCAGATATATAATGAAAAAGCGCAAATTTTTCATTACCTGCCGGGGATTCGCAACCCCGGCAGGTTAATCGTGATTTTTTAAAAACCAGACTAAATAATGACAATTAAAATTAAACAGCGTGACATAACCGATTGCGGGGCAGCTTGCCTCGCTTCTGTGGCCTCCTATTATAAGCTGAACCTTCCTGTTTCGCGCATACGGCAAATGGCCGGCACAGACAAAAAAGGAACAAATGTACTGGGGCTGATCAGAGCAGCCGAAAAAATGGGTTTTTCGGCCAAAGGAGTAAAAGGCGGCGCCGATTCTTTACCTAAAATTCCCAAACCAGCCATAGCACATGTTGTTGTAAAAGAAGTGCTTCATCATTTTGTAGTCCTCTATTCCGTAAAAAAGGAACAGGTTGAATACATGGATCCGGCTGATGGCCAACTCCATAAAGAACCGATTGCAGAATTTACCAAAATATGGACAGGCGTTTTGGTGCTGTTTGCTCCAGCCGAAAAGTTTGAAGCACGGAATGAAAAAATTTCAAATTTCAAACGTTTTATTTTTTTACTTAAGCCTCATAAAAGTATACTGGCACAGGCGCTGTTCGGCGCTGTCGTTTATACTTTAATTGGCCTCTCAACTTCAGTCTATATTCAAAAACTAACCGATTATGTATTGGTGGATGGTAATCAAAACCTTCTTAACCTGCTAAGTATAACGATGATTGTGCTTTTATTGTTCCAGCTTTTTATTGGAACGGTGAAAAATATTTTCATGTTGCGTACAGGGCAAAAAATTGATGCCCGGTTAATACTCGGTTATTACAAACATTTGTTAAAACTGCCCCAGCGTTTTTTTGATACCATGAGGGTAGGCGAAATCATATCGCGTATTAACGATGCCGTGAAGATAAGGGCATTTATAAACGACACAGCAATTTCAATGATTGTTAATGTATTAATTGTATTTTTTTCATTTGTGCTTATGTTCATATATAGCTGGAAACTGGCATTGATCATGTTAATTGTTGTACCTCTCTATTCATTGGTATACACAGTCACAAACCGATTAAACAAAAAGCGTGAACGTAAATTAATGGAAAATTCGGCTGAGCTGGAGAGCCAGTTGGTTGAGTCGGTTAATTCAGTGAAAACCATTAAACAATTTGGGATTGAAGATTTTGCCAATGTGAAAACCGAAGTCAGGTTTATAAGTTTATTAAAGACTGTTTATAAATCGGGTATTAATTACATTTTTTCAGGAACTTCGTCAGAAGCGCTAAGCCGGTTATTTACCATAATTCTTTTATGGGTTGGGGCTGGTTTTGTCATCAATCACACAATTACTGCCGGTGAGCTGCTTGGCTTTTACGCGATAATTGGTTACTTCACCGGCCCAGCATCCAGCCTGATTACCATGAATAAAACCATTCAAAATGCCTTAATTGCAGCCGACCGCCTGTTCGAAATAATGGATTTAGAAAGGGAGTCTGAAGAAAACAAAGTTGATTTTAAAATGGAATACACTGCCGACATTCATTTCAGGGATGTTTCTTTTAGTTATGGAACGAGGGTAGATGTTTTTGAAGATTTTAACCTTACCATTCCCAGTGGTGAAATAACAGCCATTATTGGGGAAAGCGGTTCGGGTAAAACAACCCTTGCTGTTTTGTTACAGAAACTTTACCCTTTGAATAAAGGCAATATTTATATTGGCGAACATAACATAAATCATTTCACACTTTACAGCTTGCGGCAGTCAATTTGCAGCGTTCCACAACAACTCGATTTATTCGCGGGGAATGTAGTTGAAAATATTGCCATAGGTGAGTTTTCCCCAAACATGGAACGGATTCTTGAAATCTGCAAGAAACTAGGATTGCTCGATTTTATTGAAAAACTCCCTGCTGGATTCAATACCTACATTGGAGAAAACGGGGCACAACTTTCAGGAGGCCAAAAACAAAGAATAGCTATTGCCCGTGCATTATATCGCAATCCGGAAGTATTAATTCTTGATGAAGCAACCTCTTCACTCGATTCTGAATCGGAAAGCTATGTACAGAAAACCATTCAGAAACTTCGGGATGAAGGAAAAACAATTGTCATTATTGCGCATCGGTTAAGCTCTGTAATAAATGCAGATAAAATTGTGGTTTTGGAAGGCGGGAAACTGGCAGAACAAGGAACACACTTTGAACTTTATTCAAAAAGAGGGAAATATTTCCAGATGTGGGGGAAACAATTACCCGCTGATATTCAAGAACTAATCAATTAAAATACTATGGCCACAATAATAATGCTTTTAGCAATTCTTATCGCAAATCTTATACTTCCATAAAATTTTGTGATACAGATTAAAATTTCAAACTTTTTAAATGAAAAAGTTACTATTTTTTTCGAGGATAGATATTTATAAAATTTCTCAAGATCATATTATTGTTTGATATTTTTTCAAAAATCTTCATTTCTTTATTGCATAATCAGCTAAGCTTTTTTTAATGTTATGTTTTAAAGAATGTTTTTTCCTTAGAATTTCGTTTACTGATTGATGATAATTTCTTAACTTAGCAATCCTTTTTTCATGATTTTTTAAGGTTTTTTGCTGTTGGATTGTTTTCATTAGGAGGCTATTGGGAACAGTGGTATTGAAGGGT
>JAFGEV010000109.1 GCA_016931385.1 Prolixibacteraceae bacterium
AACCGCCGTAGCGCCTATGCTGAAGCTTCGGCGTAAGCATATACCGGCCGGTACGTACGGTGGTGTGAGAGGGTGGAGGTACAAGTTTATTTTGTACCTTGCTCTACTCGATCACAAGCGGCTACCCCTGCACAATGAAAATTAAACGATTAAATAACATGGCTACTGAATATTTTAAAATGAAAGAATCATGAAAATGAAAGGTATTATTATCATATTTATTTGCATTATCTCAATGATTTCATGCAAAGAGAATGCAAAAGAAAAAATGCAGACAGGAAAGTTTGAACCTAATTGGGAATCGTTAAAATTGTACGAAATACCTGAATGGTTTCGTGATGCCAAATTCGGTATCTGGGCACACTGGGGCCCCCAATGTCAGCCCGAAACAGGCGATTGGTATGCACGGCAAATGTATTATCAGGGACATTGGCAGTATAAATACCATTTAGAGCATTATGGTCATCCATCCGAGTTCGGCTTTAAAGATGTTATAAATGAATGGAAAGCAGAGAAGTGGAACCCTGAAGAATTAGTTGCTATCTATAAACGAGCTGGCGCGAAATACTTTTTCGCTATGGGGAACCATCATGATAATTTGGACATGTGGAACAGCAAACATCAGGAATGGAATTCTGTTGCTGTTGGCCCAAAAAAAGATATATTGGCAGGTTGGGCTAAAGCAGCAAAAAATAATGATCTTCCCTTTGGAGTGAGTATTCATTCAGCTCATGCCTGGAGGTGGTATGAGTCATCTCAGATGGCTGATAGCGAAGGAGAATATGCAGGCATTCCTTATGATGGAAAACTGACAAAAGAAGATGGCAAAGGTAAATGGTGGGAAGGTCTGGATCCTCAGAATTTATATGCTCAAAACCACCAATTAAGTGCTGTGAGTGCTGAAATAGGAAGCATTCATAAACAATGGAATTGGGAAAATGGTGCGATTCCTCCTTCCGAGGAATATTGCCTGAATTTTTATAATCGTACCGTTGACATGATTAATCAGTACCATCCCGACTTAATTTATTTTGATGACACCGGATTGCCTTTATGGCCTGTAAGCAATGTAGGACTTGAAATAGCTGCACATTATTATAACTCAAATAGTAAACAACATGGCGGTAAACCGGAGGCTGTTCTGTTTGGTAAAATACTTACATATGAACAAAAAGAATGTTTGGTCTGGGATGTAGAGCGTGGTGCACCCGATCATATTCAGGAGAAACCATGGCAATCGTGCACATGTATTGGAGGTTGGCACTACGACCGTGGGATATACAACCGGGATAGATACAAGTCAGCTAAAAATGTCATGCAATTATTGGTCGATATTGTCAGTAAAAATGGTAATCTTTTACTGAATATTCCTGTTCGTGGCGATGGGTCTATTGATGAAAAGGAATTGAAAGTTGTAGAGGATATTACAAAATGGATGGATATTAACAGCGAATGTATTTACGAAACCCGTCCCTGGCAGATTTATGGTGAAGGACCAAAAGCAGAAAATGCAAATCCCATTAATGCACAGGGATTTAATGAAGGTAAAGGGGGGCCTTACACTTCAGAAGATATCAGGTTTACCCGAAAAGGTGATGTGCTTTATGCTGTGGTCATGGAACTACCTGTTAAAGGACAGGAGGTAATGATTAAATCATTGTCGACCAATGGCCAATATTACAGCAAAAAATTTGATGAAGTCGGGATGCTCGGAGGGAAGAGTATTTCCTATAAATTTGATGAAGAAGGATTAAGGATTACACTTCCTGATAAAATGGATTTAATTGCTCCCATTGCATTTAAAATCCAATAATATCAATATTTCTTAAGCTTATTACCAATAAAAAAATTCACTGTGACCTTGATGCAATCTTGAACACCTGAAGTAATTAAATTGTGAATAAATCTGTACAGCCTGTACCGCTTTTGGCGGTATCCGGATCTGCGGGGGGATAGGCGGAGCAATCCGCCATTCTATCCCGATTACAAACAATAATAAAACGCTATTTCCGACTGTTTTCAAAAAATTGAGTATTTTTGTTTAAGTTAAAAGGCTAATAAAATGATAAATAACAATTCTGACTCATTATCAATTATAAAGAGCACTGCAAATAAAATCCTACCCAATTGCAGGATTCTTCTTTTTGGTTCTCGTGCCAGAAAAGACAATACAAATGAAAGTGACTATGACTTCCTTGTTATTACCCGAGAAACATTAGATATCCGCAAAAAAAGGACACTTTCTTCAATGATGAGAAAAGAGTTAGCGAGATTCAAAATTCCTGCTGATATCCTAATTCAAAGTGAAGAGGAAATTAATTTAAAGAAAGAAGTTACAGGTCACATTCTTAAACAAGTTTTAAGAGAAGGAGTTGTGTTATGAATAGTGCTACTGAGGATTTCATAAAACAATGGTTGCTAAAAGCCAACGAGGATTTATTGGTAATAAACAGATTAACTGAATATGAAATAATAGCGACTTCTTCTGTATGCTTCCATTGCCAACAAGCTGTTGAGAAATTTCTTAAAGCATTTTTAATTGCTAATGAAGTTGAGATTAAAAAAACACATAACATTGAATACTTACTTTCAGAATGTGCTGACTTTGATAGAGATTTTGCAGATATTGACCCAAAAGAATTAAGTGAATTTGGTGTTGATGCTCGTTATCCTGGAGACATGTTTATCCCAGACAATGACGAAACCTTAGAATACATAAATCTTGCATTTGAGATTAAGGAACTTGTCGAAATAAAGATTAATAAAATCCATAAAATCAAATAATTTCTGTTTGTAACAGCAAAATATAATTAATTGCGGTTTGCGTGCTGATAATCAAGGTTTACACTATCGGGACTGCCACGCGTCAATTTTTGGTGTCGGTGGACAGGAACGCAGCCCGCTCTTCCAAACGTTTCATGTCGAAAAACCGTTATTTGTAATTTTGTGCATACAAACAATCTATAGACCAATATGAAAAGAAAATTTGCCACCCTGATATTCATTTTATCAATAATCTTAATAGGATGTGCGCCAAAACACATAGAGAAGGACTCACATTACAGGACCGTGATTTGTGGGAAAATACAACATCTGGAGGTGTATCCTACAACTAAAGAAATATTTACAGAGGTAATCGATTTTCGAGATAGAAAATCTGTATTTAAAGATTCGATACAAAAAGACGGCACATTTAAAATCGTATTTGATTTATATGCTATTCAAGACATTAAAATGCGCCCTTTACTTGGCAGGCTTATATTGCATCCTGGCGACAGCCTTTTTGTCCTTCTTGATTTTAGTGACCTGAATAAAGTTCAATTCTCAGGAGATCGTGCTGAATCCAATCAATATCTTCGCAACTATCTATGGAGTAATGCCGGATCTTTTAGTTTTTATTCCCCAGACAAAATTGTACCAGGAGCTTACAAAACTTATTGCGACAGTGTGCGTAATGCCGCAATAATTGGGAGAAATGAATTTGTTCAAAGTTATAAGCCAACAAAAGAAATCGAGCAATGGACTGCAGATTTCATTAAAATAAAATATTTCAACTCAATAGTAAAATACCCATTAAATTATTTTGCAAGAAATATTGAAGGATATAAAGCGTTTGTAGATACAAGTTCCTATTTTGAGTTTACTTCAAGTATCGAAACCAGTTTTGCTGATTTTGGTGAAAGTATTATCAATTCAGATATTTATGAGTTTCTGAACAGTTATGAAAATTATTTCATTCAGCAATTACTCAAAAATCAAAATAAACAGGATTCTGTTACTTTTCGCGATGTAAGTATTGCAATGTTCAACATTCAGAATAAAAGTGTTTTTCAACAAATGTTAATTGGCAATCTATTCTATCAAATGTTATGCAGTAACTATACTGCTTTATTTGATTCGACAAAGTCACAATTGGATTCATCCATTATAGCTTCCTTTATTAAAGAACCGCTTTTTGATTACTATGCTAATGTTAAAAGAAATATAGAAAATCCAGAGTTTGCATCAAATGCAATAATTTCCAAAATGGGAGTTGATGGTAAAAATCTTCTCGATTCAATCATTAAAGAAAATAGGGGAAAAGTATTATTTGTCGATCTCTGGGCAACATGGTGTGGACCTTGCCTTGAAGGTATGAAAGCATCAAAAGAAATAATGCCACGTTATAAAAACAAAGACATTGAATTTATCTTTCTCTGCGTGAATTCCAAAGAAGAGAATTGGAAAGCAACCTTATCAAAATTTAAAATTGAAGGCAAACATTATTTCTGTAGCAATGAACAAAGTAAAGATATTAGAAGGGCTTTAGGTGTGGAGGGAATTCCGCATTATTTAATCATAAATAAAAAGGGCAACATTGTGGAATCAAAGAGTCAAGACCTTGCAAGATCACTAAATAAAATAGATAAATTATTAAAGGAAAAATCGACCGTCAAACGATGAATGGAAAAACACCTTTGGGCGTGGCCCTGATTGCCCGGAAATACAATATACCGGTGATAGGCATTGCAGGAACACTTGGCGAAGGTTACCGGGAATTGTACAATGAAGGCTTTCAGTCAATTTTTTCGATAGTCCAGGGGCCATCGGACTTACAGTTTTGCCTTGACAATGCCTCCCGGCTTATTAAAGAAACAACTGAGCAAATTTTCAGGTTAATGCCCTGCGCTGCCAATCACCTTTAACTGATCGCCGGTTTCGGTTGCCACATGTCGTTTCCATTTTTCAGGATAACCGGGCTGGTCAGGGAATTCGGGCAGGCCTGTTTCGGTGCGTTCAAATTGCCCGTTGCTTTCTTTCATGATGTTGCCATCTTTGTATTTAATAAGTAAGTAGTGGCCGAGTTCTTTCCATCGCATGGTTGTATTGTTTGCTTCGTTACATGAGTATTCAGTAAGGAATTGCCTTGCAGCTTCACTGCCTTTGGTATTCAGCAATGTTACAGCCGCCTGGTCGATAACCGGTTGGCTCATCATGAATTTATTTTCAAGTTCTTCCTGTACATCAATAATGTCATGTATCATAAGATCGTATCGAAGGTAAGCCAGGTTCGAAACAAGGTTAAATGCCCAGAATGCCGATGATTCGGAATAAGTGAGCATATCGCCGTTACCAACAGCAAATGTTTTTGGGGCATGTGTCATGCCGCAATACATTGGAACGTAGCAGGTACTGTATGTATCATCAACACCAAACCACAAAATACCTCCAATATGGTCGGGGAGCCACGCGCGGCTTTGAGATACAAACGAGAACCCAGTTTGCTGGGTCGATGTTGCCCTTTCGTTGCAGTATTCAACCGAATCGACACTCCATGTCAGGGGCCTCCATCGGTATGGTAAATGAAAGGGCCCTGAACCCGGACCGGTCATGTCGAGAGGTGTACCTTCAAAATGGTCGCGCATAAGGCCCATTACATCTTGTGCCGTGACGGGTTTGTCGGGCTTTACCCATAGTGGCGGCCTGTTGGTGGCAAAACCCTTCTCATCGTAGTTTACTTTTCCCAGTGCATAATCGGTATAGGTTTCCATACCTGTTGTTACCCTGTTGAATGCGGCCCAAACACGGGCTTCACAAAACCGGGCAGCGCCAAAGTCAACAGGTGCATATACATCGGAAAAACTAAAGTCTTTATTCAGACCTACAAACCAGCCCCTTTCGTGGGCAAATGAGATTACATCTTTTGAATACATGCAGTTTTGCGGGTCGTTAAGCGGGAAAGTTGTGATCCGTGCCTGGTTGGCATGTCCGCAAATGTAGCCATCGGGTACACGGAGGGCAACCCACACAGCGCCTTTTTCAAAGTTTCCCTTGCCGATCATTTCGAGAATCCAGACTTCATTGGGATCGGAAACCGAAAACGATTCGCCCGAACTGTAATATCCATATTCTTCAACCAGGTTTGTCATGACTTCAATGGCTTCGCGTGCTGTTTTGGCCCGTTGAAGGGCAATGTACATCAGGCTGCCGTAATCCATAATTGCGCCAGATTGACTTCCAAGTTCCTTACGGCCCCCATACGTTGTTTCACCAATGGCTACCTGGTGTTCGTTCATATTGCCAACCACACTGAATGTATGTTTAACCTGTTCAATTTTCCCAAGGAATTTTCCGGTATCCCATTCATACACATCAAGCATGGCGCCTTCTTCGTAATCGGCTGCCGGGGTGTAATAAAGTTCGCCATAAAGTGTATGCGAATCGGCTGCATAGGTGATCATTGTCGATCCGTCGGCTGAAGCTCCACGGGTAACTAAAAAGTTGGTGCAGGCCTGCGACTGATATCCTGCAAAAAAGATAAAAGAAGCAATAGCTAAAAATACATGTCTCATCTGGTTTCTTTTTTTATTGTCGTGTAATGTTATGCAAAAAAGCAAAAATATAAAAAGCATGTTAAGCGTAAATGGTATTTGTCATTATTTCTGAAAAGATGAATTTTTGCAAGATTTTTAAGTTTCAGTTTTTTATCTTGCACCGAAATTTGTTGGAAAGAAAATGAGTGAAGAAATACAACATAAACCCGGTTGGTTAAAAATCAAGCTTCCTCTAGGCACAAATTACACTCAGGTAAAGCGAATTGTTCAACATTACAACCTGCACACAATCTGCACAAGCGGAAAGTGCCCGAACATGGGCGAATGCTGGCAGGCCGGGACAGCTACGCTGATGATCCTGGGCGATATATGTACCCGCAGTTGCAAGTTTTGTGCTGTTACAACCGGACGACCATTGCCTCCTGAAAAGAATGAACCCACAAATGTTGCCGAATCGATCAGGTTGATGGGGTTAAAACATGCAGTGATTACATCGGTTGACCGTGACGACTTGCCTGACAAGGGAGCCGGACATTGGGCAGCTACCATTTCTGAAATAAAAAGGGTTAACCCCGATACTACAATCGAGGTGCTGATACCTGATTTTGATGGAAATCCTGAATTGATTAAAAAGGTTGTTGATGCCGGGCCTGACATTATTTCGCATAATCTTGAAACAGTGCGCCGACTGACCCCTTTGGTGCGCAGCAGGGCCAGATACGAAACCAGCCTAAGCGTTATTGGAAGCATTGCCGGTTTTGGTATTCGTCCAAAAAGCGGAATAATGTTGGGGCTTAGCGAAACACGTGAGGAAATACTCGAAACGATGGATGATTTATTGTCTGTTGGTTGCGAGGTATTTACCATTGGGCAGTACCTGCAGCCTACAAAATCGCATTTGCCTGTTGAGGAATATGTGCATCCCGATGTTTTTGAGGAGTACCGGATAATTGGCCTTGAAAAAGGCTTTGCGTTTGTTGAAAGCGCCCCGTTGGTAAGGTCGAGTTATCATGCCGAAAGGCACGTGTGACTTCGACAGGCTTTGTCACCCTATGGCTATTGGCTATTGGTTTCTGGCTATCAGCCGTCAGCCGTCATCTATCAGCCGTTAGCCGTCAGTTATCAGCCATTATCTGTTAGCTTTTAATTTGATAAATACACGTAACAAAATAGCAATGAACCGAAAGATAAACTTCGAAGACCTTGGGGTTTCAGAATACAAAAAAACTTGGGATTACCAGGAAGAGCTTTTGCAGCGGGTAATCGAACAAAAACTTAAAAAGAAATCGGATCCTGGCCAAAAAAGTGATAATTATCTCTTGTTTGTCGAGCATCCTCATGTGTATACCCTGGGGAAAAGCGGCGATGAACAGAACCTGCTGTTAAACTATATTCAGTTACAGGCTGCCGAGGCAACTTTTTTTCACACCGACCGGGGTGGGGATATTACGTATCACGGTCCCGGGCAACTCGTAGGTTATCCCATATTCGACCTCGAGAATTTTGGAATTGGCCTTCGCCAATATATACATATAATGGAAGAAGCAATTATTCTTTCAATAGGAGAATATGGGCTGAAAGGCACACGTGATGAAAAGGCCACTGGTGTATGGCTTGACGCCGGTACTCCGAAAGCACGTAAAATATGTGCCATAGGTGTTAAAAGTTCCCGCTTTGTTACCATGCATGGTTTTGCCTTGAATGTGAATACCGATCTGAAATACTTTCAGCATATTAATCCTTGTGGATTTACCGACAGGGGAGTGACTTCCTTGCAGAATGAGCTGGGCGAAAAACAGGATTTTGAAGATATGAAACAAAAGGTTTTAAAAAATTTGGTTAAAACCTACGAGGGTGAACTTTCGGCAGAATGATCCTTTTTGAATGATTCCCTTAACCCAAAACTCAACAATATAATAACCCCATTCAGAATCATGAATATGAGCATGATAGTTGAAACGCCAATTATGTTTAATCCATAAACAAACAAAATCCCTGAAATCTGACCTATTAACAGCAATAATCCCTGAACCATCGATTCAGTTGCCGGGTATGACATTTCGGCTCCGTATTGGAAAGCGATAGGCCCGGCGCTCATAATAAAAAATCCAAAGAAAAAAGATGAAAATAACATTGGCCAGAAGGTGTCAAAATAAGTTAACCCGGCCAAACCCGGTAGCATTAAAAATATACATAAAACAATAAAAGGTTTCCGTTTTTCCATTTTATCTGAAAGGATTGGCAAAATAATTGCACCGGCAATTCCTCCAATAAGCATTGCGCCTCCAACAATACCTGTTTGTTCCATGTTTAATGAATCACATATCTGGTCGATACATGTGCTTACGGCGTTGAAAATACCCAATCCTATAAAAAACAGGATTAACAAAAATTGCATATCCCTGATGTTAAGAATAAATTTTAGCGAACGTTTGGGTGAAATTCGTAATGCTTTATTTCCTTTAGAGGGTTCGGGTTCATCTTTTACCAAAATGACAACAAGAAATGCGCTTACAGCAGTTAGTAATCCATATATCCATAACATTCGGGATAAATGAAAGCCCTGGTCCGGATTTTCATTTATAAGGAATGGCGTTAATGCAAGGGCAATTACAATACCAACATATTGAGCCAGGGTACCAATGCCGGCAACGGTTGCTCTTTCGTTTGGAGGAAACCAAAGCGCTCCAAGTTTAGTAAGTGAATTCAGAATAAAAGGTTGCCCTATGGCAAGTCCTGTTTGCCCTACTATTAATAATGTAAAGTTGTTACCTCCGGTTGCTTTTACCAAACCGAAAATTCCTGTAAACCATGCACCAATTAACAGGCCTCTTTTCAATCCATAAGTGTCGATTATGTATGATGCGGGGATGCTTAATACGATGAAAACAATCATGTAAAGCATCGATAAAAAATCGATTTGTAAAGGAGTTGCATGAAAGTTTTGTTGAGCTACTTCCGAAATTGAAGCAAACGATAACCAATGAATTTCGACCATTACTGTGATTAGGAAATAAGAAGCCAGCATAATCCAGCGATAATGACTTTTTTCAGAAGCTTTATTTTTCATTTTGAAATTTATAAAACGTAGTGAAGATATCAAAAAATGTAAAAGCATTTGGCTCATTCATTGTTTTTCTGATTCTGAATTAATAAATTTCACAACGAAACTGGTTTTAGAAAGACTGGGTGGAAGTGATTAATTTAAAAAATTGCAGTTTTTTTGGGCGAACAACAATTTTTGTTTTTTAAACGATTAATATGCATCTTGTAAACGAGTGTGTAATTTTGTGCTGATGGTGAAAAGGGCGATTATACTGGTTCTTATTTTTTCATTCCTAAAATGTTTTTCAACAGGGGAAGAATTTTATTTTAAAGGAATATCTGTTCCCGATGGACTCTCGAACAATTGGGTGAGGTGTTTTTACCAGGACGATTTTGGCTTTTTATGGATTGGCACAGCCGATGGGCTTAACCGTTACGACGGGCGCACAATAAAAGTAATAAGGCCAACAACAAATAATAATACTGGTTTGGGCAACGTTACTGTGAATGAGCTTATTCGCAGGGATAATGAGTCGATATGGGTTTGTTCCGACAAGGGATTATATATATTAAACCTGAACAACGAAACCCTGAAAATGGATTCTTTAATTCCCCCACATCCGGTTTTAACAGCAATTGCCGACAATAAGGAAAACATTTGGTTTGGGACCAATAACGGACTTTATATGGTGAAAGACGGAGTTTTGCTGAAGTCGTTCTTTGCAAACGGAACCAACAGTATCTCCGACAACTACATTAATTCACTGTTATTTGATTCCGGCAATACACTTTGGGTTGGAACCAAAATGGGTTTAAACAGATATAACTATTCTTCTGGTGAGTTTACCCGGTATTTTGCTTCAGATAACCCATCGGGCCTAACGGGAAACGACATTATAAGCATTACCGAAGACCGGGATAAGCGGATATGGGTTGGAACTTCGTTAAATGGATTAAACCTGTTAAAGAAAAAGGGCGATAGTGTTTATTTTGAACTTATTCTTGATGGAGGCATCCGTACTGTGATTGATGACCAGAGGAGTTATATCTGGGTTGGTTTTTCAACTGGTGAAGGCATAAAACTAATCGACTATGGGGAGTTCAGTAAAGGTAAGTTAAAGGTCACCCGGTTGATGAAAGATCCTATGGATATGAATTCACTGAATGACAATTCAATCTTTACCCTTTTCCTTGACCGTTTTAACGACATGTGGGTTGGCACATTCGGTGGTGGAATTAACCTGTATAGTTACCGCACTAAGAAATTTCATGTGGTTAAGGAAAGTTATGACGATGAATCGACAATAAAAAACAATCTTGTGAATGCCTTTTTTGAAGAAGATGATTATTTATGGATTGGAACCGAAGGCGGGCTCGACAGGTTAAATAAAAAAACCGGACAGTTCAAGAATTACAGATATCAGCGAAATAACCCCCGCAGCCTGGGATCAAACACAGTATTGTCAATTTTAAAAGACAGCAGGGGAAACCTTTGGATTGGCACTTGGGCAGGCGGCCTGAACAGGTACAATTATAAAACCGATGATTTTGAGAGGTTTTTACCCGGTGATGATGAAGGCTCTATTGGTAGTGCAAACATTTTCTGCATTTTTGAAGATTCGCGGAAGAACCTTTGGATCGGTACAAACAGGGGTGGGCTCAACAAATACGATTATACAACAGGATTGTTTAAACAATATATTCACGATGAAAACGATTCTACAAGTCTGATCGGAAGGAGCATGAGTGATGTTTTTGAAACATCAGCGGGCGAACTTTACATATCGATGTATAACGTTTTGGAACGCTACAATTATCAGAACGATAATTTTGAGCACATTTTCCGTTACCCCCCGGGTACCGATGAAAGTGGCTCAATTCTTTATATGACTGAGGACAGCAATAATAATTTGTGGATAGCCACCAATGCAGGCCTTGAATATTTCAATCCGGATAATAATACATATAAAAGATATACAATGAATGAAGGGTTGCCCGATAATACCATACAGGGCATCCTTGAAGATAACCATGGCAATTTATGGCTCAGTACCAATAAAGGCCTGTCGAAATTTATCGATGGAACTTTGTTACCCGATAACCCTCTTTTCCAGAATTTTTCGATGGATGATGGCTTACCGGCAAACGATTTCAAAAAAAAGGCAGCCTATAAAAATTCAAAAGGGATAATGTATTTTGGATCATCGAGGGGCTATACCTGGTTTCACCCCGATAGTATAGAACTGAACACACAAATACCCACCATCGTTTTTACCGATTTCCTTTTGCTTGAAACATCGCCCAACAAAAATTCAAAGTTCAGGGCAATCGATGTGAATATTAACATTGTTGACCAACTTGACCTGCATTACCCAAATACCGATTTTACAATAAGTTATGCAGCGCTAAATTACCTCAATTCAGAAAAAAACCAATTTCAGTATAAACTCGATGGATACGATACCGAGTGGATTGATGCGGGGAATAACACCACCGCTACCTACACCAATTTATCGGAAGGCAAGTACACCTTTCTGGTAAAAGGATCGAATAACGACGGGGTTTGGAACCCTGAACCAAAATCAGTATCACTTGAAATATACCCACCATGGTGGAGGACTACAGCTTTTAAGATATTGCTTGGCTTTTTAATAGTCTTTACAATAGTTGTATATGTGCTGACAAGGTTCATTATTCTTAACAGGGAAAACAGGTTGCTAGAGGCAATTGTTGAAAAACGCACAAACGAGCTCTCCAAACTAAACTCATTGCTCGAGCAAAAACAAATGATCATTCTTGAACAAAACCAGGAACTGTCGAAACACCGCAACCACCTCGAAGGCCTGGTTCAGGATCGGACCGCCGAATTGGCTGCAGCACGTACAAAAGCCGAAGAGTCGGACCGGTTGAAATCGGCTTTCCTGGCCAACATGAGCCACGAGATCAGAACCCCGATGAATGCCATTGTCGGTTTTTCGAACCTGCTAGCAGGTGACGAACTTACTTTTGAGAAAAAACAAAAATATGCCGACCTTATCAAAAGTAACAGCAAATTACTTTTTGTTTTGATTAATGATATTATTGACATCTCGATTATAGAAGCAAACCAAATGGTGCTTTCACAAAGCCGTTTCAATGTGAGTTCCATACTGCGGGAACTTTACAATTATTTTGACATGGATAATGCTAAAGGGCTTCATTTGGAGTATATAAATAAGGACTTAAAAGATGATTTCTTTTTGTATAACGATGCAATACGATTTCGCCAGGTAATGGTTAACCTGCTTTCAAATGCATTCAAATACACCGACTCGGGCATAATCAGATTCGGATTCGAAACCGAATTGGCCGATGTGCGTTTTTTTGTTGAAGACACAGGTTGTGGAATTGATGCCACCGACCAGGAAAAGATATTCGACCATTTTTATAAAAGCCTGAAAGATAAATCGAAACTGTATCGTGGTACAGGAATAGGCCTGGCAATTTGTAAGAAACTCGTTACGCAAATGGGTGGTAGGATATGGGTCGATTCTCAGATAAATAAAGGTTCGGTATTTAGTTTTACTTTGCCTTTTAACTCCTTTTGACCCTTTATTTTTCATGTCGTTTTTTTCTTTGGCAATTCTTTACGATATTTAACTTTCAAATCAATAATACCTTTAAGTATGCAAACCCAAACAAACCCTCAGCTTCAGTTGGCATATAATTTCCTTCAGTACACCAATCAGAATGTGTTTTTAACAGGTAAGGCCGGTACAGGTAAAACCACGTTTATGAAAAACCTCAAGCAGAATTCTCCCAAACGGATGGTAGTGGTTGCTCCAACCGGGGTAGCTGCAATTAATGCAGGAGGTGTAACAATCCATTCATTTTTTCAGCTTTCATTTGGTCCCCAGCTTCCCTATGTGCAGGTTGCCGGTAAAGGATATTCCCGGGAAGAAAGTAACCCGCCTGCAGCCCTTAAACGATTTAATAAAGAAAAAATTAATATTATCCGCAGTTTCGACCTCCTTGTGATTGATGAAGTTAGCATGGTTCGTGCCGATGTACTCGACGGGATCGACTCAGTCCTCCGAAGGTTCAGGGAACGCGATAAACCTTTTGGCGGCGTGCAACTCCTCATGATTGGTGATTTGCAGCAACTTGCCCCAATCGTGAAGGAAGATGAATGGGAAATTCTGAAAAACTATTATGATACCTGTTTCTTTTTTAGCAGCAGGGCCTTAAAGCAATCAACCTTCGTGGGCATTGAACTGAAAAAAATTTTCAGACAAACCGACCAGCAATTTATCAACTTACTGAACAAAGTACGCAATAACAGCTTTGATGAAGCATTGATAAATGAACTGAACAAAAGATATATTCCCGGCTTTGACCCATCTGACGATGAAGGGTACATCACCCTTACAACCCACAACTACCAATCGAAACAAATTAACAGTTCAAAACTTAATGCTTTAAAAACAACCTTGAAATGCTACGATGCAGTGGTTGAAGGCGATTTTCCGGAGTATGCATACCCAACCGATGAACACCTGGCTTTGAAAGAGGGTGCGCAGGTTATGTTTGTCAAAAACGATCCCTCGTACGAAAAACTTTTTTATAATGGAAAAATTGGGCAGGTAACAAAAATGACCGACGAAGGGGTTGTGGTATCCTGCAAAGACGATGCAGAACCAATTTTTGTTGTGCCAACTGAGTGGGAAAATGCCCGGTATAAGCTGAATGAACAAAACCAGGAAATTGAAGAAGAGGTAATTGGTAAATTTATCCAGTTGCCGCTAAAACTTGCCTGGGCCATTACCATTCATAAAAGCCAGGGCTTAACATTCGACAAAGCCATTATTGACGCCCGGCAGTCGTTTGCCCACGGACAAGTTTACGTGGCGCTTAGCCGTTGCAGGTCGATCGATGGAATGGTGCTGAGGACACCTTTATCGGAATATAGCGTTATCAGCGATAAAACAGTGGTTGGTTTTACTGAAAACATTGAAAAAAACCAACCCGGCAACGATGAATTGAACCAATCAAGGGCTGTTTATGAATTACAACTTATTAAAGAGCTTTTCGATTTTTCTGTTATCATCCGAAATGGTCATTACATTTTAAAAATCTGGGATGAACATAACCAGGTGCTTGATGGAAATTTGCCCGAAAAACTACGTGAAATAATAATTTCAATAGAAAGGGAATTAAAGCAGATTGCTTCAAATTTTGAAGGTCAGGTTGAAAAGTTGCTCCAACAAAATGGCTTTATTGAAAAAAATCAGCTATTGCAGGAAAGGTTAAAAAAAGCATCGGCATGGTTTCTTGAAAAGCTTGAAAATTTGATTGAAATCCCACTTGACAATGCCGTTTGGGAAACAGACAACAGGGCGCTAAAAAAAACAGTTTCAGAAGCTCTGAACAGGCTCGAACTTGGGCTTTCTGTAAAAAAGGCATGTATGAAACTCATACTGGAAGAAGGTTTTAATATAAAACATTTTCTTGAAACCAGGGCAAAGGCTTCAATCGAAAAACCTGTATGGAAAAGAAAAGAAAAGGCAATAGTTTATGGATCGAATAATCCTGAATTTTTTAGGATATTGGCCGGGTGGCGCGACAATAAGGCCGACGAACTTGACATGAATTTATTTGGCATACTGTCGCATAAGGTTATGGTTGCCATTTCAAACCAGCTTCCGCCAACTGCTGCCGAACTTAAGGCGGTGAAAGGCATGGGTGGGAAAAAAATGCAGCTTTTCGGAAAAGAAATTCTGGCCATGATCATCCAATACAGGCAACAAAAGAACCTTGAACTTCCTGTTAATGCCAAAATGGAGGTTGCACTTGCCGGGCTTGAAACAAAAGAAATAAGCCTCAAATTATATGAACAGGGTCTGAAAACCAATGAAATTGCACAAAAAAGAGACCTTAAAACATCAACAATTGAAAGCCATCTTGCACATTTTATTGCCAGGGGGCAGGTCAATGTTTTTGATCTGATTGACAAGGAAAAATACAATGCTATTGCCCAAAAAGTAAAAGAATCTCCGATAATTACGTCTTCTGAAATTCGCGATGCCCTGGGCCATAATGTATCATACGGCGAAATAAAAATGGTACTGGCCGATTTGGGGAGGTAGAATAAAAGGTTTTTAGTTACACGGAGGGCCACAGAGAAGCCACGGAGGGTCACAGAGAAGACACAGAGAATAGCAGCGTTTATTTATTTGATTGTAACACATAACATGGAATATCTGCTCCGTGGTTCTCCGTTCCTGCTCCGATGCCCTCAGTGCAACTTTTATTGATGAGTAACTGGGGTGGAATTTGTATTTAGGAATTTGGAATTTGCTTTGACCACCATAGCGCAGCGAAGGTGGTGGATTTAGAATTTACCTGAGGTAATCGCTCACTTTCCGGCTGATCTCTTTTTTTACCTTTTCCCATGTTTGCCCCTTGTAGCTTACCGGAGTTTCGCTGTCATCGGTATCGACAAAATACGTGATGGCATTTGGTATGCTTATTGCCAGCATTTGGTTTGGATATTTCAGCTTATGCCAGTCAATTAATTGTTGAAGTGAATAGTGTTGTAGCAATTCATGCAGATCCCAAAAATCTTTTTTCTTTCCCCTGCCCAGTATCGCCTGGACTTTCATGGCTGCAATATCGGCATCGCTGTAAATTCTTATTCCGTTCTCGTTTTTAACTGGTGATACCAATTGAAAGGGATAATGAATGATATCGACTTTAATTTTTTTGATAAAGCAAAATATTCCGATTTTTTGATGTCCACTTTCAGTATGATAATCTTTTCCAAAAACCTGTCTTAATTCTTTTTCGATAAATTCAGGTTCAAATTTTATATGTGAAAAAAGATCAAGGTCGATTGAATTCCTGTGCCCGTAACGAAGTGCCAACGCAGTTCCGCCAACCAGGGAAAAGGGCTTTAATTCAGGAATATCCATTAATTCCTTTAATAGGGAAAAAGTCCCGGGTTCAATTGCCTCAGTGTGTAACATCGGAATTCTTCAATTGGTTTATCAATAACAGCGCTGGCGAGATGCATCCTGTGTTCCGGTAAAAACCGGGTGTTTAGTAATACTTCTGAAACCTTTTCGTCTCCATAATACCGGCGGCAGTGGCGGATATCCTCCACATCGCCCCGCTCGAAAACGCGTTCGATCACAAAATTGGCTTTGGCATCGTAATCGATCTTTTCAAAATCGACATCCCAGAAGATGCGCTTGTTGAATATGGGTTTCTTTTTTCCGGTCATAGCACAAATTTACAAAAATGTTTGGCTTTGTTACTCCATATATTTTTTTCTGAAAATTTTGAGATTTTTATTAGTTACACGGAGGACCACTCAGAAGGCACAGAGGGACACGGAGAGGTTTGTTAAAAGGAGAACCGCAAAGAATGTGGAGGGCCACGGAGATTTTTTGAGGGGTGTTACAGGTAGAAATGCAGTAAAACAGAGTCTGAATTTTTTGTGTGTTTTCGGTTTTACAGGGAATTTCTCCGTGGTTCTCTGTGCCTGCCCGGTAGTCCTCTGTGTTATGTTTTAAAAAATTACTACATTGGCAAAAATACAAATGAAAAACCTGAATTTTTTTGTGAAACTTGCCTTAATCATTTGCTATGCATTTAACCACAGTCGATTGGATTATCATTTTTGTTTATCTCATCATCAGCCTTGGCATTGGCATTTACATGTCGAAACGGGCCGGCCGCAGCACTGACGATTTCTTTTTAAGTGGCCGAAAACTGCCCTGGTACATTGCCGGTACCAGCATGGTGGCCACAACCTTTGCTGCCGACACTCCATTGGCCGTAACTGAATTGGTTGCACAAAACGGCATTGCCGGAAACTGGCTTTGGTGGAACATGTTGTTGGGTGGTATGCTCACGGTATTCTTTTTTGCACGGTTGTGGCGCAGGGCCGATATCATGACCGACGCCGAATTTGTGAAGATTCGTTATTCGGGCCCCGAAGCCCGTTTTCTCAGGGGTTTTCGTGCCGTGTATATCGGTATTTTTATGAACGCCGTTGTTATGGCATGGGTAAACCTGGCCATGGTTAAAATCCTGAAAGTAATGTTCCCCGATTTGCAATTGATGGGTCATTCAGAATTCAATCTTTTGGGATTGACATTTAGCGCCCACCTTGTAATCGTAGGTTTTATGATGTTGTTTGTAGCCATCTATTCATCGCTTTCGGGGCTTTGGGGCGTATCACTTACCGATACCTTCCAGTTTATTATGGCTATGGGAGGCAGCATTGTGCTGGCTGTTTTTGCCATTCGTCATGTTGATGGCATAGGTGAGTTAAAAAGCAATTTATCAAACACCCCCTGGGTATTCGATTTTATTCCTTCAGTCGAAGGCAATTCAACTTCAGTATCCGTAACAGGTTTGCTGAAAATGGGTGTGATGGCTTTTGTTGCATACCTTGGAGTGCAGTGGTGGGCGAGCTGGTACCCGGGGGCTGAACCAGGTGGTGGCGGATACGTGGCCCAGCGAATGATGTCGGCTAAAGATGAAAAGAACTCTCTGCTGGCTACCCTATGGTTTCAGGTGGCGCATTATGCAGTGCGGCCATGGCCGTGGATTGTGGTTGCTTTGTGTGCGTTGGTACTTTACCCGATGGAGGCCGATAAAGGTGCCACTTATGTGATGATGATACGTGACCTGATGCCGGCCGGGTTGCTGGGACTTTTACTGGCCGCATTTCTGGCTGCTTACATGTCGACCATTGCATCGCAAACAGTATGGGGTACCTCGTACATTGTAAATGACCTGTTCAGGCCTTTCATTAAAAGGAATTCTTCAGAAAAGTACTACGTGTTGGTTTCGAGGATAACAACTTTTTTATTGATTATCTTTTCCTTGATAATTACCACTCAGTTCGAGAAGATCAGCGATGCCTGGAAATTTATTCTTGCCTGTAGCGGTGGCATTGGTTTGGTGCTCATCCTGCGTTGGTTTTGGTGGCGCATTAATGCATGGAGTGAGCTGGCCGCGATGATAGCCCCATATTTCGTTTATCCGTTACTGTATTTTAAATATCACCTCGATTTCGAAACCAGCCTTATTATTATCGTTGCCTGGTCGACCATGGTTTGGATTGTTGTTACTTTTTTAACAAGGCCTACACAAAAAGACACCCTGCTTGCTTTTTACCGGAAAGTACATCCCGGCGGGGCTGGTTGGAAAAATATTGCCAGCGAATTGCCCGGTGTAAAAGGCGACTCGGGTTATGCAAGGTTGTTTGCAAACTGGATATTAGGTTGTTTTCTTGTAATACTGGCCTTGTTTGGTACGGGGAAAATTATTCTTGGTGAAACCATGAGGGGGTTGATTTATTTTGCTTTGGCATTGGTTGCTGCATGGCTGATATTCCGCAATATGTCTAAAACGGGATGGAAGAAAATTACGGATTGATATAACCATATTTCACAAAGACATACACACAGCCCCAACCTTTTTTTTTCTTCAACCTTCGTGGCTGTTGGTGTCCCCATATCCTAAATTGGTTAACCTCATTTAAGCTAACTGTTTAATATACGTTCACAAAAATTCATAAGCAGTAGTGGAGTGTCTTTGTGCAACTTTGTGTTTTAGTGCCTTAGTGGCTATAAAGGTTTTAATTTTTCAGATTATAATGATAATTAAAGGTCGGGTTCCTTTATTTAAGATTTGTTTTAGTGGCCGATACAGCGGGTTGGTTTTTAACTGCGCTGACAGATCGGCCTTGCGGGATTTGACTTTCGATAACACAGGGCTGCTCAGCCATCCGGCTGATTACCCTGTGCTGTTAGCTTACGCCCCTTTGGGGCTGGGGGTTCAGCCAATATGTTGTTTCAATCGTTTAAAGAACGTCTGATTACTTGAAGCAAATCTCTCTTCTCTTTTTTAAAGGCGTATGGAATTTTCCAATTCCTTGCAAACAAAAATCGCCCTTTTCAGGGGATCAAATCCCATTGTTCCCCGGTCGATTGGATTATAAAACGCAATATGCCATTTTCCTTGTTGAAGTAAACACGGCCGATATTGGCAGTTGACAGTTCGAGGTTCCTGATTTCGATTACCTCGTTGTAAGTAATCGTTCCAACGGTTAACGAAGAATGATAGATGAGGTGTTCCATTTCATGGATATAAGGCAGCTCGTTGATGAAATCGAACTCAAAATTAAACCCCCTGACATTGTAATAAAAGTATTGCATGTCGGAAACATCCGATTGCTCCATTTTCAGAAAAGTGTAGGGAACGTTATTCTTGGAATCGGTTGCAATTGCTTCAACAGAGTTAAGGCATGCACAGATATTGTACATGTCCTGGCATTCAAAGGTATAGGGTTCTGAAAATTTTACTTCAGAAATAAAAATCAAAAATTTTTCCGATAGTTCATTTTCAAAAACAATGGTGTCGGCAACAGGGTAGGTGAATTCAGAAAGATCACCAGGGTCAAAAGCCGGACAAGTTTTTTCTGTTTTGCAGCCGTTAAAAATTGTCAGCATTAACCCAACAAACAAAATGGAAATCGAAGGTTTCATGTAGTGCTTTTTTGAATGTTAGGTAAAGTTAGGGTATTTTATAATTGATTGGATGAATCAGGATGGAAGAATACCGTATTTTCTTCTTTCAATCATTTATGGCTGTTAGGTTTGAGTGAAGGCTTTAATCTTACTTTTTGAAATCGGGTACATTGTTTCTGGGTTGTGTGACAATTTGTTGCAAAGGCCTAAAATTCATTGGAGTTTTGGTTTGATTTGGATATGTTTGTAAAAAAAGAAATCATAAAAAAAGCTGAAGATTTAACAATTGATGTTGATTATGATGATGTGTTATTTGTTGCATTGGCTTTATATTTGAATTGAAATCTTTTATACGGAGACAAAAAACTGATAAAACACATTTCTAAAAAAAGGTTTTTAAAAAGTTACTAACTTATAGAAAATTAAACGACATAATTAGAAAATGATACCATGAAACTTCATCCTGCATTTCTTCTGATAGTTATGGCTTTTGCCTGTGCAAGTGAAAAGCCACAACCCCAACCGGCCATCATTCCACAACCCTTGCAAATGGAAGCTACGCCTGGATTTTATAGGCTTAATGAAAAAACCCGGATAAATTACGATACCGGATTGGAGAACGAAGCCGGTTTGCTGGTGAAATACATTGCCTTTAAAACAGGCTTAAAGCTGGAAATGATCCCTGACCGAAACCAGCAAAATGTTATCAGGCTGGAGCTTTCTGATTTGGTTGATACGCCCGAAGGTTACATCCTGCAGGTTGAAGGCCATGAAATATGGATCAAAGCACAAACAACTGCCGGTATATTTTACGGTATCCAGTCGTTAAGGCAGTTAATACCTTTTCAGAAAGGCGAAACTGTGAAAATTCCAGCAGTGAAAATTTCCGATGAACCTCGTTTCCCATACAGGGGCATGCACCTCGATGTTTGCCGACACTTCTTCGATGTAGATTTTATAAAAAAAATGCTCGATGCCATGGCGGCCCATAAACTCAACCGTTTTCACTGGCATCTTACCGAAGACCAGGGATGGCGTATTGAAATAAAAAAATATCCCGAGTTGACCCGGATTGGTGCCTGGCGAAACAGCACGCTTATTGGCCACGCAAGTGACCGTCCCGAGAAATTCGACACAATCCGTTATGGCGGGTATTACACGCAGGAGCAGATAAAAGAAATCGTGGAATATGCCGCTGAAAGGCACATCACCGTAATTCCGGAAATTGAGATGCCCGGACATGCTCAGGCTGCGCTGGCTTCCTATCCGTGGCTGGGATGTTTCGATCAAAAAGTTGAGGTTTGGAACAAATGGGGTGTTTCTGAAAATGTGTATTGTGCCGGTAAGGAGAGTACGTTCGATTTTCTGGAGAATGTACTTAGCGAAGTGGCTGATCTTTTCCCCGGAGAATACATCCACATTGGTGGCGACGAGTGCCCAAAAGCCAATTGGGAAAAATGCCCGCATTGTCAGTCTCGGATAAAAAATGAAAGACTGGAAAATGAACACGAACTCCAAAGTTACTTTATCCAGCGCATCGAAAGATTCCTTAATTCGAAAGGCAAACGCATCATTGGCTGGGACGAGATACTCGAGGGCGGGCTGGCTCCGAATGCAACCGTTATGTCGTGGCGTGGCGAAGAAGGCGGCATAGCTGCTGCCCGGCAGCAACATGATGTTATTATGACACCCAATGACATTTGTTATTTCGACCACTACCAGGCAGGCCCCGAAGGGGAACCACTGGCCATAGGCGGAATGACTACAGTGGAAGATGTTTATGGTTATGAACCTGTTCCTGAAGTATTGAATCAATCTGAACAGAAGTATATACTAGGCACGCAGGCCAATGTGTGGACTGAATACATTCCAACACCCGAACATGCCGAATATATGATATTCCCGCGGTTGTGTGCGATGGCAGAAGTTTGCTGGACAGCTAATGAAAAAAAGGAGTATTCTGATTTTATGAAAAGGTTGAAAGCACATGAAACAATACTTGACTTGCTGGGATTAAATCAGTGAGACTGTGATTTCAGAAACGAAGTGAACTGGAATTACAAAGTCGAACTGATCCCGAGCTTTTGTCGAGGGATCTATGTGTTTTATTAGCTCCGCTGATCTCGCAAGCTCGATTCCCAGCCCCTTCCGCGAGCGCTGAAGCTACTCAGCGGAGGCGCTGGGGCGATTAAACGAATAATCCTTATTGATACCCCGTCTGTTCTGTAGCGGGGTAATTCATTTACAGGGCAATGGAATAACATGAAAAACCTTCGTAGCCCGTTGGTGTAATACAGCCCCAACCTTATTTTATTAGGGCAACCTTCGTAACCCCTGGCAAACTACCTGCCCCAACCTTATTTAAACCATCAACCCCGTTTGGTGGCAAAATAAGGTTGGTTGTGAGCGGGTGTACTTTGTTACGAAGGTTTAAAATCGGAAATAAGGTTTGTTGCTGTATCTTAATTATTTCGCTCATTCACAAATAAAGCCTTAGTGCTTTTTTAGGATGTGAAATTTTGGGACGTGAGATTTTTAATCTCACGATAGGGCGAATGCAATTTGCCTGTCCCGTTTTTTGGGCGAAAACAATTCGCCCCACCCAATAAAGTTAATTATTGATTTTGAAAACCTTTGTTGTATATTCATTGCTCGACGTTGAAACCCTTAAAAAATAAATACCTTCCCGTAAGTTTTCCATCGGGAGTTTAACAGTTTTCAACCCGGCTTTTGCTTTTTCAACCGAACTGTTTTTTACAAGGTTCCCCATCATATCGTACAAGTTTATTTCACAATTGTAGTCATCGATATCCAGGAACAGGTCAATGTTCAATATGTCGGTTGCCGGTATAGGATAAACTTTAACATCGAAATTGCTTTTGGCCAGAACAGGGGCTGAAACAATAACTTCCTCACAGTACTGATAAGCTGTTCCGGGGGAACCACCGATACAACCCCTGAACCAGGCACCCGGTTGGTCGGGATCGGCGCCAGGGGTTCTTAATTCGAGAGTGCGCCCATTATCATCGTTGCTTAATGCCCACGGATAATGATCGGAATAATGTACCGAAGCAACCGACTCACCTGTTTTTTTGTAAAAATTTATTTCATCTTCAGGTGATCCAAGTCCAAATGACATTTCTTTTGGATATACCATAACCCCCGGATATTTACTTTTGAATTTGTCTTTTTCATTGGTAATTATAATACGCTGACCCGAAGCAAGGATAACATCTTCGTTTAAAACAAAAACGTGTCCGGGATCATCATCGGTCAGGTACCAGTCTTTAAGGTTGACATCAACGGGGCCAAAATTGCAGATTTCAATCCAGTCAGGATTATCGAGTCCTTTTCCGGGTTTATAGTTAAACTCGCTAATGGCCACACCTTCATATTCATTAATCGATTCTTTAAAATGAGCAGTAAAATTCAAGTTTGTTCCGGTAAGTTCACCTATCTGAAAAGCACTGTATATATCATCAATAAAGCGATTGTCGACCCATTCCGAAAAAGCATATCCGGGGTTTGGTACAGCAATAATTTCAATTGGAACATCGGAAAAATAAATTCCTTCCCATGGATAAACCGACGGAGTTATTGTGCTAATCCGGATGCTACCTGCCCCGGGGGGTTCTATATCAAGCGTAACCCTTACCTGGTGAGACAAGTCATAATGTGACTGTAAGTGTTTTCTGACATTCGGCCCCCTTTTTTCAAGTTCACTGCGGAAAGTATTGTGATTGTTGGTGAACCGGGTGAGTTGTGATGTAATGTTTGAAGTCCCCCATTTTTCATATTCACCGTCCATCTCAGGATAAATCTCGTTGAACATCTCGTTTTCAAGCGGCCCGATTACAGAAAAGTGATAACTGGTATTCATTAAATCGGCAAACCGATTGATGAAATATGCTTTATATTCGTCATTTTGCATCATGTTGTACCAGTAACCGGTATAGTAATCCCATTGCCCATGTTCGAGCATAAATTGAATGTGGTCAAATGTTGAAGTTGTCCAGCCATTGGGATTCAGACCCCATTCAAGGTCGTTAATGGCCCATTGCCACCGGTACCCAGTGCTCTGGCACCTGAAGACTTTGATATTGTTATAAGGCCAGTCGTTGTTGGCAACCCACGATTCGGCAATAATGTAGTCGGTATAATTTCTGAATTCAAAAAACTTGTCAACCTCATTCAGGTAATTTTCCGATTGGATATCAAGTTCCTGAAACCGGTTAAAATCTTCAATATATGGCTCGATTGATCCTCGCAGTGCTTCGAGTTGCTGGCCTTTAAAATAGCTAACCCCTAAGAAGTCGAGCGAGTCGATATTCATTCCGTAATTGTCTTCAAGGAAGTCGTCGTTAATTTTTTCGCGTAATTCATAAACTCCAAAGTATTCACCATTAATAAAAGCAACAATGGGTTGGTAAGCCGAGTAATATGTATAGGTATTACGTCCAAGGGCAGTAACTTCCAAGCCATCTTTATAGGGCAGGGTCAGATACTGGTTGCTGCCATTTCTCACATAAAACGAAGGGTAATTATCCCTGTTTGGCCGCCGGTGCATGAGTTTATATTTCAGGTCGCCATCGCCAAGGCTTCGGTTGCCGGGTTCAATCCTGAAAGAATGTTGCGGGTGCGAACGGCTTCCTCCTGCACCACCGTCAACCTGCATACCTGCGTTTTGTCCAAAAGCCAGCAGTTTATCTTTTTCAAAATATTCAACATATGCCGGAATGTCCCAGGTTTCGTTGTAATTGGTAAAAATTCCAGAAGGGCCGAAAATGTCATCGGGTTTTGCTGATACCGATAAAACCGGAAGTGAAAATTCCTCGTTTATAAGATAAGTGGCAACGGCTGTTTCACCAGGTAATTTCTCATCTGAAAAACAGCGCGCTTTAAGGCACATGGTTTTGTTAATTCTGACAGGGGATAAATATCGGGATGAAGCAGATGTTGGTTCACTGCCGTCGGTTGTGTACCTGACAATGGAATTGGACTCGTTTGTTGTGATTGAAACATTTAACGATGAATTGTAAAAACCTGGTTCGAAGTTAAACGTGGGTTTGGCGGTGTAACCATGGGTGAATGCCTCAGTAGTGTTGTTGCTTGAACCGGGTGTTGCATCTGTAAAAATTCCGGTTGTGCCGGCGCCATCGCTAATCCTCCCTATTGATTGGTTAACAAACAATCGAGGTATGTTTAGTGTGTCGATAATTACGGAATCACGTGAAAGAAATATTTCTTCACCTTCAGCAGAAATTTTGAAATTGGAGTGCAGTTGCGTGGTTGCATTACCGTTAAACCAACCAGGCGTTGGCTGGAAGTATGATTTTCCTTCGGTGAGGGCAAACGAAAGAAAGGGAATAAGGCTTAAATCTGAGGAGCTAGTGCTGGTGTTGTGAACTTCGATTGCCAGTACATTTTCTCCTTCAATAAGGATAGAATTCAGTTTTTCTGAATCGATTTCAAAAGCTGCTGGTGTTCCCCCTGTGTATAATACTGCTTCGTGATTGCCGTTTGAAAACGAGTTCCAATTAGGGTTATCATTCATATTGGCACGCGCAATAATTTCACCATTCAGGTAAGCAATAAAACCATCGTCGTAATCGACATGTAAAATTGCACCGGTTATGGTTGATTTGTCGGGTATAAAAAATGTTTTCCGAATGTAAACCGAAATTGTTCCTGTGGGGACGTTTGTCTGGTCGTCGCCATCACCATAACCGAAACCGGCTTTGTCCCTGTTCCAATGTGAATCGTTGAATTCAGGCGAAGCCCAGTTTGAAGGCATAGCCGAGGTTGGAACCATATATGAAAAAATCTCATCGGGTAGTACTGCGCTTTCCCAGTGTTGGGTTGCCCCAAGCACTTTACGGTTTTTGCCCGATGCATGTATCAGCAAAAACTTACGGGCAGGAATCGTTGTGTTCCCAAACTCCCATTTTGTGAGGTTTTTCGGATTGTCGCTTAGCGCCCATCCCGAAAGGTTCACATCTGAATTGGCCGTGTTATAAAGTTCAATCCAGTCATGATACTCTCCATCTTCATCGGCCACCTGAGTGTAGTTTCTGTTCGATGCTTCGTTAATAACAACCTGGGCATTTAACGAAAAAACAACAGAAAGAATCAATAATGTAAAAGCTGATTTCAGCATCATTCAATAGTAATAATTTTCCCAAAGGGCGCTAAAATAGCGAAATGATGTTTGATTTGAAAACGGATTGTTGAATTTGAATAAGATGAATATTCGGGTTGAATTCGAATAAAAGTAAATGAAACTTAAAATCAATAAATAATTTTGCCCGAGTTGTAAAAACTACGATTTGTTCTTTTGGGGTATCGAAAAATAAAACGTGCTGCCTTTCCCAACTTCCGATTTAACCCAAACCTTTCCACCGAGCGCTTCAACGTATGCCTTAACAATGGCCAGCCCCAGACCCGAGCCTTCCTGTGTGCGGGTGTAACTTGTGTTGGCCTGGGTAAAGCGTTCAAACATCGAAGCTATCCTGTTCTTTGGAATTCCAATTCCTGAGTCTTTCACGTAAAAAACAGCCGATCGGTTTTCAGAATATATTCCAAATTCAATTTCACCTTCTTTGGTATACTTTATTGCATTACTCAACAGATTGGTTATTATTCCATCAAGTTTGTTTTTGTCGGTGTGGATTTGAGCTTTTTCATAAGCCGGTTCTATATTTAGTTTCAATAAAAGGCCTTTTTTCGCGGCTCGCTGTTTAAAGAAATCGTAATGGTATTTCATTACTTTTGAAACATCAGCATAGCTGTAGTTTAGGTCGATTTGTTTCGATTCTATTTTGGATATTTCAACAATTCCGTTTATGGTTTCAAGCAATCGCTGGCCACTCTGGTCCATTATGTCGAGGTAAATTTCTTTTTGCTCATCACTGAGATCAGGTTCCTGGAGCAGTTCAAGAAAACCAAGAATTCCGTTCATGGGTGTACGTATTTCGTGGCTTATGTTTGCCAGGAAGGCTGATTTTAACCGGTCGCTTTCCTCGGCTTTTTCTTTGGCACGCATCAGGTCGTTTATCATCTGCATCCGTTGGGTAATGTCGCGTCCAAATCCAACCAACCCGGTAATTATACCCTTTTCATCGAATAATGGGATTTTTGATATGGTGCGCCAATGTTTTTGACCATCGTTGTCAATATATGAATTTTCTTTGTTTAACATGGGTTTTCCCGAGTTGATTACCTGCATGTCTTCGTTGTAACCATTTTCGCCGATAGCTGTCCCATAAATTTCAATATCGGTTTTTCCGAGGATTTCTTTTTCCGAGCTGCAATTCATCATTTTAAGGTCAGCAGCGTTGGCAGCCAGTTTTCGCCCATCTTTGTCTTTTATGTAAATGGCATCGGGCAGGTTATCGATGAGCGTACGGAGCCTGATGCGTTCTTCGCTTATTCGATGTTCGGCCTTTTTTCGGTTGGTTATGTCGCGGGCAATGCTTAAAATTGCTTTCTCCCCATGGTAATTAATCAGGCTGGAATATACTTCTACAGGAAAGGTCTCACCGCTTTTTTTCCGGTGAGTTGTTTCAAAAATCTGGATTTGATCAACAGGCATTGTTTTAGCTAAACCCTGTATCATTTCTTTTTTCAGAGATGTGTCTATTCCATATAACCCAATTTCAATAAGTTCTTCTTTTGAATAGCCAAGCATTTCTGTAGCTGTACGGTTTGTGTCGATTAGTGTTCCGTTGAAATCGATTATCCATACGGTTTCGTTCATGCCGTCGATCAGCTCCTTGTAGCTTTTTTCGCTTTCGATCAGCGCTTTCTCTTTTTCGCGTTGTTCTCTTTGGTCGCTGAATACGATTACAGCGCCCAGTATATTCCCTTTTTGATCTTTTACTGGTGTTGCGCTGAAAATGACCGGGATTTCGGAACCATTTTTCGACACAAGGGTTTTTTGCTGAGAGATTACGGCATACTCACTGCCTTTGAGAATTTTCTTTACAATTTCTTTCTCTTTTTCCAGGGATTGTTCATCAATAATGCAAAAAACATTTTCGAGCAATTCCCCTTTTGCTTCCTGCTCAATCCAGCCTGTAAGAATTTCTGCGATGGGGTTTATTTGCGAAATATTTCCTTCGCGTGTAGTGGTAATAACCCCATCGCCCATGCTGTAAAAAGTGGCCTTAAATTCTTCCCTTGCCTGATAAAGTAATTCCTTTTCAATAAACAGTTCTCTGTAAATGTTTCGTTGTTTGTAATGGTAAAACAATAAAGCGAAGGAAATGAAAAGCAATACTGCCAGGAACAGCAGGATTAAAAGAAATATTAATGTTGTGTTTAACTCAGAAAAGGCCTCTTTCTTATCGATTTTCGAAATGATATTCCAGGGGGTGCCCTGAACTTCTGAGATAGAAGCAAGCACGCTTTCGCCACGGTAATCGGTACATTCAATAATCCCCTCATGTTTTGTAAACAGAATCGGGGCAATTGACCCCGGGTTTAAAATGTGGCTAAAATAATGGAGCAGTGGTACAGCCGAAAATTTTAACGGGCTTAGATATTGTATGCTGTCACCGCGCTGTCTGATGATGTAAGTTTCCCCGGTATGGTTCGGGGCGGGCCATTCCATAATCAGTGGGTAGAGAAAATCGTCAGGGTTTATAAGAAAAAACATTGTTGCTGCCACCTGGCCGTTTTCAAAAATGGGCGCAATAATGGTGAGGCGAATATTTTTATGAGTGTTGCAATAATAAAAATCCCTGAAAATAATTTTACCCGAATTAAACACTTTCTCTGAAAAACGCACGCTAGCTGTATCGACAAGGTTAAATTGGGGTTGAACACTAAAAGTAACCTGCCCGTTTTTATTTAGCATGAAAATGTTTTCGTAGCGGTTGCCCGTCATGATGTGTAACAACGATTTCCTCAAAAGGGAGTCTTCGTCGTGTTTGCCATGTATATTATTCAGGGCATATTGGATGTAAGGCTGGTTGTCAGTAAAAAAAGAAGCTTCAGAAAGTCTTTCATTTTTCCACTGAGTCAACTGGTTGGCTTTTAACAGTGCGATTGCATGTAATTCGTTGTATCTATCCTTTTGAGTAATTTTTTTCTCGTGCTCAAAATAGTAGTACCCGGTAAATGAAAGAATAATGCAAATAACGATAATCAATACAGCCAAAAGGTATTTAAAGCTGTTATGTTTATATTCGACTCCCTTCTCCCGTATTTTTGTTTTTTCTTTCATGAATATCCTGACCCTAAAAAACAACACTCAATTTAGGAAAAATATCAGTATCAATATCAAAAACATCTAATTGAATTTTGATGATCTAAAATTAGTTTTTACAAGATTTATAAAACAGATCGGATCAATTTAATCCTGGTTTGAATTTCTTTTTTTCTTAACAGGTCTTTGTACTCGTTGTGTGCATTTATTTTTTCAATGCCCAGGCTGGCATCTGTATTGTCGTGCCAGCGGCGGCAAAGGTAAAGAGGTTCATAAATCCGGCCAATTTTAAAAGTCCGGCTAATGGCCAGTGCAACAGCATAGTCTTCGCCATAACTGACATTCGGGAAACCTATCTCACGAATGATGGGTGTATAAAAGGCACGCGGTGCGCCCAGGCCGTTTATGCGCAAGGCATTGTTGGGCCCATTATTATTTGTCCATTCTCGGTGATCAATTAATCCGGGCGGGATGGGATTCAGGTCGAAATTCACCATTTGATAACTGCCAATGATCATGGCACATTTTTCTTCATAAAACTTATCGACAATTTTCTGAAGGGTGTTTTGATCGGAGTATAGGTCGTCACTGTCGAGCTGTATCGCAAAACGTCCGCAAGCCGGGTGCTTGATGCCTTCGTTCCAGCAACCGCCAATGCCAAGGTCGTTCCTTTCAGGAATATGGTGAATTACCCTGATATCATTACTCTGGTTAATTATTTCAGTAGTTCTGTCGGTTGAGTGATTATTCACAACGATGAGATTAAAGGGGAAAGTGGTTTTTTGTTTCAATACCGACAGGATGGCATCGGCAATGGTTTTATCACGGTTGAGAACAGGAACGATTACCGTGGCTTCGGTATTAAAATCACCTTCCGAAACATCAACCGTTTTAAATGGGGGGTACAATCTTGCGCCAATTTTTTCCAGGTGTAAGGTAGCTGCTTTCTCCATTTCAATTTGCCGTTCACGGTTTCGCGGATCAACGTAGTCGAATTGTTTTTCACCCGAAAGCCGAAAGTCTGTTTCGTCATGTATCCCAACCTGTTCAGGGTATTTCATAATTGTACCTTCACGCGAGAGGAAAAGCCTGAAATCGTACCAGCCTGCAAACTTATATGTTTCGGGGGCGTTCGCTAAATACTTCTTCAGGAGTGTATATTTAATAAGAACAAGGGGCCCGAAGTTGAAGTCATCGCGGATACAGCCTTCATGGTAATCAATGGTCGGAATCAATGTTTTTGATGTTGCATTAATCTCGAAGTAATCGGCATAACTTAATGAAGCGTTATTTCTTTTCATAAAATCAACCCAATGAAAAACTTCTTCTTTTTTCATAGAAACATTTCCGGGTTTGAGTTTCAGCATGAAATAAGCTGAAGAAATTTTTTCAGCCATTTCTCTGAGGACATGAGTTGATTCTGGCTGATTGCCGGTAATCCTGCCCGGGATAATCTCATCATTTGTTATCTGGTAATAATCGATGAATTTCATTTGGGTATGTAAATTTTGAGGCCTCCCTGCGGGGTGCTTTCATTGTGATGTTTGTCGATGGCAGTGACCCACAAATGGATGGGTCCTTTAACCGGGAATTCATATTTCCATATATCAATGAGCTGGTCACGAGAGAATCCAATCAGGTTCTCGTTGGTTTTGGTATTTACCAAATCTCTTGAGGTAGAATAATAAATCATGTAACCCAGCAGGTCTTTGTCGGGGTTAATTTTATACTTGTATTTTATAAAGAGCTTATTTATTTTAAAGAAACCCCGGGGCTTTACTTTGAATGGAACCTCCGGTGGTTGGATGTCAATCCAGGGCATGGCAGGCAGCATGGCTTTATGGGTATAAAGCCTGGAACGGATTTTTTGTTGTATTTCGAGAGGATTACCCATTAAATATCGCATCCTGAAAAAAGCGTTTCCTTTTACCTTTTTCATTTTGCGCGATATTAGAACCTGTTCCGGAAGTTCCTGCTCGTTTTTCCAGGCTGTTGAGCTTCCTTCGGATAGTTTGTAAAGTGCGTGCCCAACATATATATGTCTTCCAAAAGCCCGTTCATTCCACCAGTTGCACAGTGTAATATAATCGACTGCCGGGTGGCCGATTTCCCAGTATAGTTGCGGGATCAGGTAGTCAATCCAGCCCAGGCGCTGCCACTTCAGCACATCGGCGTAAAGGTTGTCGTAGTTTGTATTGCCGGCGCTGGTAACTGATCCGCCCAATTCATCTTTTTCATCATAATTTTTCCACACCCCAAACGGACTGATCCCGAATTTTACATGAGGTTTTTTGATTTTTATGGTATTGCTAAGCATTTCAATAATCAAATCTACATTTTCCCTTCGCCAGTGTTTAATATCTTCCGGTTGATAATTTCTTCGGAATTTCTGAAATGAAATCGTGTCAGGGAAATCTGTTCCGGGAATGGGATAGGGATAGAAATAGTCGTCGAAATGAATGGCATCGATGTCATATTTGGATACCACCTCTTTAACCACATTGTTCAGGTAATCTCTAACCTCGGGCAAGCCAGGATCAAGGTAACGTTTATTGCCATAGGTAAGTACCCAGTCGGGGTGCCTGTTTGCTATGTTCTGTGGTGAAAACGGCATTATGGTGTCCATGCTTACCCTGAAAGGATTCATCCATGCATGCAATTCCATTGCCCGATTATGGCATTCTTCAATAATAAAACTCAGAGGATCCCAGTTTTCAGGCAGCGGATTTCCCTGAGTCCCTGTCAGCCATTTCGACCAGGGCTCAGTGTCGGAATGATAAAAAGCATCGGCTGCAGGGCGTACCTGGAAAATGACTGCATTAAAATTCAACTCCTCCAGTAAATCGAGCATATTCAGCATTTCACTTTCCATTTGTTCTACCGAAATGCCTGGAGAAGAGGGCCAGTCGAGATTGTTAACCGTGGCAATCCATATTCCCCTGAATTCATGTTTCGTTGGTTCTTGTCCCATGGTCGGGAGGATTCCCGCACACAAAAACAGCGCAATAAAGCTGAATAATGTTATTTGCTGACTCTTTTTCATAAATTAAGGGTTTAAAATTAGGAAAAACTTGCGATTGGTTTTTTTCTTAGGGAAAACTTATACTTGCAATGTAAAAATTTATTGGTTATGAGAGAAGATATCGAAATAATTGTTGGTGACATTCATAATGAATCACATGCTTCAGCCATGCTCGAACAACTCGATTTATACATGCAGGATCCTATGGGTGATTTTGGAAAGCTCACTTCTGAATTTGCAGCTAAAATTATTTCCGGTTTGAGGAACCAACCCAACTATCTGTTTTTCCTTGCACGGGTGGGCAACAAATATGCCGGACTTGCCAACTGCTTTGTAAATTTTTCAACCTTTAAGGCAAAACCCTTTATCAATATTCACGATTTTGCAGTTGACCCTGCTTTTCGCAAAAAGGGGATTGGTCAGGCGCTTATGAATTTTATATTTGAATATGCCAGGGAAATGGAATATTGCAAAGTGAACCTCGAAGTGAGGTACGATAATGTTGGTGCACAAATGCTGTATCAGAAAACCGGCTTTAAAGAGTGTACACCGCCAATGTATTTCTGGGAAAAACATTGTAGCCAAATCTAATCACTTCTGAAATTCTTTAGCTTAAAAAAGAACTCAGAATTTACTTTGTTCTGACTATCCAAACTTTGAAATTTGTTCAAGCCGTTGCATGTCGATTATCTCAATGACTTTCCCAAAAATTTTAATGATTTTTGATTTTCTGAATTCAGTTAAACTGCGGATAACATTTTCGGTTGTCATTCCTATGTATTCTGCGATTTCCTTTCGTGATAAGGCAAGTTCAAATTCCGGGCTGTGGGCCAGTTCTTTTGAATAGTATAAAAGGATATAAGCAATTCTTCCCCGCAGATGGCGCTTGCGGATTTCCATCATTTCTTTGATGATTTTATCAGAAACCTGGCTCATTTTTCCCAATACCGACCTTGCAAACCTGCCATTGCTTTCAACAAGCTGATTAATCTGGTTCATAGGGATGCTACAGGTAACTGACTGTTCCAAAGCCTGAACTGAGTAATTATATTTATTGCTTGAGAATATACTGAGCATTGAAACAAAATTAAATGGCCGGGCAATGGTGAGGATTTGTTCTTTCCCATTTTCTTCTGAAATAAACAACTTGACCAAACCACTTTTCAGGTAAATAAATTCTTCAATAGGCATTTCCTGTTGAATAATAAAGTCGCCCGGAAAGTAATTTACTTCGGTACGTTGGGTGCAAAGGGAAAAAAGCTCATCACGCTCAACGCTGCTGAAAAACAATTCTCTTAGCTCACAATTTTCGCAACTGCACAAGGTGTCGATTCCCATAAACTGACTTTTGACATTTTATCAACTGATATATATCAGTCATTGATATTTATCATCAAACCTACTAATTATTTACAGAACAAGTAACTGTAGATTTGAAGAAAAGTTCAAGAAAAAATAAGAAATGAGAAAGTTAGTAATACTTGGAGGAGGAACAGCTGGCACAATGATGGCCAATAAACTCCGCAAAGCATTAAGCCGTGATGAATGGGAAATTACTGTTGTAGATAAACATCGGACGCACTATTATCAACCCGGTTTTTTATTTATACCTTTTGGTATATACAACCGGAGTGATGTGGAGAAGTCGAAAAGCGATTTTTTTCCATCGGGGGTTAAAGTCATTTACAGTGATATAGACAAAATTGAGGGAGAGGAAAACCGCGTGTTGCTTGACGGGGGACAGGTTTTGCATTACGATTTTCTGATTGTTGCAACAGGTACACAAACCAGGCCAGAGGAAACTCCTGGGCTTACGGACAAGCTTTGGAAAAAAGAAATCTTCGATTTTTATACCATTGAGGGCGCTGTTGACTTACAGAAGTTTTTTAAAACCTGGGAAGGAGGAAAACTGGTGATGGCAATTTCCGAACTTCCATATAAGTGCCCCGTTGCCCCAATCGAATTTGTTTGTCTGGCCGATGAATTCTTTACGCGCAAGGGCATTCGCGATAAAGTTGAGATTTCGCTTGTAACACCTCTTCCCGGGGCATTTACCAAACCCATTGCAACAGCAATGCTTAGCGAGTTGCTTAAATCAAAAAATATCAATGTAATTCCTGATTTTTATATCGAACGCGTTGATAACGACAAGAAAGTGTTGGTTTCGTACGATCAGCGCGAGGTTGAGTTCGATGCACTAACCATTGTACCCGTTAATATGGGAGCCGATATGGTTGAACGGAGTGGCCTGGGCGATGACCTGAATTTTATTCCTACAAATAAATTCACGCTTCAGTCGGAGAAATTTGAAAACATTTTTGTCCTTGGCGATGCATCAAACATACCAACATCGAAGGCAGGTTCGGTAGCCCATTTTGCTTCAGAAATTTTATTCGAGAATCTGATGAACACCATTGAAGGCAGGCCGCTTACCGCTAAATTCGATGGACATGCAAACTGCTATATCGAAACAGGTTTCGGCAAAGGTGCGCTAATCGATTTTAATTATGAGACTGAACCTCTGCCGGGAACATTTCCTCTTCCGGGTATTGGACCGTTTGGCTTGTTGAAAAACACCAAAATGAATCATTACGGGAAAATTATGTTCCGATGGATTTACTGGCACATCCTTCTGAAAGGTAAAGAACTGCCTGTTGAAGCAGATATGACGATGGCCGGGAAAAAACGTGTCAGCCTTTAATATGAGGTAAATACATTAAGCTTAAAAAATTTGAAATATGGAAGTTAATGCAATACAGCCTCAGATAGATGAGATAAACCGAAAGCTTGATATCCTGCTGGAAGGGATGAATATTCAACGCAAAAAAACAGAGGAGGTTGAAGACCTGGTATCCGATTTAAAAATTGTTGGGAAGGATATGTATCATTCGGCTATAAAGGAACTCGACAACCAGAACATTGAAATTGACACCGAGGACTTGCGAATTCTTGCTGTAAAGTTGATCCGCAACATCGGCAACATGAAATCGGTGGTTGAGTTTATGGAAAGCGCTACCGATCTGATAAAAGATGCAGGCCCCATCGTTAAAGAAGTTGTGATCGATTTCAGTAAAAAACTTCATGAACTGGAAGTAAAAGGATACTTTGAATTCTTCGCCGAGTTCGGGAAAATATTTGATAACATCATAACCAATTTCAAGCCAGCCGATGTTACAGCGCTTGCCGATAACATTGTTCTTATTGTTGAAACGGTTAAGAATATGACCCAGCCCGAAATGGTTCGTTCATTAAACAATGCAGCATTGGTATTACAGAGTATCAATCCTGATGATGTTAAGGAATATTCGCTTTTCGGGTTAATGCGGGAACTCAACAAACCTGAAATGAAAAGAGCGCTGGGTTTCTTTATAACTTTTTTGAAGAACATGACACACAAATAGTAAATAATAAATTTTAAAAACATAGAATATGGCAAATAAAGAAATTGCTGGTAAAACAGTAGATGTTAATGCAGATGGTTATCTGAATAATCCATCTCAATGGGACAAGGACGTTGCAATTGAGATTGCGAAGGAAGAAGGTATCGAATTGTCAAATAAGCACTATGAAGTTATTGAGTTTTTACGTAAGACTCATGAATCAGGAGAAACTTTAACAATCCGTAAAGTTGGTAAATCGGGAATTACCGACATAAAAGGTTTTTATGAGTTGTTCCCGGGTGGACCACTTAAGATATCCTCAAAAATTGCAGGTATTCCCAAGCCTTCGAGCTGTGTTTAATAATCTGGATTGAATGAGATGACTATGGAAAAACCATTAAAAAAAGTCTGTATTATTTGTGCCAAGGGTACAATTGAAGACGTATATGCCACTTTGGTACTGGCAAACGGAGCTGTTATGGAAGGGATTGAAGCCAAGGTTTTTTTCACTTTCTTCGGATTGGATGCGATTACTAAGAAACAATACAAAAAATTGCATACAGCCACAGTAGGAAACCCCGCGATGCGGATGCCTGGAGGTTTGCCATTCCCTTCAATCTTGGGCATTCTTCCCGGTGTTGAGGCAGGCGTTTCGGCCATGATGAAATCGCAGATGGATAAACTCGACATTCCACCGGTTGATGAATTTTTTGAAATGATTGTTGCAGGTGGAGGTGAAATTTACGCATGCAAACTTGCTATGGATATGTTTAAACTAACCAAAGATGACTTAATTGATGAAGTAAATAGTGTTTTAACAGTAGGCGATTTCTATGGACTTTGCGGAGGAGAAAACACACAAATCATTTTTACTTAGGTTTTATTGTAAAAGGGGGATATAGTTTTATTTGCCCATAACGGGCAAATCCATTTCCAGGGCATTTGGAAAGTAAAATGGTGCAATGGGCTTTTGCTCTTTTGTGCCATTTTTTTTAGTTTGTATTCATACAAAACATACACCTATATGAAAGCAAAGCGACAAATATATTCTTCCTGGACAAAGTAATTTATCTGCTTGTTTTATTCTTAACGTTTGCGTTTTGTAATGCAAATGGCTTTATAAATGCATTTCATACAAGGGATCCTGTTAATTTTGAAAAGGTAATTTGTGCTTCTGCTGAACCATTTCATATGTCAAACCGTTATAATGAGCGGTTCAGTTCATTTTTGTACTGTTTTCATCTTTTTTTACTTGTTCAATTGAGATTGATTTCCTAACCTTGCAATCCTTTTTTCATGATTTTTTAAGGTTTTTTGCTGTTGGATTGTTTTCATTAGGAGGCTATTGGGAACAGTGGTATTGAAGGGT
>JAFGEV010000110.1 GCA_016931385.1 Prolixibacteraceae bacterium
TTTACAAATGTACAGATTATTTATTAGCAGAATGTTTGTAAGATCACAAATTCAAAAATCCCGGAGGGATTGCATGTTTATAGCATTGAAGATGCAGGGGAAAGGTTCGACCCGGCCGGGGTCGTATGTTTTTTCGGGGTACATTGTTTCTATAAACATATGACCTCGCCGAGGTCAGGCAAATTATTAATTCTGTATATTTTGGATTTTTATCACGCGTAACGCCTCATAATATCCAGCGCCTGGTTTTTATAATATCCCCCAAACAGGTAATAATGGTTCAACACATGATAGAGCTGGTAAATCAGGTTACGTTCGCGCCAGCCGGGAGGCAAAGGGTAAAGCTCGTTGTACGCTTCATAAACTGTTGGTGAAAAACCGCCAAACATGGTCATCATACCCATTTCAAACTCACGGTCGCAATAACTTGCACAAGGGTCGATTAATGCAGGTGCTTTACGTGAATACATGTAATTGCCCGACCACAGGTCTCCATGTATCAGCGATGGTTTTGAACCGGAGGGTAAAAGTTCTGGAACCCTTTCCAGAAAACGGTCTGAAATTTTCTGATCGGAACTGTTCCAGACGCCTGTTTGCTTAATCAGGTTGATTAAATAGCCAATCCGGTTTTCGATATAAAAAGTGGGCCAATCGTTTTTAAACGAGTTATCCTGAATGGTAGATCCGCAATAGTTGTTATTCTTAAAACCAAAGCTATCATTGCTAACCTGATGCAGGCGTGCAATACCCCTTCCCAGTTTTTCATCATCATTTCCGCTCCCTCCTGGCTCCATATAATCGGTCAACAGGTATCCGGGCTCATGGCCAATTTCTTTTGCAAGCAGGGGTTTAGGGAAAACAACAAATTCATTTTCCGACTTTTGAAATTCAAGTAAAGATTCAGCTTCGCGAAAGAACATATCGGCAGGTGCATGTGTATTTAATTTTAAGAAATATGTGTCACCAACTGTTTCAATCCTGAATCCCTGGTTAATGCAGCCTCCTCCAACAGGAACGACTTTCACAATTTTCAAAGTAGGTCCAATTTCTTTTTCAAAATCAATTTCAATTGAACGAATTATTTCTTTCGATAGTGGTCCTGTTCCCATATATCTTTAAAATTTTTGAAACATAAATTCGATGAATTGTACAAAATTAAAATATTTCCAATTTTGCCCCAAGTTACTTAAAATCGAAGCTAGCAAGGTATTTAAAAAAAAGATTAAAAAAGATAAATATCAAAAAACTGGATACTTGCCATACGTTTTTGTAAATTAATGAATTCTTAAAAAACTCAACACGCATTATAGGATAAAAAAACATACGGTATGAAAAGAACCTTTCCTTTCGCTTTTCTTTTCCTGATGAGTTCCCTTTTTGCACAGGAAAACAATATTACAATTGAAATCATTCCTCCTCCTCCGGGAGAACTGAACCTCAACAGTTTTAACAATGCTGTCATCATCTCGAATGAATCAGAAAATTCAGTATGGGCATACCTCAAAGGAAACATAACCGAACAAGCTGACGGCATTGTTTTGGATGCAGCGTCGGAAGTTATTGAAATACCTCCGGGGGTAATGTATTTAAACGAAGATAATGTGGGGCCCCTGACAGCCAGCTTCAATGCCGGTTACCAGGAAACTCTGGTCCGTACCGGGAATGCACCAGCCGGAAATTACACTTTTTGTGTGTCGGTAACCGATGCTGAAATGAATAATCTGCTGGCTGAAAAATGCATTACCATTGAGATCGAAAAGCCTTCTCCTCCTGAGCTTATTTCACCTGTAAATGACATGGTGGTAGAGGGAGACCTGCCTTTATTCGCATGGACTCCGCCCATGCCCGTTTCAGGGTTAAATGAAATAATGTACCGACTGATAATTGCTGAGCTTAATGAGGTTCAAACACCCGAAGAAGCCATTTTATCGGGTATTTGGCACATTGAGGACAACATTTTTGAAACCTCGGCAAGTTACCCTTTAGGAGCACGGGAGTTGGTTCCCGGCAATGTTTACTGTTGGATGGTACAATCGGTTGATGCTTCAGGTAATCCTGTGGGGCAAAACAACGGGAAAAGTGAGGTTTTTACTTTTACCTATAAAACAGAAGAACCGGTTTTATCACCTCCGATTTCTAAAATTGGGAGAAGCATTGCATTGATGAACCCTGTAGCAGCCTGTGTCGGAAATGTAACTCACTCGGTAAGCGACCCGAATATTTCGTTCGACTGGATTGCTACCGGCGATTTTACCTATTTCAATATCATTTTATATGAAAATCCCTGCGGAAAATACCCGCCACCTCCTACTCCAACACCTACACCTACACCAACACCTACACCAACGCCTACACCAACGCCTACACCCACTCCAACTACTCCCAGTACTCCTATAACTCCGGGTAACCGTCCCGGCACCGATGCTCCCGTAACACCCGGGGGTGGAACTGTTACCACTGGTGGCGGACATACCACCTCGCCTGCTGACGGGCCAGGCACTGTACCTGTTGACGATACTCCCCCCCTACCCGGCAGCGATATCGATGACGAAGATTGGGGAGGAACGGAGGGATTGCCACCTCTGCCTCCCGGTTGGGAATGGGGGCCGGCAGGCCCGAGATGGAAAGGCGGGGAAGGGCCAATTCCACCCAACCTTCCTCCCGGATGGGAATGGGGCCCTCTGCGCCCGGTGTGGGCAGGAGAAGGAGATCCTCCTCCCAGGGAAATCCTTGGAATGAGTGAACCTATTCCATTTAAAGATGAATTTGAAGATGGCTTTGAACAAGGTTCAACGAGTGTTTTTTCACAACCTTTCAACATCTCCGATTTTGTTGAGCCCGGCGCAGCTTTCATATACCAAATACAAGGAACTACCGTTTTAGATGACGGCACGAAAGAAAGTATACTATCCGACCCTCAATGTATAAGGTATTCGCCACCTGGCGATGACGGTGAAATCGTCCCCGACCTGGAATGCCTTAAAGATCCATGCAGGGTTGAAAGCGAAATGCAGCTCAAATTCTTTAACATTAACGTTTACCCAACTGTAATGATGCGCAGGCTGCCCGATGACCCGATGCCCTTAAAGGTCATTTCATACGACAGGCATTGCCTCATTCAGAAATGTTATTGCACTGCCCAACCATGGATTAAAAACCATGACCTGCAGGCCAACGTGCGCTACGAATGGGAAAAACTGAGCGGCGAAGGCGGTTTTATCAAAATTAATGAGGGCAAAGAAACAAATAATGAAACCGGTGTGAACGTGTTGTACAATCCACCTGAAATTGAAGACACCATTACCGAAAAAACCATAAAAATCAAGGTGTCGGCATTTCATGACGATCCTACGAAAGGGCCCGATCATAAACCCCTCACCGCCTATCTGACCATGAAGATTAAACGGGAAATTAAGTCAAAGGACGACTGGAAATCAAACCCACATGAATTCATCGACCCAGGCGAAGTAGAGGACTGGTATGTTTACAACTTCACCCTCGACAAGCCCGATGATATTTTTGAGGCCTGTCCCGATCCGCAGGAAGATGAATGCCTCCCACAACATACCTGGAGAAAGGGTTCTGACCTGGATGGAAGCATAACGGCAATACCCGATGAAGTTTGTTATGGCGATTATGCAAAGCTTGAAGCAACAGGAAGCGACAACGATGATATCGACCTGGTATGTGTTCCTGTTGGAGAAATATGTACTTCGCCCGACTCGAAAACACTTAAATTTAACGACTATCTTGAGTATGAATGGAGCTGCAACAAAGGCACTTTTCCCCGTGGCGCCCATGGGAGGGAAGTAATATGGCAGGCCCCCGATGAAGAAGGGGAATTTGAAATGACCCTCACAATTAAAGATGCCGGAGGACAATACGACGACAAGGACAAAACCATCAGGAAAAAAATCAAAGTCAATAAACTGGGCATCGACCTTGTGAAGGTTGATGAAAAATGGTTGCCCCGTGGGGCTAATGGCCGTGTACCGGGCTACATAAAACCAATGATTTATGTGTGCAAAAACGGGAAATGGGAAACGAACGGCAGGAAAAAGATCATTTATACTAAATTGAAAAACCTTTCGCGTGAACCGGGTATGTGCATGAATTATCCGCCACAGCCTGCGAACCTGTCGGCAAATATCCTGCTGAACCGTAACCCTGATATGTTCTTCGACGAGGAGGAAAACAAAAACGACTGGATATTAATGAAAGACACCACTACAACTTTCAAAAATCCAACAAAAGTTGTTTGGGATAACGATAACCCTTCACACGACCATCATTACCTGTACGCTGCATCGAAAAAACGGGTCACCAATATTTTCCCTTCAATAAGGGTTGAAGATTATGGTGCATATTGTAAAACGCTTGCCAAAGCCAACCACTGTGAATTTATACCTGCCAGGGAAACCCCCAATGACCCGCCATGCAAAACGACAAACGATTGCTGCACGGGCGACAACATCATAAAGTTACCCAGGGATGACAACAACAACGACATTGCTGACGGGGCACAACAAGATGAGAACGGCGCTTCAGCAACAAAGGATGAAGACCCGCACCCAAGTTTCAGTCCGCTTAAAGGAGATGGTTTAACCAATTACCAGGAATACAGGGGTTTTTTAATGACTGTGAGGAGGACTAACAGATTGCATTTCAGAACAGGCACCTACATCAAGGACATTTTTATCAGAAACGAACAGAACCTGCCATTAAATTATTTCGACAACTCAGATTTAGCCATTCATATCATAAATGAAAACAGTATGTGGCAACAAAGCGATTTTCAGTTAAGCATGCATGCTTCATTCCCCTCTGCTGCTGTTCCGGCTAATCAGTTGCACCCTGTTGAAATAAATTACAACCGCTGCAAAAACGAACGTCACTGCCCCAAAACCAGCGCCGAGGATGACTGGGGCGAACAGCACGGTTTATGGCTGGCGTCGCAGAATAACCTGCCTGGCTTGTACGGAATTTGCGAAGCCGATGTATCAAAAATGGATAACGGAGAATTCTTTGTCATCCCAAAGATTGTTTACAGGGTTGTTGTCGACAGGGCTAAGGTAGTCGCAAAAACAGCCGGGAACCCACCCGTGGTCATTGCCAATTCATTACCCAAAACAGTTGCACACGAACTGGGGCACGGGGTAAATGTAAGGCATCATGGCGACAAAACAGCAAGGTTCTTTGCCCCAGGCGCTCAAAGGGTCGTGATTCAACCCGACGGAAGCAAAAGGATTGTTGACTCAGCAGGCAATACCGTCGATGTTTTTTATGTGTATCAAAGGAACGACCGGACCAGCGGACCAACCGATTGTGTAATGGTATACGACAACAGATCGGGTTGGTACAACAGGCACCAGTATGTTCTCTACGAAGACGTAAACAATAACAGTTCGTACGATGCCGGGACTGACCCGATATATCAATATACTGTTAACGGTACTAACTATAACGTATTCATCCAGCCAATCCACAAATACAATTTACCACAGGTGGTTGGCAATACTTTCTGTTATACCAAAACCGAAACAAACTGGAACCGTTCTCCTGCACGTGGAGGAGCGCCTACTGTGCCTGCAGGGCAGGAAAATAACCTCGGCAACCCATCTGACAGGGATGGATGCCGTCAACAAATCAGGGTAAAAAGCTGGAAAGCCATACCATAAGAAAGGAGGATTTATATGCTACTTTTAATCTATTTTTTCAATCTGCTGCTTCTATCTGACCAGGTAGAATATAAAAGCAACGAACCCATTATCATCACAGTTAATATCAATGCTGATTCTGTATATGCTGCTGAAACAGTTTTTTATGAGAAAGAATTCTTAAACTACCAAAAGGAAACGGGACAGATATCGAAGGAAGAATTCGATCAAAAAATTCAGGATACACTGATTAGCACAGCCTCATACGCGGTAATCGACAATCGGAACTGGAAAAACAAAGCTTCAATTGAAATACTCAATAATGAAACCAGGGCATGGGAAAAATATCCGGGTAAGATTAACCTAATTGAAGACGAAGCAGATACTTCATTCTTATTGATTGAAAGAAACGGGTACTATTACATCGACTGGGGCATTGATCCCGAAGATGTGGAAAAAATGAATCCCGGGACAATTAAAATCAGGGGAAAACTGCTTGTTCGCAACCAGGAAAACAACAGCACCGATTCAATTTACTCAGAGCCTCAAACATTAACGATTGCAAAAGAAAAGAGGTCGTTGAATGATAGTGAATATATCCAGCAACTTTGCACATATTTCACGCGAAGGGGATTGTACGAAAAAGCAATGGGTTATGCCCAAATGTTTGGTGAAATCAGCGACAATGAATATCAAAATAATGTTTTGATGGGAAACATTTATGAAAGGATGGGTGATTACAACAATGCCATTAAGGCTTATATGACAGCAAAGGGATCGGTTGGCGATTATCCACACCAGTTTGATGAATACATCGACCAGAAAATTCAGGATATTCTTGAACAATCGCCCGAATCGATGAACCAGTTTTTAAATAAAAGAACGGAATAAAGAAAGGGCTTCAGTCAAAACATTAAAAATAATTACCAAAGGAAAGATACCGCCATAAGAGTGCCTGAAATTTACTGGGGTGAGATTGCAAAAAAAAGGATTTAAAAAGGCCGCCTCAAATATTGAGACGGCCCGCTATTTTTTCACCTAAGTATTTAAATTTATTTTGCTACCTTTTTCACGATAGCCTGGAATGTTTTGGGATTATTCATTGCCAGATCGGCCAAAACTTTCCGGTTTATTTCAATGTTCTTCTGCTTTAACAGGTTAATGAACGTTGAATAATTGAGCCCTTCGGGGCGAACAGCAGCGTTAATACGCATTATCCATAACGACCTGAACTGGCCTTTTTTCCTTTTTCTGTCGCGGTAGGCATACTGCATACCCTTTTCCCAGGTATTTTTTGCTACCGTCCAAACGTTTGCTCTTGATCCAAAATTACCTCTGGTTTGCTTAAGGATTTTTTTCCTTCGCGCGCGTGATGCAACGTTGTTTACACTTCTTGGCATAACTTAAATTTTTCGAGTGGTTAGCGCCCGCCAACCGACGGATCTTTATGGGCTAATTCACTCAGGTTAATTACTGGTTTTAATTTCAAAATGTCAAAAGAACTATTTCATGGCAAGCAATTTCTTCACATTGGTTTCGTCGGCTTTATCAACTACGCCAAAGTAAGTTAAATTGCGTTTTTGCTTTGTGCTTTTTTTGGTCAGAATATGACTTTTAAAAGCATGTTTCCTTTTGATTTTTCCTGTGCCGGTAAGCTTAAAACGTTTTTTAGCACCGGCATTGGTTTTCATTTTCGGCATTATCCTACTTTTTAAAAATGATTTTACCTAATTATTTCTTTATCTTCTTAGGTGAAATAAATATGGTCATCCTTTTGCCTTCCAATTTAGGCATCTGGTCTAACTTTCCTACTTCTTCCAGTTCACTTGCAAGGCGCAGCAATAATATTTCGCCTTGTTCCTTGAACAGGATCGAACGTCCTTTAAAAAAGACGTATGCTTTAACTTTCGCACCTTCCTGTAAAAACTTCTCGGCATGCCGCAGTTTAAACTGAAAATCGTGTTCATCGGTATTTGGCCCGAAACGGATTTCTTTAACTACAACCTTAACCGCTTTAGCTTTAATTTCTTTTTGTTTCTTTTTTTGTTGGTAAAGAAACTTTTGATAATCAATAATTTTACAAACCGGAGGATCGGCAGTTGGTGAAATTTCAACTAGATCGAGTTCCATTTCATCGGCCATCCTCAAAGCCTGTTGTGTTGGTACTACTCCCGGGTTGTCGATGTTGTCGCCAACCAGGCGGATTTCCCTAACCCTTATTTGATTGTTTATGCGAAAGAACAATTTATCATCATCCTTTCTGTTGTTACGGTAACCTCTTGGTGCTATTGCTTTGTCCTCCTATATTGGTTAATAATCTATGTTTAATTCATTCAACTGTTCCTGAACTTCGGCCTTTATGAAACCTGCAAATTCGTTCAATGTCATCGATCCTTTGTCTCCTTCGCCCTGTTTCCTGACCGAAACCGTTTCCGATTCAGATTCTTTTTCGCCAACAATCAGCAAATAGGGTATCCGTTTCAATTCATTGTCACGAATCTTTCTGCCAATCTTTTCGTTACGATCGTCAACAACGGTGCGAATATCGGAAATATTTAAAAAATTTGAAACTTTTAGCGCGTAATCGTTAAATTTTTCGCTTATTGGCAACACAACTACCTGCTCGGGGGTTAACCAAAGCGGGAATTTCCCTGCTGTATGTTCTATCAGAACTGCAACAAATCGTTCCATGGAACCAAAGGGTGCCCGGTGTATCATTACTGGGCGATGCTTCTGGTTATCGGCCCCTGTATATTCAAGTTCGAAACGGTCAGGCAGGTTATAATCTACCTGAATGGTTCCCAATTGCCAGCTTCTCCCTACGGCATCCTTGATCATGAAATCGAGCTTAGGCCCATAAAAAGCGGCCTCTCCTGTTTCGGTAACCGTTCGCAATCCTTTTTCTGCGACAGCCTCAATAATTGCCTGCTGGGCTTTTTCCCAGTTTTCGTCGGTGCCAATATATTTCTCGGTATTATTCGGGTCGCGCAACGAAATCTGGGCAGTATAATCCTTAAAATCCAGTGCTTTAAAGATGATAAAGATAATATCAATTACTTTTTTAAACTCTTCCTTTAACTGATCGGGCGTACAGAAAATATGGGCATCGTCCTGGGTAAAGCCCCTAACACGGGTCAAACCGTGAAGTTCACCGCTCTGTTCATAACGGTAAACGGTGCCAAATTCGGCATACCTGATGGGGAGGTCTTTATATGACCGTGGTTTCGATTTATAAATTTCGCAGTGATGCGGGCAGTTCATGGGTTTCAACATGTACTCCTCCCCTTCCTGCGGGGTATGGATAACCTGGAATGAATCTTTGCCATATTTTTCATAATGCCCTGATGTTTTATACAGGCGTACATCGCCAATATGGGGTGTCATTATCTGTTGGTAACCAAATTTCTTTTGCACTTTCTTCAGGAACGATTCAAGTTGTTCTCGCAACATCGTGCCTTTTGGCAACCAAAGTGGCAGTCCCATACCAACATCCTGCGAGAAGGTAAACAGTTCCATCTCCTTTCCAATCTTCCGGTGGTCGCGCCTTTTGGCCTCTTCGAGCAGCACCAGGTATTCTTCGAGCAGTTTGGCTTTTGGAAAAGTGATGCCGTATACACGCGTAAGCATTTTGTTTTTCTCGTTGCCACGCCAGTAAGCCCCTGCAAGGCTTAACAATTTAACGGCTTTGATATAACTTGTATCGGGCAGGTGCGGGCCTCGGCACAGGTCGGTAAAATTTCCCTGATGATATAAAGATATTGTGCCATCTTCAAGCTCGCTGATCAATTCAACTTTATATGGGTCGCCTTTTTTTTCGAACAACTTTAAAGCGCCTTCCTTCGATATTTCTTCCCTTTTAACTTCATTCTTCAACCTGGCCAGTTCAATCATTTTCTTCTCAATTGGCTCAAGGTCTTTTTCTGAAAGCACCTGTCCTTCGGGTAATTCAATGTCGTAGTAAAAACCATTCTCGATGGCAGGCCCGATACCAAACTTCGTTCCGGGGTAAAGCGTTTCAATGGCTTCAGCCATAAGGTGGGCCGATGTATGCCAGAATGCATGTTGCCCCTCTTTGTCGTCCCATTTAAATAGTTTTATTGAAGCGTCGGATGTGATTGTCCGGTTTAGATCCCATACTTCACCATCGACCGAAACTGACAATACTTCACTGGCCAGCCTGGGGCTGATAGCATTGGCAATTTCGATCCCGGCAACCGGATTTTCAAATTGTTTGATACTTCCGTCGGGAAGGGTTATGTTGATCATTTTCTACTTTTTTTGAAAAACAGTTTGCAAAGATAATGATTATCGCTTTATTGCAAGGATTCAAGCAATAATTTATTATTAAATTTGGACGAACGATAAAACACCTGATTAATGAAATTCATTTGCCCGCTCATTGCCGTATCAAACATGGAAATTTCAAAAAGGTTTTATACCGAAATTCTCGGTCAGAAAGTTAAATACGATTTTGGCGAAAATGTAACCTTTGAAGGGGATTTTTCCATCCACCTCGATACCCACTTCAGCACTTTAATTAACAACAAGCCAATTGTTCAGGGTGGTAATAATTTCGAACTCTATTTCGAACAAAACAACCTTGATCAGTTCGTTGAAAAACTGGCCGCTCTCAATGTTTCTTTGATTCACCCTTTAATGGAACACCCCTGGCGTCAAAAAGCTATCAGGTTCTACGATCCTGACAAGCATATCATTGAAGTGGGCGAATCGATGGAATATACCTGCTACCGTTTATCCCTTGAGGGACTCAACGAATCAGAAATACAGAAGTTTACAACCATGCCATTAGAATTTGTCAGAAACTCAATTCAACATAAGAGATAGAGGGAATACCGATTAATTCAAAATCAATACCTGTTAACTATTGATAACATATCTCCTTAGGCCGCAAATAATCAACGAGAATAATCTCTCGCTTCTGCTATGCTTGTCCTGACTTTTTCGTTTAAATCCACCGTGGTTAGAGCACCAGGATTAACAACAGGTAAAAATTCAATGGTAATTTTCTCACCCCGTTTTATTTTTTTTGCCCCCGACGACATGGCTGAATAGGCTCCGCTAATCGCAACAGGAAGCACCGGCACATTAAGTTCTGTACTAATCATGGCATAGGTTTTTTTAAACTCCCCAAGTTCTCCGGTTTGCGTTCGTGTCCCTTCCGGAAAAATCAGAATCTTTTTTCCTTGTTTCACTACTTCGGCCATTTTTTGAATGGAATGCTTCAAATCTTTCGATAAATCCATAACAATTACGTTGGTATAACTAGCCAGATATTTCCGGACCCTGCTTTTCACATGTTCCTTTTTGGCATAGGAATATGTATTCTTCAATGTTGAACGATTAAGGTATGAAAGTACCAGAAATGCATCAAGTTTGCTTTCGTGATTCGGCGCGATAAAACAGGGGCCATCGGGTATGTTTTCCAAGCCCTTAACTTCGAATTTGAAAAACAGACGGAAAAATCCGCGAACAGCAAGCACAATGGGGCGCAACAGAAAAGAAGCCTTAGGTAAAATCACGTCCGATTCATCCTTCAGGTCATCAGACCATGAGGTATCATGTTTCTCCGATTTATGGAATAGCTTATTTAATTGAATGTGCTCGGCTAATTTTCTTACTGAAGGAAATTTCACCAATTGTTCTTCATCGAATTTGATCCCAAAACTACGTTCAATAAAGTCGATTAAACTAAGTTTACCCAGGGAATCCATTGAAATATCAAAAACAATATGATGATCGGGTAAAATATCCATATCTACCTGACTTTCAATAAACGATTTTATTGCATGGTATTCCTTCGATGTAGGCTTTTCAGATTTTGTGTCAGCTTTCTTTTTGTTCTCGACCAGTTCTGCTAATTTAAAACGTTGCATTTTCGATAAACGGGTGCGTGGCAATTCGGTTTTTACAAGTGTAAATTGCATAATTCGCTTGTAGGAACTCATTTCGGCATTGAAAGGGGATATAACCTCGTTTCTAAAGTATTGATCGATATCAACAACGCCATTTTCAGACAAAAAACTAAAATCAGGAACGATTACAGCATGTAGCATTTCGTTGTGTAAAAACACGCCAGCTTCTTTAATTGCTCCTGAATAGCTATCCAATTTCATTTCAACTTCAACCGGATTAATGTTTTTCCCATTGGGTAGAACAATGATCTCTTTTTTCCGTCCGGTAATGTAAAGGAATCCATCTTTATCGAGATAACCCAAATCGCCTGTATATAACCAGCCATCTTTTACTACCTCGGCAGTTTCTTCTGGCCGATTGAAATATCCCTTCATTATACTTGGCCCTTTGGCAACAATTTCGCCTTCACGTATTTCAACCTTTAATCCAGGTAAGGCCTGCCCTGTTGAACCAATTTTCACTTTCCCGGGACGGGGAAAGGTTATCATTGGCGCAGCTTCCGTCATTCCAAACCCTTCAAGAATATTAAATCCCAGCGCATGAAAAAAAGTTCCAACTTCTTTATTTAGAGCAGCACCACCGGCAATCATGTATTCCAAGCGGCCTCCAAAACCCTCGTGCACTTTCTTGAAAATTTTCTTGCCAAGTTTTCGGTTTTTTGTGACCATAACCAACTTGTAAAGGGTACGCCCAATAAAACTCTTATCAATTTTAGCTTTTATACCCCTATACATAAGTTCATATAACCGGGGCACACCCAGGAATACTCCAATCGTGTTATCAGTAAAAGTTTTCATCAAATCCGATGATTGCATCGAAGGGCAAATAACCATAGTACTTCCCACGTAGAGGGGCGTCATCATCGAACCTACCAAAGGAAATACATGGTGAAGGGGTAGGAAAATCATAACCTGACGTTCAGGAATATAAATCCCCGCATCAATAACAGCTTTTATATTTTCGTGTAGATTGATATACGAAAGCATGACCCCCTTGGGGCTTCCTGTAGTGCCCGATGTGTAAATAATAACAGCAGTTTCATTTTCATCAGCGGGGCCCTGCCAGTTACTTTCAGAAACATTTTCATCGGGAATAATATCTTTAAAGACCAAAATTTCGGGTTTGTGTTTTGTCGTCAAAACTGTTTTCGAAAAGGCTTCTGACATTCCCCTGCTAATGAATATCAGTTCAGGGGTACAATCATCGACTATGTATGCTACATCATCGGAGGAAGCCAAAAAATCGATAGGAACCGGAATACAATTGTTTTGTAATGCTGAATAAAAAGCGAAAATCCAGGCCGGGCAATTTTCTGCATAAATGGCCACCTTGGAATATCCTTTATTTTCATAAAGTTCGGCAAATTGCTGTACACTTTTTAGTAACTGACTGAACGTTATACTTCCGTTAGCAGTGATTATTGCTTCTTTTGTGAGATATGATCGGTTAATAATTGATTTCATCATTTTTTAAATTTTATCTTTCAGGAATTTAACCCAACATTAATTCAACTAGGCTTGTTAATGATGTTTATCCAAATTATAATTGATTACTACAATGAATTTGGCTGCACAAAGAAACGATTTCATAGACAAATAGCACCTTATTTGCTGAATATTTGAATTTGAGCTTAGAAATCAAAGATTTTCTTTTTGAACCCGGACTAAGCATCAGGAACGTATAGACTAATGGAAAGCTCCGGTATATCCCGATTTAGAAAAACCTGGTTTCAATTTAAAAGGAAAATTAAAAACCAATAACACCCTGATCAAAGCTTATTAATCTCTATCGACTATTCGAAAGAATTATTTGGGGAATGTTGCTTCTTTATTTGTTCGATCAAATAACAGATCCAACATACAGGAAAAAGGCAGTATGGTTCTTGGAGTAATAAATTGGGAAAAGCAGCCAATTTATTTTTTAACAAGAATTATATCTTTATTATTTAAAATCGATGTTGGTATTTGAATTCCATATTTTTCTGCAGCATCCAGATTAAGTTTTATGTCGGTTTTACTTACAAACTCAAATGGAATAGTGTCAGGATCGGCCCCTTTGAAAATTTTGTCGGCCAGGCGTACAGCATCAATACCGGCCTGTGTGTAATTTCGGGAAACAACAAAAACAGCTCCCTTGTTAATCTGATCATCTTCGAAACCAAAAATTGGAATTTTCTGTTCAGCAGCGATTTTAGCAATCCCACTAAATGCAGCTGATGTAAGGTTATCGATAACCTGACAGATAATTTCAGGCTTTTTACTTGCCAGGGCAAGAGTGGCATCTACAACTTCGGAGCTTGAATTCACAGGAACTGTAACAACTTCAATACCTGCTTCACCGGCATATTTTTCAAGTTCGCTAACATTCTTTACTGCATTGGCTTCGCCAGGGGAAAACAAGGTACCAATTGTTTTTATATCGGGCATAATTTCTTTCAGCCAATGAACCATCTCTTTGTATGCGCCCATAGTTGATATTCCTGTGAAATTTGGCAGGTGACTAGTGAAACTGGTGCCTGCCCCAGCCACAACCGGGTCGGCAATCACTGTAAAAACGACAGGAATATCGGTGATTTTTTTTGCTACAACCTGTAATGTTGGAGTTGAAGTTACAAAAACCAAATCGGGCTTGTCGTTCAGCACCCCGTCCACAATCAGGTTCAGCGTTGATATATCGCCCTGCGCATTTTTCGCATCCAGTTTAAAATCGGTCCCTTCGGTGTAACCATACTGTTTCATCCCCTCCAAAATGCCCTCACGAGATAAATCGGACAACGGTGAATCGTTGTATTGGATTAACACCAGGTTCATTTTGGCTGATGTTGTATTTGATGTCTTATTGTTATTACATGAAAAATTTATGCTTCCAATTGTTAATAAAACAATCAGAATTTTAGCAAACTTAAATTTTAACTTCATAATTCTTGTTTTTTTGATTTTCCAACAATTTAACAAAAAATGAAAGCAATATCAAATAGAAAATTCAATATTAGTTAGTATTAAAAATAAAGTAAAGGTTTACCGGGCACTTTGAATAAAATATGAACAAATTTATTTTGATGAAACAGGAAGCGTAAAAAAGAAACGGGACCCTTGGCCGGGTTTGCTTTCAACCCATATTCTTCCATTGTTTTGCTTAAGCAATTCGAGGCATAATAAAAGGCCCAAACCATGCCCTTTTTCACCTGCTGTACCCCTGCTTACCTGATTGATTTTCGGCTCAAAAAGTTCAGCCTGTTTATCTTTACTAATGCCAACACCTTCATCCGATACAACAATCAGAACCTCATTATTAACGGCCTTTTGTGTTTCGACAATCACTTTACTGTTCGGATAAGAAAATTTTACAGCATTTGAAATCAGGTTGCGAAGTATAACTTTCAGATTATTTTTGTCGGCAAACACTCTTGTGCCTTTAGGAATATTGACAACTATTTCAATTTCTTTGACTTTTGCCACAGGTTGAATTATTAACACAATTCCTGAAGCAATTTCAAGCAAATCAATATTTTCAAAAACAAAGCTGATATTCTTCGATAGGGCTTTCCCCCAAATCAGAAGGTCATCGAGAAGACGATCGGTATCTTCAGCTGTATTGGAAGCTAATTCTGCAATTTTCTCATTGCTTTCCTTAATGCTATTTGAAATGTTTCCTTTAAGCAATTGTGTTAACTGAACAAGTGATGAGATTGGCGCTTTTAAATCATGGGCAATAATATTAAAAAAACGGTTCTTCAATACGTTCATTTGTTCAAGCTCCAATTTTTGCTTTTCAAGTTTTTCTTTCTGAACTGCAATTTCCATGGTCCTTTGCCTTACCCTTTCTTCCAAAACCTTTTTAGCCCTCATTAAGCTATCTTCCCTGATTTTGATAATCGTAACCATAATAAAGGTAACCATAACAATAAGGACTATCAGAAACCACAAAGTCCTCCAGAAAGGCGGTTTAACAACCAGATATATATTATCGCCTTTCTCGCTCAATGTGCCTTCATGGTTGATTGCTTTTACCCTGAATATATATTCACCGGGATTAATATTGGTATAAGTTGCCTCCTGTATTAAACCAGAATGAGTCCATTTACTATCAAAACCTTCCAGGAAATATGCATATTGTATCCTACCCTCAAGGTCATAAGTTGTTGATGAAAATTCAAATGTGATTTTTTTGTTTGAGTAGCTGATTTTCAAAGTATCCGTTAAAAGAATGTTTTTTTGAACAAAATCACTTTCCGGGCCATTCAATTCCTCATTATCGAGCTTAATGTTTGTGATATAAATTTTTGGTGTGGAATCATTTAATCTAATCCTTTCGGGATTAAAAAATGTTATGCCTTTTTGTGTGCCAAAAAAAAGATTGTTCTGACCATTGTTGTACACAGCCCTTTCATTGAAAGTATTTGAAGACAATCCGTCATCTTCAGTTAAAATAAGTGTTTTATTTGTCTCAGGGTCAAACCTAACAAGACCTTTGCGTGTACCCAGCCAAAGATGGTTATTGTCATCGTCGTTAATCGACTGAATGCTTTTGTTTTGTTCATCATTAAAATACCTCTTAAAAGAATTGCTTTCGGGCACATATAAATTTAAACCATTTGGTGTACCAAACCACATGCGTTGTAACCGGTCTTCAAATATTTCATAAACAATATTTGAGGATATGGAGTTTGAGTCTTCCTGGCTGTATCTAAAATTATGGAAAATTGAGTCTCCCTGCTCCAACATGCTCAATCCCCAGGCTGTTCCCACCCAAATTCTGTTTGATTTATCGCATAAAATATCAAATGTATAATCGTTAGATAAATTATGCCTGTTGAAATTATAATTGTAAAAGCTACCGGTTTCCCTTTCAAATTTGTCAACTCCTTTTCCGTGTGAACATATCCACAAATTTCCCTGTTTATCTTCACAAATCGACCTGACATCATTAGATGATATGGACAAGGGGTTTGAAGGATCATGCCTAAAGCTTTTGAAACTATGAGTTTCAGGAACAAACTTTTGTAAACCACCCCAGTATGTTCCAATCCACATACGTGCTCCCGAATCACGGAAGATTACCTGAACAGCACCTTTCCCAAGGCTTTCAGGATTTTCATTATCGTGAATATACGTTATTGTTTTTCCCTTGCTCCAATAAAAAATGTCAATTCCGTTAAACGGGTTACCCAACCACAAATTACCCATACCGTCTTCGCATATAGCCGAAACAGGGTCAACCGATAAATGAAAGGGTGAATTCACTTTCGAATCGAAGTGTGAAAAACCTTTAGGAAGGGGACAAAATCTAATTCCTTCAGGAATATGCAATGACCAGTAATTTTTGTCCATATCCTGAAAAAAGGTATGAATATGGGGAGAAATGGAATATTTATTTTCTTCGTCGGGATAATACCCCTGAAACAAATCAACTTCATGATTGTATAACTTTAGTCCTGTAAAGTCAACCATCCAAAGATTTTGTTCTTTATCGACATACAAATCACGTACATTTAATTCATATTCACTGTAAACCGGATACTTTTTTAATACCTTTTCTTCAGGGCTGAATGATGCAATACCACCCCCGTTAGTCGCAATCCATAGCTTTTTATTGAACCATTCTAAGTCGCTAACTGCATTCAGGTTGTCAAAAATCGCACCCAGACCGGTTTCTTTTAATTCCTTTTCTCTAAAATCATAAAAAAACACCCCACTTGTACTGCTTCCTAAGCAAATGTTTTTATTGTCGTCGAAACATGCTGCAGTGAAATCATCGTTTTCAATTGAGAATAATAATTCAAAAAAATCACTTTGCCTGTTGTAGTGATACAGAGCATTGCCTGCTGTAATGAAAAGCATTGAATCGTCGGTCTCAATGTAATTTGACACAAACGGATTGTTCAAACCTTTGCCCTGTTCCGGAGTTGCTATTTTTTTGATTGAATCAAGTTCAATGTCATACCAGCAAAGTACTGAATTCATGCTAATCCATAATTTGCCATAAGAATCGGCATACAATTTAACCACATTCGAATCGTAAATGTCAAAACTATTTGAATTATCTGTAAGGTATTTTTTGAATTTGGATCCATCATATCTGAAAAGGCCATTTGACGTACCAAACCATAAAAAGCCCATACTATCCTGCTCAACACACGACAGCACATTTGCAGACAACTCTTCATTAAGTTTAAAATCAAAAAACCGAAGATCGATTGTCTGTCCTTTAACCAGCATGAGCTGAAAAAAAGAAAAGAAAATTACCAAACACCATCCTGGTTTCATCCCCATTTTATTTTTTCACAATACCCGCAAATTAATAAACCAACCACTAATTTAAAACAATCTGGTCGTTTCTAGCTTAAAAGAAATATTTATTTGTGCTGTGATTTTGCTTAATCATCATAAATATAGTTCATTTCATTTAATAATGCATAAAAAAATTCCTTGTACTTTTTTACCAGGAAAAATTATTGTTATTTTTCAGGGTTATTTAAACCGTACAAAATATTTTTACAATCATGTTAAAAAGTATATCACTTGTATTTGCTTGCCTTTTACTGATAAATGTAGTTTCATATGCACAAAGCAAGAAGCTCCTTACATTGGAAGACTTTATTTTGAGCGATACTTTCTACTCGCAGTCAATCGATGAAATCAGCCCGATGAACGACGACGAATATTTTACCAACCTCGTCAACAACAGTTCAATTGTTAAATACAGTTTTAAAAACGGTGAAGCAAGCGACACCCTTTTCAGCCTTGCCAAGGTTGATGATTGCCCGGTTCTTTCAATTACCGGGTACCGGCTTAGCAAAAATGAAGATCGTATACTTATTGAAACAAATAAGAAAAAAATTTACAGGCATTCATATGTTGCTGAAAATTACGTGTGGGATAAATATACCGAAACCCTTTACCCTGTATCTGATTACGGCCCCCAGCAGGTTGCAACATTTTCGCCCGATGGAGAGCGGGTAGCCTTTGTACGGGATAACAATATCTATATAAAAACAATACGTTTTGGCACCGAACAACAAGTTACCTTCGATGGGGAAAAAAACCAAATCATTAACGGCATACCCGACTGGGTTTACGAAGAAGAATTTGCTTACACGCAAGCCTATGCCTGGTCCCCCGACAGTAAAATGCTTGCCTATGTAAAATTCGATGAAAGCGAGGTGCCTGAGATTTCAATTCCCATGTACAAAGGCCTTTCGCCCGAAATGGAAGAAAACAGCCTCTATCCCGGAACCCTGACTTACAAATACCCTAAAGCCGGCGAAAAAAACTCACAAGTCACTGTACACGTTTATAACATTAAAACCCGCGCCACCATTAAAATGGACACAGGTGAAGACACAGATATTTACATACCCAAAATTGTTTGGGAACCCACAGGGAACGACCTGGGCATTCTGAAACTGAACCGCAGACAAAATGAGCTCGTACTGCTGTATGCAAACCCCTACACCGGACAAACCCGCACTGTTATTACCGAGAACAATTCACGCTTCATCGATGATAATTTTCTCCGCTTCTTTACCTACCTCGACGATAACGAACATTTTGTAATAATGAGCGAACGCAATGGCTGGTCTCACCTCTATCTATACAAAAACAATGGCTTTATAAGCAAACAACTTACTAAGGGAAATTTCGATGTAACCGATTTCTATGGGTACGACACTAAAAAAGAAATACTTTATTACCAGGCCGCCCGAAAGTCCCCTCTTGAACGTGAAATCTATTCAGTATCTCTTGACGGGAAAAAAGAGGAATGCCTTACAGGAAACACAGGGGAAGACCGTGCAATTTTCAGTAGCGGATTCAGTTATTTTATCAGTTTCTTTTCTTCGTACATTACCCCACCCCTTATTACTATTAACTCAACCCGAAACAAAAAAGTAAGGGTGTTGGAAGACAATGCTGACCTTAAGGAAAAGCTCTCCGATTACAATCTGCCAGATAAAGACTTCTTTTCGTTCAGCACATCCGGGGGGGTTGAATTAAACGGCTATATGCTTAAACCTTCAACGTTTGATGAATCGGGAGAATATCCCCTTGTTATTTACCAGTACAGCGGGCCAAAGTCGCAGGAGGTAATGAACCGATGGGATATAGACTGGCACTGGTTTCTGGCCGAGCAGGGATACATTGTTGCTTTCATCGATCCACGTGGCACCGATGCCCGGGGCGAGGATTTCCGCAAATGCACCTACATGCAGTTGGGCAAGCTTGAATCGGACGACCTGGTTGAAGCGGCCCGCTACCTGGGCAGCCTTTCTTTCATCGATGAAAAAAACATGGCCATCTGGGGATGGAGTTACGGAGGCTTTATGACTGCCCTCTGTATGGAAAAGGGCGGTGAAACCTTTAAGGCAGGTGTAGCTGTTGCCCCGGTTACCAACTGGCGGTTCTATGATTCGGTTTATACAGAAAGGTACATGCGAAAACCACAGGAGAATCCCGACGGGTACGATGACAACTCTCCAATCTCAAATCCTGAAGGGATAAAAGGGAATTTACTAATTGTACATGGCACTGCCGATGACAACGTGCACGCCCAAAACACATACGAGTTTACCGAAGCGTTGGTGCAGGCTGATGTTCAGTTCGACATGCATCTTTACACAAACCGCGATCATGGCATATATGGAGGCAATACCCGAATGCATTTGTTCAAAAAGATATATCATTTTTTTGAAAGTAATTTGAAGTAAAAACAACCTTGGGAGAAGTTATTCAAAACATTTCATTGTTGCCTCGCCTATTGTTCCCGTTTCCACTGGAAAAATTCTTCCATAAAAATGATTTGTTCACTATTAGGAACCGGACCGGTTTCTACCATTTTATTAAGATATTGCACTGTTGATTTTCCTGGTTCATAGACCGGCCACTCAGGAAGCCCATATCCGTTGGGATTTCCTGTTTTTGCAAAATTGACCCAGTAAGCCGACATGATTTCAGAAAGCTGTTTGTCAGTTTCTGTTGCCATAGGCTTTAGATTGCGGAATACAAATTTAATCTCAGAGCCATGGCCTGCTCCATCAGGTTTGCCAGGCATAAATGAGAAAATCTTCTGCGGATAATTGAAGTAATAGAGAAAAACCTGCGATTCTCCGGTTTGCGTCTGGAGGTTGGCCCACGCCCATGTTGGCCAGGCAAATACCATTTCCCTGAAAATATCGGCCTGCGCATTGCGGGTTTGTGAGCGTGTTTCTGCAGGGTATAATTCCATAGCCCTGCCTGAATAGGGACCAAAAATTTCAGTCAACTTTTCACCGTATTTTTTTACTGAAACTGGTTTTACAAAAAGTGACCCCTCGTCGGAATTGGAACCTATTAGTACTTTAACATCGTTGTAATTTCCCGATTTGTAAAGTTTATATTGATCGCCGATAATCACATGGCCATCAACAACGGGCCAAAAGGTTCCCATTTTTGCTGCCGGGTCGTACATCCATTTGCGGGGTTCAACAGTACGTAGTTCCTGAATATTGGCTGCTCCCATTCGTTTGGCAAAATCAACCCCTTCCTGTTCAGCAGTCTCCAATTTTTGAATGGTTCCCAGCGCTTGTTCGTTAACAACCGGCCCGAAATTCCCTCCACTTTGGCAAATAGCGCCTCTAAAAAGTCCTTTACACAAAGGCGATGCACACAAAATGCTTACTGAAATCGCGCCTGCCGATTCTCCAAAGATGGTCACTTTATCAGGATCGCCACCAAAGGCGGCAATGTTTTCCTGCAACCATTTCAGCCCTGCAATCTGGTCGAGCAGGCCATAATTTCCCGACATACCGGAAGCCGACTCGGCGCTGAGCTCAGGATGGGCTAAAAATCCCAGCGGCCCAACCCGGTAAGCTATACTCACAACCACCACACCCATTCTTGCCAGGGCGGCTCCATTGTACAAAGGTGTTGAAGTTGATCCAAGGGCAAAACCTCCCCCATATATCCAAACCATTACAGGCAATTTTTCATCAGATTCCTGTGCAGGCGTCCAAACATTTAAATAGAGACAATCTTCCGAAGATTTGATTTTCAGAAGACCTGGAAGGAAAGGCGAAAACTGGGGGCACGGCAGGGCAAACTCATCGGCCTCAAGCACTCCGTCCCATGGATTAACCGGTTGTGGTGGTTTCCAGCGCAGTTCACCAACCGGGGGCGCAGCATACGGAATGCCTTTATAAATTACCAGACTATCTTCAATATACCCATTTATCATACCTCCCGTTACACGAACAAGCGTAACCGGCTGTGAAAATAAACTGTTTGCAATTGCCAGGACTACCAGCAAAGTAAATGCAAATTTTTTCATAAAAATTGTTGATTTTTCAAAACCAATTTAAAAACATATCATTTCACCTGAAAAGCATTTGAACAAACTGGGTTAAGTAAACCCGCCAGTTTGACCATGTATGGCCACCTTCAGTTTCAATGTAAGTGTAGTCAAAGTTCAAACTGTCGAGTTTTGCCCGGTATTCGACTCCTGATTGGTACAGAAAGTCGCTTTTCCCCATTCCTATCCAGTAAAGATTATATCCGTTTTCCCGTTGAGTCATCAACGTTTCGTCAATATTATCATACACTTTCGATTTTACATTTTGATTCGGGAGGATGGCAGCAGAGAAAAGGCCAATATAACCAAAGGTATTGGGATAATATCGTGAAATGTGCAGTGAATGGAACCCGCCCATTGAGAGTCCGGCTATGGCCCGGTATTCTTTTTTGGCTTCTACCCGATAATTGCTTTCAATAAATCCGATAACATCAATAAAAGTTTCTTCGAATTTACCATCCATTGTATTGGGCAGTTGCATTGTAGGTTTGTAAAGGCCTTTTGGCGACTCGCCGGGAGCGGCCTGTTGGGCAACATTCCCATTGGGCATGACCACAATCATAGGTCTGGCTTTGCCCTGTGCAATAAGGTTGTCGAGTATTTGTGAAGTGCGCCCAAGGGCAATCCAGGCCTCTTCGTCGCCACCCATTCCATGAAGCAGGTATAAAACAGGATATTTCATTTTGCTGTGTTCATAACCAGGTGGAGTATAGATGGTAATTCGACGTTGCATTTCATTCCCCGGAGAATCATACCAGCGACGGGATACAGTTCCATGAGGCACATCCTGAACGGTGTATAAATCACCCATACCACCGCCAACTATAAAAATATCGAACACTGATGCCACATCGCGAATTTTGTAAACATTGTTCGGATCGGTTGTATATAACCCATCAACAATAAATGAATAACTGTAGAGATTTGACTCCAAAGCCTCGGATGAAAAAGTCCATGTTCCCTTTTCGTCCTTAGTCATTAGCGCCTTACCGGGCACATCAAACTCCCCCCATTGGGTATTGAGCTTTTCGGTTGGCAAAAAATCTCCGGTAATCATTACCGTATCGGCATCAGGAGCATGAAACCGGAACGTTACCGATTGACCATCATTCACTTCGGGGGATACAATTTGTTGCCCGCCCCATAACGACTGCTGTGCAAAAACACCACAGCCAATAATCAACCCTAAAAACATTGAAATGAAAGCCTTCATTTTATTCAATTTTAAATTCAAATATTTTATCATAATCGCCGGTTTTAAATATAACCTTTATTAGGCTCGAAAACAAAAGCTACTGTCAGGAAAAAATGGTCAATTTTTTCTATATGTAAAAAATGAGAAAATAAATATTTTAAAAAACCTTTTACACGTTTCTTAAAAACATTTTGGTTTTACTGCTTATCAAAAATATTCTACATTTGAGATCAATCTCTAAAAAGATAAAAAAATACAGTTGGTTGTTTATGAGATCACTTATACTTTTCTTGAATCTGGCATTTTTTGTATGCCTTGCACTTCAGTTGTATTCTCAGGAAGAGAATTCTGAAATAATTCCAAAAACAAAAACTTACACCACACAAAAAATAAAAGGCACACCACCGGATATCGATGGGGTGTTAAATGATTCGTGCTGGCAAAATAATAATTGGTCGGGCAATTTCACTCAATGGATACCCAACGAAGGAGCAACTCCAACATATCCAACCTACATTAACATACTTTACGATAACAGGAATATTTATGTTGCCATCAGAGCAGTTGATTATGAACCTGAAAAAATCATTAAGAAACGAGGACGCAGGGATGAACTAACGGGTGATATGGTAGGAATTAATTTCGACTCGTACCACGACCACCGTACTGGTTTTGAATTTAACGTGACTGCTGCCGGGCAAAAAATCGACATGATCCTTACAAATCCGATGAACGGAGATCAAAGCTGGGATGCGGTATGGACTGCAAAGGTTGGTTTTGAAGATACTGCCTGGGTTGCAGAATTTGAAATTCCGTTAAGCCAACTACGTTACAGCAGTGAAAGTGAACAAACCTGGGGAATGCACGTATGGCGCTGGCTCGACCGCCTGCAGGAAGAAAGCGACTGGGAGCCACAATCGTCTACCGGACCGGGAATGTTGTATTTGTTTGGCCACCTTGAAGGAATTGAAGGGCTTCCTAAGTCGAAAAGAATTGAAATGATGCCCTACCTGCTTGGTAAAATTTCAACCGTTGAAAAGGATCTGCAAAATCCATATGCAAAAAACGGATACAATCTTTTCGGGAGTTTTGGTGTCGATGCAAAAATCGGGTTATCAAGTAACTTTACTGCCGACATTACAATAAACCCCGACTTTGGCCAGGTTGAATCCGATCCCTCGGAAATGAACCTCACTGCCTTTGAAACTTTTTATAATGAAAAGAGGCCTTTCTTCCTCGAAGGAAAAAATATTTTTGAATTTGAAACCAACGGGACCAGTTTGTTCTATTCACGCCGCATTGGCCAGTCGCCCTCGTACTACCCGGTTCTTTCAGAAGGCGAGTACATGAGTTACCCTAACACCACTTCAATTATCAGCGCTGTTAAAATAAGCGGTAAAACATCAAAAGGTTTCTCGATGGGCATTTTGCAAAGCATCACAAATAACGAAACGGCCAAAATAAGCAATGGTATAAGCGAACGTAAAGAATTGGTTGAGCCCCTTACAAGCTTTACTGTTGCCCGCTTTCAAAAAGACTTTAACGAGGGGAATACCATATTGGGCGGAATTGGTACAGCCACAAACCGCCTGAGCGACGATACCCGTTTTTCCTTTCTAAACAGAAATGCCTTTTCAGGTGGATTGGATTTTCTTCATCAATGGAACGATAAAGAATTTTTTATTGATGCCCGCTTAATGGGCAGCTTTGTAAATGGCGATTCTGAAGCCATGCAGATTCTGCAAACATCTTCGGCACGTTATTACCAGCGCCCCGATGCAGAACATATTGAATACAACGACCTACTGACCCAACTTTCAGGATATGGAGGTAAAATTGAAATTGGTAAAGGGAGCAAAGGTTTTTGGCGTTATTCAACCTCGCTGAGTTTCTTTTCACCCGGTTTTGAAGTGAACGATTTGGGATACATGCAACTTGCAGATGTAATCCAAAACCGCAACCAGGTTTCATATTTTATAAACCAACCCAAGGGCATAATAAGGGCTTTAAACACAAGTTTTACTCAAATAAACAACTGGGATTTCGCCCTTAACTACCTTTCAGCTCATTTTAGTTACTCTTTCTCTACACAGTTTTTAAACCGCTGGAGCATTAACACTCATGCCTGCCACTTTCCTGAATCGACCGATACGAAACAATTACGGGGAGGACCATCAATGAAAATGCCTTCTAAAACACACGCAACACTACAGATTGGTTCCGATGGTTCAAAGCGTTTTTCCGCATCGCTTTACGGTTTTTACGAATGGGGCGGTGAAAACAGCCTGAGCCAGTTTACATTTCACCCATCAATCAACTATCATCCAATAGATGCACTCCGTATTTCCCTTTCTGGTTTGTTTACCACGAACCGAAACGAATTGCAATACGTTGATAAAACATACCTGGCTCAACAACCGGTTTACATACTTGGTGAAATCAATCAGCAAACCCTATCGGCCACATTCAGGATCGACTATATCATCACCCCCGAACTTTCAATACAATATTATGGCAGCCCATTTGTATCGGTTGGAAGTTACTCAGATTACAAAATTATTACCGACCCTCTGAATGATTCTTATGATTCTCGTTTCAGAAGTTTTCAGCCTGTGTTTAAGGATATCAACAATAATTTCTCAGATGAAGGAGGATTCTACAATCCCGATTTCAGTTTTACTCAGTTCAGGTCGAACCTTGTGTTCCGTTGGGAATATTTGCCGGGATCGAAACTCTACTTAGTATGGTCGAACGAACAAACGAATTACCAAAATGAGGCAGGGAAAACCATTGATGAAGTAATGAACAACTTTGGAAATGCATTTGCGAATAACCTGTTTTTGCTTAAGTTGAATTACTGGTTCTCATTGTAAATATGAATGTTTTGGAAAAACTTTATCAATCATAAAATAAAAACTCTGAAACCCGGAATTAACCTAAGTTTCAGAGCTTATAGAATTCTTCGATCTGAAAATATTTTCCCAGTTTAAGAACTGATTACTTTGTATTAATGAGCCCTGCAAAAACTTTTGATCCTAATTTAACTTTTATTGTTGCATCAACATCATAGTTTGCAGTTCCTGTTGCGGTAGCTGTAAATTCGGTGTTGGGTTCTGCAACAATTGCATCGGCCAAGGGCTTATATTCAGTAATTTTTGCTTCGGGTATAGTATAAGGGCCTGTTAAGTTTGTGAAAGTAATTGTCTTATCCAAACCTCCGCCGGTAATGGTAATATTCAGGGTTGATATTTCATTTCCTGAACCTGAGGTTAAACCATCAACCTCAATTGTGCCCGAAGTAATCTGCATGTCTTTAATGCTGCTCAAATAATCTTTCAAACCCTGATTATCAGCCAAAGAAAATGTAGTACTTCCGCTAAAATTTGAATTAACTGATTTTAGATTAATCTCCATCGCACTGGTCGATCCTTCTGACGAAACGGGAATATCAATTCCTACTTCGGCATCAACCTCAACTGTTGTAAGATCATCAAGTTGATCACAAGCAGTAAATGTATAAGCAAAAGCCAAAACACCTAAAAACAAAAAAATCCTTTTCATAATTATTTAAATTTTAAAATTATTAATTCTTCAAATATAATTTAACAGCAATCAATGTATCATAATTAATATTTCAATTTAATACATTAAAGATAAAACTTAACATTAAACAAAAAGGACCTGAAAAAGTTTTCACAGGTCCTTCAAATAATAATTATGGTGTCCCCACATAAAAAGTCAAATCAAACAGGATACAAATATACAAATCTATTTAAAGTAATACATTATGTTCCTTTCAATAACTAAAGTTTATTGTTATAAATATTAATAATCAATCAATTATATAGAATGAGGCGTTATTAATTATCTTCTCCGTTTTGTATTGAACGCTAATTATGAGAGCTTCTTCGGCCTTCCAGCTCACTTTCGATTTTTTTCATTGATTTATCATCCAGCTTATAAAAATACATGAAGGCAGCTGAGAGCAATGCTCCTATACCCGGGAAAATACTGAACATGAATTTTAAGCCGGTTATGGTTTCGGGCAGTTGTTCAACATTGGCTTTAAAGCCGTAAAAGGCAAGCAGCCACATGGTTATCGCACCTCCCAGTGTCCATCCCAGTTTTTGGGTCATACTCGATGCCGAGAAAATCAACCCTGTAGCCCTTCTTCCTGTTTTCCATTCCGAATAATCGGCTGTATCGGCATACATCGACCAAAGCAACGGGAAAATTATTCCGGCACAAAAACTGACCAGGGCCTGCAAAACAAA
>JAFGEV010000111.1 GCA_016931385.1 Prolixibacteraceae bacterium
AGCCCTTTATCAAGAAACCTGCTGAAAACTTCTGTATCATAAGTTACTGCCAATTCATGCTCAACGCCATCGGTCTCAATAATTACATGATAAGGTATTGAATTGATATTGTATTTTGATATTAAAAGGTCGAGGTTAACCTGCCCCAATGTTTTTAATGTTTTGCCGTTAATTGTTGATTCTTTCCATTCTTTTTCCTCAAGTTTTGTGCGGTCGTCGGTATAAAGCGCAACCACCACATAATCATTCCTGAGTTTTTCAAGCACTTCGGGGTTGGTCCAAACAGAATTTTCCATCTTTTTACAATTGGCACAGGCGTGTCCCTTAAATACGACAAACACCGGTTTATCCTGTTCTTTGGCACAAGCCAGGCCTTGTTCATAATCGAAATAGCCCGATAATCCATGTGGCAAATGAAGTTTGTCGGCATATTTTGCAGGTCCGCATGCCGGAGTAGTTTCCACCACTTCTCCTGAAATTATTGGAACAGCTATTACTGAAGGCGCCGGAACCAACGATGAAACTGATTTTAAAGGCGCCCCAAGTAAACCGGTAAAAAGATATATTGCAAAAACGAACGATACAACAGATAACAATAACCGCCCCACACTTACATGTTTTACCTCGCTGTCGTGCGAAAACCGGAGTTTGCCCAGCAGGTATATGCCCATTAATACCGATAGTGTTATCCAGATAGCGAGAAATACATCGCGTGTGACAAAGTCGTGAAACACAACATTCAGAAATTTCAACGAGAATGCCAGTAACACAAAGGCAAAAACTACTTTCACCTCGTTGAGCCATCCGCCCGATTTTGGCAATTTCTTCATGGCAGAGGGAAAGAAAGCCAGAAGTGTAAACGGCAATGCAAAAGCCACACCAAATGCAACCATCCCAAACAAAGGTATAAAACCACCTTTTTGGACGGCTTCAATTATTAATGAGCCAATAAATGGCCCGGTACACGAAAAGGATACAATTACAGTTGTAAGCGCCATGAAAAAAGCGCCAATCAAACCTCCTTTATCGGCTTTTGCATCGGTTTTATTTACAAGGCTGCCAGGCAGCACTATTTCGAACAGGCCAAAGAACGAAAGGGCAAAAACCACGAACAACAAGAAAAATAAAGCATTGGGAATCCAATGGGTACTTAATACATTTCCAACATTTGCCCCGAAGATATTGAATGTAAAAAGGGCACCGAGTAAGGCATAAATAAACACAATGCTACCCCCGAAAAACAGGGCAGTTTTTATAGCCCCTCCCCGGTTTTGGCTGCCCCGCATGAAAAAGGACACCGTCATAGGTATCATAGGAAAAACACAAGGGGTAACAACAGCTGCAAGTCCTGCTACAAATGCAATCAAAAGGAAAATAAACCAACCTTGTTGTGTATTATTGTTTTCGGAATCCCCAGTTAAGTTTTCATCAATTTCTTCAATGGTTACATTATTGGAAGAATTTTGAAAAAAAAAGCTAAATTCTGTTTGTGCCGGAGGTGTACATGTTTCATCGTTACAACTCATATACTCGACAAATCCTGTTATCGAGGAAACATTTTCATCTGAAATTTTAATCTTCTGGATAAAGGTTACAGCATTGCTGAAATATTCAACATCCATTCCAAATATTTCGTCATAAAAAACAGTTGGTTTAGTAGTTGCTTCTAAGGCCTCGAGCAATTCAAAGCCGGCAATGGTATCGTAGTTTACCTTGGTTGCTAAGGGTCCGCCCTCCGGAAGGTTGTTTGAATACAAATGCCAACCCTGTTGTATTGAAGCAATAAAATGAAGTTCAAATTCATGATCAGATACTTTCTTATGTTCAAAAGTCCATGTTACAGGATTTACGGGTTGAGTAAAACCCAAAATTGCAACAATAAGCAATGAAAAAAGTAAATATAATTTGCGTTTCATATTTTAGTAATTATTGTTAACACTACTGAATTTTAAAAGTAACAAAAATAAAGTAACAGTAGTTTTATTGTTGGTGATAATAGTCACAAAAAAAGCCCCGCCGAAGCGAGGCTTTTGTCAGAAAATAATTTCTTCCATATTGCCGTCGAAATAACGTGCTTCCAATAAAGCAATGTTTTCCAGCCCGACAACTTCAATTTTTTTAAGATACTTCCATCGCCATTTTCTCAAAATGGAATAAAAACCTTTTTTCAAGTAGGATTCGACAAAAGGATGAACCTGAATAATGATCTTCTTGTGGCTCAAGTCGGAAAAAATGTAGTCGACTCTGCTTGAAATTTCATCGGTGAACAAAATGGTAGGAGTAACTTTTCCTGTGCCTTTACAAGCGGGACACACCTCGGCGGTGTCGATGTGCTCTTCGGGCCTTACACGCTGCCTTGTAATCTGCATCAAACAAAACTTACTTAACGGAAGAATGTGATGCTTTGTACGGTCGGCAGCCATAACTTCTTTCATTTTTGTATAAACTTTTTGGCGGTTTTCTGCATCGTGCATATCGATAAAATCGATCACGATAATACCGCCCATGTCCCTTAAACGTAACTGCCGGGCGATTTCTTCGCACGCCGACAAGTTAACCTCGAGAGCATTTGTTTCCTGGTTGTTACCGGCTTTTGCCCGGTTACCGCTGTTCACATCAATTACATGGAAGGCTTCGGTGTGTTCAATAATGAGGTAAGCCCCACTTTTGAAAGTAACCGTTTTGCCAAATAACGCTTTGATTTGCTTGTCGATGCCAAAAGCATCAAACATTGGCGCCTTCTTGTCATAGAACTTTATTGTTTTTCTTTTTTCAGGAGCAATTGCTGCAATATATTCATTGACTTCTTCATAAACCGAATAATCGTTGATATAAATATTGCTGAACGAAGGGCTGTACACATCGCGCAACAGTGCCGATGTACGGCTTAATTCCCCAAGCACTAACCCAGGTGGGTTAGTTTTTTTCAATTTTGGTAAAACTGACTCCCATTTGTTTACCAAACGTTTTAACTCCTGATCCAATTCAGCCACCATTTTACCTTCGGCGGCTGTTCGAAGGATGACTCCGTAATTACGTGGTTTAATACTTTGAATAAGTTTTCTCAAACGGTTCCGTTCCTCAAGTGTTCTGATTTTCTGAGAAACTGAAACTTTGTCGCTAAATGGCACTAACACCATGTTGCGGCCGGCAACTGACAACTCAGACGTTAACCTGGGCCCTTTAGTTGATATGGGCTCTTTAGCAATCTGTACCAAAATTGATTGGCCTGAACGAAGCAGGTTTGTGATTTTCCCATGCTTATCGATATCAGGCTCGGAATGCATTTTCGTTGTTGTAATTGTACGCCCCTTCCGCGATGTGGCAAAATGTAAAAACTTATTCAAAGTAGCGAATTGCGGCCCCATGTCGAGGTAATGCAAAAATGCATCTTTTTCATACCCAACATTTACAAAAGTGGCATTAAGGCCCGGCATTATTTTTTTTACTTTTCCGAGGTAAATATCGCCAACGGCATACTTTGTACCACTTTTCTCCCTGGTTAACTCTACCAAACGTTTATCTTCGATCAATGCAATTATGATCTCCGAGGGACTAACGTCAATAAATAATTCGCTACTCACATTATAAAATGTTTACGGGAGAATTAATAAATATGTTATAGAACTCTGTTTCATAAAAAGGATTAAACCTAAGTTGCATAAAGCATCCTAGGTTTAATCTGAATGTTTTTTTCATAAGGTGGCATTAGCCATAAAAATTATTTCTTCTTCTTATGCCGGTTTTTTCTTAACCTTTTTTTACGCTTATGCGTGGCCATCTTATGTCTTTTTCTTTTTTTTCCGCTAGGCATATTCAACTACTTTACGTTGTCTTTAACTTGAGTTACAAATGTCTTAGCAGGTTTGAACGCAGGAATGTTGTGTTCAGGAATAATAATGGTAGTATTTTTTGAAATGTTACGGGCTGTTTTTTCAGCTCTTTTCTTCACAATAAAACTACCAAAACCTCTAAGGTACACATTGTTTCCATCAACCAGCGAATCCTTAACGGTTTCCATAAAAGCTTCAACAGTTTTCTGTACTGTTACTTTTTCGATTCCAGTGTTCTTTGAAATCTCGTTTACAATATCTGCTTTTGTCATTTCTAAAAATATTTAATTATCAACTATTTATTTAGTAAGTGGTTGGCAAAGATAATTTTTTTCCAACAATATTAACAAAACATTTAAGATTTTTTTTTGTTTTTCGATAGATAGTGTAAAACAGCTATGAAAACATTGGAATTCAGAAAAAAAATTTTATCATGGTATTCCAAAAACAGAAGGGAACTTCCATGGCGCGATAATCCTGCACCTTACAATGTATGGTTATCTGAAATAATTTTACAACAAACAAGGGTTTCACAGGGTATCATTTATTTTAACAGCTTTATTGAAAAATTCCCTGACATAAAAAGCCTCGCCCATGCAAACGAACAGGAAGTGCTGAAACTTTGGCAGGGTTTGGGATATTATTCAAGGGCACGAAACCTGCATGCAGCTGCGAAACAACTCTCGGCAAACAACTATCAGCTCCCTTCAAGCTATAAAAGCCTTTTAAAACTTAAAGGAGTTGGCCCTTATACTGCTGCTGCCATTGCCTCAATTGCTTTCAAAGAACCTGTTGCAGCAGTTGATGGAAACGTGATGAGGGTAATTTCACGCTTTTATGGAATAAATGACCCCGTAAATTCAACAAAAGGTAAAAAGCTTATCGATATGCTTTCCGGTGAATTGATCGATACAGAAAATCCCGGAGATTTTAACCAGGCAATGATGGAACTTGGCGCAACTGTATGTACGCCAAAAAACTACAAATGCCCTATTTGCCCTGTAAACAGTCTTTGCATAGCCTTTAGCGCTAACATTGTACATGAATTGCCCAAAAAAATTAAACGTAAAAAAACAATTACCAGATACTTTAACTACCTGGTTATCGACCTGGGAAATTCCCTGATAATGAAAAAGCGCTACAATAACGATATATGGAAGAACCTTTATGATTTCCCATTGATCGAAACCAGCGCTTATGCCGATGAAACAGCAATTTTTAATAATCCCATTTGGAAGTCATGGTTTTCAGGCTCACAGGCAACAATATTAAATGTGACAGATTATAAAAAGCATTTATTAACCCATCAGGTACTTATGGTGAGGTTTTATCATATTTCAGTTCCCCAACTAAAAAATATCCCCCCTGAATTTCATAAAACAGATAAAATAGATATTTTTGACTTGCCGGTTCCAAAAATAATTGAGTGCTTTTTATCGGAATCGTTCTCAAAAATTTAAGCTTAATCGTTTTTTTGAAAACAATTAAATGCATATTTTCAAATTTTTAATGAACATTACTGGATTGTTTTTATACATTTTATTAGTTTTATGAAATTGTTTAACCTTTAAAACCTCAAGCTATGTCAGTAAACAAAGTGATCTTAGTTGGGAATGTTGGCAAAGATGCCGAAGTTCGACACATTGACAGCGGGGTTGCAGTAGCAACATTTCCGCTGGCTACAAGTGAAACCTACACTGCAAAAAGTGGTGAAAAAGTTACAAACACCGAATGGCACAATGTTGTTGCCTGGAGGGGCCTCGCCGAATTTGCAGGTAAGTACATTACAAAAGGAAAGCAGCTGTTTATCGAAGGGCGCATCAGAACCCGTTCGTACGACGACAAGGATGGTGTAAAAAGGTACACCACCGAAATCCTTGCCGACTCCATTCAAATGCTTGGCCGTAAAGAACAAGGTAATGACAACAACCAGCCTGCTAACGACTATCAAACTAACTCGCCTGAAAAAGACAGCGTAAGTGAAGATTTTGTAGGAGATGACACAGGTGATGATTTGCCGTTTTAATTTAAATTAGAATCGTTGGAAACAGAGCCATTTATTAACTCGCTAATATCGATAGGAAGTATCAGTTTTTACCCCATAAATTTTGGGTTTTTCGTGGGCTTGCTCGTGCTGATTGTGTTACTCTTTTCTTCAGCGCTTGTTTCAGGCTCCGAAGTGGCTTACTTCTCCCTGTCACCCTCCGACAGGGTGAAACTCGACGATTCGAAAAAGAAAACGTTTCAAATTATCCGCAATTTATTACAGGCCCCTGAAAAGTTATTGGCTACTATTTTAGTAGCCAATAACTTCATTAATGTCGGTATAATTATCCTTTCGACCTATCTGACACATTCAATCGTCGATTTTTCCGAATCAAAAGTAATGGGGTTTATAATAGAAGTATTGCTGATAACTTTTATCATCCTATTGTTTGGAGAAATATTGCCCAAAATATATGCCAGTAATTTTTCACTGGCATTTGCAGCAATCATGTCAAGGCCATTGTCAATAACAATGAAAGCCTTTTCGCCCCTTGTATTGCTGCTGGTACGTTCTACATCATTTGTCAATAAACGAATGGCCAAACACAATAAAAACATATCTATCGACAACATTTCACAAGCCCTGGAACTAACTTCCGAAGATGAACTCTCGGAGGATAAAGAGATACTTGAAGGCATCGTGAAGTTTGGTTCAACCGATGTTGACCAGGTCATGACACCACGTATCGATATCGTGGCACTAGAAAAGGACGACACCCCCGAAAAACTTTTGAATATTATTAACTCCAGCGGCTATTCAAGGATACCTGTATATTC
>JAFGEV010000112.1 GCA_016931385.1 Prolixibacteraceae bacterium
CTTTACCTCAGTGGATATTTTGGGCAGGATGAGTTTTATATGAACCTGAAAAACCATTACAACATGGATGATATAAGGTATGACGAGAAGATGGGAGCCAATATAGGTTGGGGAAACGGAATTGGCGCCCTTCGATGGAATTACCTTTTATCTTCAAAATTATTCAGTAATCTAACACTCACATATAGCAATTATAATTTTGTTGTCAGTCAGGATTTTGAAATTGAAAATTCAGGAAATGACAAAATCCAGCGAAACATGTTTGAATACCTTTCAGGCATTGAAGATATATCAGCCAAAATCGATTTTGATTATTACCCTAATCCACAACATGAAGTTAAATTTGGCGCCAATTACACCCATCATACGTTTAACCCTGGCGTAAACCACATGGAATCGGTTGATGAAGAAGATGACATTTTCAATATGGATACCATTTTCGGTAACGATTCAATTTATGCACACGAAATATATGGCTTCATTGAGGATAACTTCGATATCGGCCCTCTTTTCAAGTTAAACCTGGGGCTTCATTTTACAGGATTCGACGTACAGGAAGTTTTCTATCCTTCGCTACAACCACGTGCAAGCATAAGGTTCAGAGGAGGTGAAAACTGGTCGGTGAAGGCCTCTTATGCAATGATGTCGCAAAATATCCACCTTTTAAGCAGCTCAACCATAAGCCTTCCAACCGACTTATGGCTACCAACAACAAGAAAAATAAAGCCTCAGATTTCGCAGCAATATGCACTTGGGGGATTTTTTAAACTACCCTTGAACCTCGAACTCTCGGTTGAAGGATATTATAAAACCATGACGAACCTGATTGAGTACAAGGATGGCGCTTCGTTTGCCAGTTCAACTTCCGGATGGGAACAACAAATTGAATTGGGCAGGGGCTGGTCGTATGGTGGTGAGATACTTATCGAAAAGAAGGTTGGCAAACTCACAGGCTGGGTTGGCTATACACTTTCGTGGAGCCAGCGGCAATTTGAAAAGCTGAATTTTGGCTTACCTTTTTTCGCCCGTTACGACCGCAGACACGATGTAAGTGTAACGCTAACATATGAGTTTAACGACAGGATGGACATGGGGGTAACCTGGGTTTACGGAACAGGAAATGCCGTTACACTGGGCAAGCAGAAGTTTAAGGAATTACCTGACCCAACAAATAGCTGGAACAACACTTTAACCTATTACGAAGGCCGGAACAATTACCGCATGCCCGCTTACCACAGGCTCGACTGGGGAATTAACTTTCACAAGGATTTAAAATACGGGAGCCGCACAATCAGTGTTTCTGTTTACAATTCGTATAACCGGCAAAACCCATTCTTCCTTTACTGGGGGTATGATTATGAAATGGTTAAAGATCCCGAAACAGGCAATTACTATGAGGAATCGGAATCTGCATTGAAACAAATTAGTATTTTCCCCATTATACCATCGGTATCATATACCTATAAATTTTAATGCCATGAATAGAAGAAAAAACATATTGACAACACTTAGCCTTTTGCTTCTTTTTACAGCTTGTGAAAAAACAATTGAATTCAATGAAGAAGATGTAAAACCTCTCCTGGTGGTAAACTGCATATTAACTGAGGGTGAAAACATTGAAATTGATCTTACCCATACAGTTCATGCGCTTGAGGAAAGTGATTTTTTCGAGCCTGTCAAAAATGCAAGCATTACCATCAGCGATGGAGACAAGATATCTTCTGCCTTTGTTTTTACTCTGAAATTCGATTCCATATTGCGCTGGAACAACCAGAGCCAGACAGAATTTTACGAATATTTTGAGAAAAGCACTTACATCAATACAGAATTTGAAATTAAAGCAGGCCAAAAATACATCCTGGATATTGATGCCGACAATTATGAACCCATCACTGCTGAAGCCATTATGCCTGTATCTCCAAAGATATCAAAAATAGACACTACCTCTGAATTGGTCAATGATGCCTATTCCTCATACATTGAACGCAATGCCAAAATAACTTTTACCGACCCACCAAATGAACAAAACTTCTATCAGTTAATGGTTAAAAAAGCCGAAGTAAGTGTATATTTCGATCACTATACAGGTGAAATGATATTAAACCCATGGGTGACTGAATCGTTTATCAGTTCTGAGGATCCGATTTTTGAAAAAGATGAATCGGATATTATTGGTGGTTTGATTTCATCTTATTTACCCTTGTTTATTTTTGAAGATGCACTTATCAACGGAAAAACGTATACTCTCAGTTTCAATTACGATAATGTATGGGTGTCATCAAATTATTATTATCCCGAAGGTGCTGAAGAGGAATACAAGCTTACAATTTATAAAATCATGCTGAACACGCTTGATGAATCGATGTACAAATACAAGCAAACATCAATCGGTCAGACATATATGGGTAGCGATCCCTTTTCCGAACCTGTTCTGGTTTATTCCAATATTGAGAATGGCGCCGGTGTATTTGGAGGCTATAACGAAGAAGCCACATACATTATGACCAACAATTTTTCTGAGGAACTAATGGAGATGTTTCCTGAAGGGGATGCTGAAAAACTTTTCAACTATATTAATGAAGAATCTCAAAAACAGCGAAAATATTAATATTCAATCAGCATTCCACAAACACTGAGCAAAACCGTTTCTTCTACTTTGGTATAATGAATGGCCTGTGCCAGATTAGCACGTGCTTTGAACAAATCATCCTGAGCCTCACGAAGTGCCAGCGATGAAACCGAACCTGAGTTGTAAGCATCAGATGCAATTTCAAGGTTCCTTTGTGCCAGTCCGATGCTTTCCTTTCCCAATTCAATCATTTGTAACCTATTGGTATAGTCAAGCCAGGTTTCAACAATCAATGCAGATAATTCCTGCTGAAGGTTTTTAATTTCGAGCTGCTTGTTCAAGGCATTAAGTTCTGCATTTTTAATTGACCTGTTAAGCTGAAAACCATCGAAGAGTTTAACACCAAGGTTCAGGCCAAACTGTGGACCGAAATAACGGTTATACTGAATAAAGGCCGCTTCGGTATCATTTTCGTAATACCCATATGCCCCTGAAAGGTGCAACCTTGGGTAACGTTCGGCATTAAGAATTTTCACCTCCTGCTGACTAACAATCCATTTTTCATTCTGAAGCCTTAGAAAATTGTTCTGCTCCAAACCTTTTTCGAGCAAAATATCGAGCGAAGGAACCGTTGCGAATGAAATCGAATCTTCGGAAATAAAGTCCTGCTGAATCTCAGCAGCCATCAGCTGATTCAAAACAATTTTCGACCGTTTCAATTGAGAAGACTGCCTTACCCATTCCGTTGAATCGGCATGACGTGTTACATCTGCCTGAAGGTACTCCTGTTCAGAGCCA
>JAFGEV010000113.1 GCA_016931385.1 Prolixibacteraceae bacterium
GTTCCGGGTCGTCACCCCAATAATTTGTAGCGCCAGTTATAAATACAAAAAGCTCGTTGCTGTTTACAACCATTATGCTGTCACCAGTTGCATAAGCAAGCCCGCTAACCGGGATGAATTTTACTAGGGTACAATAATTTACCCCGGGGTTCAGGCCTTTCATATCGGCACCGCCTGCTGTTACCTGCCCAAACATTTTGATGGTGTTTCCGGAAACTGTTTTTTCAGCATCTTTTTCCCTTTCAAGCTTAAACGAAGCATTTATAGAACCAGGCTTATTGCTTGTGTATCTAATAACAATCACTTCATCGGGGGCGCTCGAAAAACATTCGCGCAGGTAGTCCACCCCGCCGGCTGTATAGCTTACTGTTGCCAGAGCATTTTTCAGGTCGAGTTCACGCCGGTAATTGCTGATATCGTTGCCATGTGTTGTCGAAATGAAAAAATCGCCCAGGGTTTGGTACATGTTCCAGTTGCCGTTCCCCATGAATTCTTTTTCAGTAATCTCTTGTGCTTTTGCATATTCCCTGTCGAACAAGAGTTGCCTTATTTCGGGAAGTTTTTTCCATGCATCTTTTTTATCGGTATACTGGTACCTGCTTCCGGTCCAGAGGGTTTCTTCATTTAGCTGGATACGTTCGGTTTGGGTACCCCCAAAAATCATGGCGCCAAGCCAGCCATTCCCAACAGGCAGGGCTTCTTCCCAATTTTGGGCGGGTTGTTCCATCCAAATCTTGTTCGAAGAAAAAACTTGCAGCGAAAGAAGCGAAAAGAAAAAGAAAAGTTTTATAACTTTCATGGTCAACAATTTTTCAACTTATTTTTTACAAAAATATCAGAACTTAGTTGACATCAGGTATTGAAAAGATAAAGGAAAGGGGCTTAAATGTAAAAAAACGCAATACATTGCAGAACATTCGAGGCTTTCACTATATTTAACAAAACCCTTTCCGCCATTTCCTTAAAAATGTGTAAAATTGTAACTTTGTCAGGTTTTTCAGACAATAGTTCATTTTGCTATTAAGTTATCATAAAGAATGATCGATTTACAAGATATAAAACAACGCTTTGCAATTATTGGAAATGCGCCCGCGTTGAACCGTGCCATTGAGGTTGCCGTACAGGTTGCCCCAACCGACCTTTCGGTTCTTATCACTGGCGAGAGTGGCGTGGGAAAGGAAGTTTTCCCCCAGATTATCCATCATTTTTCGGCACGCAAGCATGGAAAATACATTGCCGTAAACTGTGGGGCAATACCCGAAGGCACTATCGACTCGGAACTTTTCGGCCATGTAAAAGGTTCTTTTACCGGGGCGCTATCCGACCGTAAGGGATATTTTGAAGTTGCCGATGGAGGAACAATTTTTCTCGACGAGGTTGGCGAACTGCCGCTGTCAACACAGGTAAGGTTGCTCAGGGTGCTTGAGGCCGGTGAATTTATGAAGGTTGGTTCTTCCGAAGTACTAAAAACCAATGTCAGGGTTGTTGCTGCAACCAACATGAACATTCCCAAGGCAATTAGTGAAGGTAAGTTTCGCGAGGATTTGTATTACAGGCTGAATACCGTTCCGGTAATGGTACCACCCTTAAGGGAAAGGCGTGATGATATTATTCTCCTTTTCAGGAAGTTTGCGCACGATTTTGCTGAACGTTACCGCATGCCCGCACTCCGCCTCGATGACGAGGCAAGAAATGTACTGGTATCGTTCCCCTGGCCTGGAAACATCAGGCAGTTGAAAAATATTACCGAGCAAATATCCATCATTGAACATGAGCGCAACATTGATGCAATGACCATGAGGGGATACCTGCCACATTTTCACGAACACCCATTGCCTGCCATCTACAATAAACCTGAGGAAAAAACATTCTCTTCAGAAAGGGAGATTCTATACCAGGTTCTTTTCGATATGAAAAGGGATATGACAGACCTGAAAAAACTGGTGCACGACTTATTGCAGCACGATGGACAAAACACTTCACAGGTACAGGACGAAAATGCACGTATTATCAGGAAGCTTCACTCCGAAAATGGTTTCGAAAATGAAGCTGAACCTAAGAGAAGTTACCCGGTACCTCCGTATGGAAACATCCCCGGCCCACAGGTAAATATTCAGGATGACATTATTGAGGATACCGAAGAGTTTGTTGAAGAATCGCTTTCGCTTGAAGAAAAAGAAAAGGAATTGATACAGAAAGCCCTTGGCAAATACAATGGCAAACGGAAAAATGCCGCTAAGGAACTGGGTATTTCCGAACGGACATTATACAGGAAAATAAAAGAATATAACATAAACTGAAAACATGCGTAGAAGGCTTTCAATCGGTGGTTTCTTTGTTGGCGTATTGCTGACTTTGATTTTTCAGGGTTGCACCATCAGCTACTCGTTTACCGGGGCATCGATATCGCCCGATGTTAAAACTTTTTCGGTTTACAATTTCCCGAACAGGGCAAGGCTTGTAAATCCGTTGCTGAGCGATTATATACCCGAACAGTTACGTGATAAGTTTACGCGCCAAACCAGCCTGGCATATTTACCAAACGGGGGCGACCTTGAATTTGAGGGTACAATTACCGGGTACGATGTTAAACCTATTTCGGTCCGATCAGACGATCAGGCATCGGAAAACAGGTTAACCGTTGTTATTAATGTTAAATTTACCAACAACAAAGATCATGAACAGGATTTTGAATCGGATTTCTCAGCCTATGCCGATTTTAGCAGCGATCTCATCTTAAGCGATGTTGAAGACACGCTTATCGAAGAAATAATGACCCAGATAATTGAAGATATTTTCAATAAATCGGTAGCTAACTGGTAATAATCGTGACAAACGAACAGATCATATCGTACCTTAACAAGCCTGAACAACTCGATGAATCGACCTTAGGTGAATTGCACGAGGCAATTGGCCATTATCCTTATTTCCCTGTTTTAAGGATGTTATACCTGAAAAACCTGCTCAATATTAAAAGCTATAAATTTGAAACTGAGTTGGCAGGCCATGCAATCTTCATTCCCGATCGAAGGGTACTGTACTCTTTTCTGAACAGGAAGCCTGGTGACAACAAGGAATTTGAACTTTTGCCCTATGACAAGGAAGCCTTTGCCCGGTTTTTTGAATTATCGTCGGGGACAGCAACAGGCGGAGTCCCTTTTGATATGCCTTCTGATTACGGCCTCAACGAGGTTGATACAAGCAAAACGAAGGAAGATGTTGATTTAATTGACCGCTTCATTTCAAAAAATCCAACCATAAGTCATACCAACGATAAGGTGGAAATCGAAAAAGCTGAAGAAAGTTTTAAAAGCGACAGCCTTGATGATGGCTTGATAACCGAAACACTGGCAACTATTTACGTTAAACAGGAAATGTATGAAGAAGCCATCAGGTCGTATAAAAAATTAAGTTTGAAATTCCCGGAAAAAAATACTTACTTTGCGGCTCAAATTGAAAAAATTAAAGAATTAATGTCAAAAAAAGATTGATATGTATATACTTGCTATTGTATTGATATTTATTGTGTGTCTTTTGATGGTGCTCATCGTATTGGTGCAAAATTCAAAAGGTGGGGGGCTTGCATCAAGCTTCTCGGGCAATAACCAGATTATGGGCGTACGCCGCACTGCTGACTTTCTTGAAAAGGCTACATGGTACCTTGCAGGTGCGCTTTTAGCGCTTTGTATTCTTGCCAGCGCCTTTATCCCGCGTAGCGAAATCCAAAGGGATTCAATTATCAGTGAGCAGGTACAGTCGGCTGTAGATCCAACACAGGTGCCAAATTTTCCAACTACCACTGATGCCATCGAAGCTATTGGCAGTGATCAGGAAGATGATGGAGAATAAAATCTGAAACAAA
>JAFGEV010000114.1 GCA_016931385.1 Prolixibacteraceae bacterium
AAATCTTTTTGTTTTCATAATTACAGTTTAAAATTAACGCTTATTTGTCTACTTTTAAACTGTCCAGTTTTCGGGGGAGCTTACACTTTGCTTGCCCTTATCGGCCTTTCAAAATCAGACTCCTAAGGTTTCATTAAACTTTCATTTCTAAATTTTGTTTCAGATAAAAATTTCATTTTGCAGATTCTAAAAAAAAACACATTTTTAAAATATGGAAAAAACAGATTTTGCTCAACAGGAAAAACCGGACGATTACAGACTGACAATTGATATTGTTGAGGACTTATGGTCAAAAACATACAATACGGCCGGTAAACCCGACTGGTCGCATATTCTGCCTTATTACGATAAAGATATTTATTTCAAAGATACCATTCAGGGGCTAAGGGGAATGGAGGAATTCAAGGCCATGACCGAACGTTTGGCTAACCGTTCGAAGGATCTGAAGATGAAAATTGTGAACATAGCAGGGCAGGGCAATCTCATCTTCCTTGAATGGGAAATGACCATCAGTTACAAGAAAAACCCGAGCTCGGTATTGTATGGCTCAAGCCGCCTTACGCTAAACGATAATGGAAAAATTATTGAGCAGCGCGACTACTACGATTTATGGGGCGATATTTTCGACAACATTCCCCGGTTTGGCAAAGCCTACCGGAAATTCATAAAACGCAAGTTTGGCTAAAAAAAGCGCTATGGCAGGAAAAAGGAAAATAAAAAAATACATTAAAGAATACCAGTGGTCGAACATTTTTGCGATGATCAGAAATAACCGGCTGGCTCCTTCGGTATGCAATGATGATTTCAGAAATAAGCTTGTTGTCATTACCGGGGCTACTTCCGGTATAGGTTACTATACTGCAAAAAAATATGCCTCGATGGGGGCCAACCTGCTTTGCATAAACCGGAACAGGGAAAAATCGGAAAAATTACGCCTCGAAATTGAAAGTGAATACGGCGTTGCATGCAATTACAAACTGGCCGATTTAAGCAGTCTGGAGGAAATTCACCATGTTGCCGGTGAGCTTTTAAAGCTCGAAGTTCCAATTGATGTGCTAATTCACAATGCAGGTGTTTACCTCACAAAAAGGGAACTGACCACCGATGGCCTTGAGAAGGTTTTTGTTGTGCACTATCTTTCGTCATTCATTATCAATTACATTCTGACCGAAAAATTAAAAGCGCAGAAAAATGCCCGTATCATTCTGGTTAATTCAGAGGGGCATCGTTTTGCTGCCTGGGGAATCAGCTTAGACGACCTGAACTGGGAAAAACACCGGTATTCAGGATTAAAAAGTTATGGCTCGGCAAAAACAGCCCAGTTGCTGACAATGATGGTTTTTAATGATCAATTCAAAGGTTCGGGCGTGACGATAAATGCCATGCACCCCGGGGCTGTAAAAACCGATACTGGCCAGGAAAACGGGCCGGTGTACCGTTGGTTTAAACGTAACTTCTTTGATAAAACATTAAAATCACCCGAAATTTCAGCCGAGGCCCTGTGTTACCTGGGTGCATCAAAAGAGCTTGAAACAGTTAGCGGAAAATTTTTTAATTTAACAACCCCCGAAGAACCGGCGCCTCCTGCGCTTGACCGGGAGGTTGCTTTAGAATTATGGAAAATAAGTTTAGAAATGGCTAAATTTAAAAGTTGAAAATCAGGTATGAACGAATCCATTTACGATACCATTATTGTTGGTGGTGGTGTTGCCGGTTTAACAGCCACCGCCTTTCTTGCCCGTGAGGGGCAAAAAGTTCTTCTGATAGAAAAGAACAAGGAACCTGGCGGACTGGTCAACACTTTCTCGCGCAATGGTTTCCATTTTGATGCAGGGGTAAGGGCGCTTGAAGATGCCGGTATTATCCTTCCCATGCTAAAAGATTTAAACATAGAATTTGAGGTAGTAAAAAGCCCAGTTTCGCTGGGGGTTGAAAATGAAATCATAAACATCAAAAATCTGGATAGCCTGTCGGAATACAGAGATTTACTAAAAAAGTTTTATCCCGAAAATGGAAAAGAGATTGAGGAGGTGGTAAAAACCATCCGAAAGATTATGAAATATATGGATGTGCTTTACGGTATCGAAAACCCCGTTTTTAAGGATATGAAGCGCGACACATCCTTTATTTTCAAAAAATTGTTGCCCTGGATGCCGCGGTTCATTTTTACTGTGGGTAAAATAAACAGCATGCAGATTCCGGTTGAGGATTACCTGAATTCTGTTGTAACAAATCCATCACTTCGGGATATTATCGCTCAGCATTTTTTCAGAAATACACCCACTTTTTTCGCCTTGAGCTACTTTTCCCTTTACCTCGATTATTTCTACCCAAAGGGAGGTGTGGGCAGGTTGTCGGAATTGCTAGGGGAAAAAATAATAGAATTGGGCGGCGAGATCAAAACAGAAACAATTGTGACAGGTGTTTCGCCAGATGATAATAGCCTTACCGACGATAAAAATTTCAGCTACAAGTATAAGAACCTTGTTTGGGCTGCCGACCTTAAAA
>JAFGEV010000115.1 GCA_016931385.1 Prolixibacteraceae bacterium
GCCCAGATCCCATATGAAATAAACGATTGCGAAGAGCATAGTGAACTTGCACTTGAAATGGCTCAAAAATCAATGACACTGTTAAAAAATGAAGGCATTCTGCCCTTAAACCTGAAAAAAATAAAAAAGATTGCAGTAATCGGCCCTAATGCCAACAGCATTTCCGCATTGAGGGGCAACTATTTTGGCGAACCTTCAAATCCGGTTACAATCGTAGATGGAATAAAAAAAGCCGTGGGTAAAAAAGTGAAAGTATATTATGAAGAAGGATGCCCAATTGTTGAACACGAAAGAGACCAGGCCCGCCGTGACGTGATTGATTCCAAATACCTTTCGACAATCGATGAAAATGGGGAAACAGTAAGAGGCTTAAAGGGTGAATATTTTCGTGGAATTGAATTGAAAGAAAAACCTGTTGTAACAAAAGTTGATGAACAGATAAGGATGTACTGGATGGAAAACTCTCCTACTTCGACACAGGTTGCACAAGGTATTTTATCCCCCGGGCAGCAGATAGATAACGACTTTTTTTCTATCCGCTGGACAGGCCAGCTTTTAGCTCCCGAAACCGGCACTTATGAAATTGGTTTAATGTCGGATGATGGCAGCCGACTGTACCTTGACGGTAAACTCATTGCTGAAGATTGGACAGAACACGAAATGCTTCCAAATATTGGAATTTTCGACTTCGAAGAAGGAAAACAATACGACATAAAAATTGAATATTTCGAAACAACAGGAGATGCGGGGATATTGCTTGTATGGAAAAAAATCGAAGCAAAGGAGAAAAAAATCAAAGGGCCGTTTGAACCTTCGGAAGAAATGCTGAAAGAGGTCGCAAAATCCGATGTCGCTATCTTTGTTGGTGGGCTTGATGCGAATTGGGAAGGTGAAGAAATGCGGGGACTAAGAGGAGTTGAAGGATTCAATGGAGGCGACCGAACTAAAATTGAACTTCCCGAATCACAACTCAAAACCCTCAGGGCAATGCAAGCCACAGGCACACCTGTTGTTTTTGTTTTATTGGTTGGTAGTGCTGTTTCATTCGATGGGCTGGAAGAATCGCTGCCAGCGATCATGATGGCATGGTACCCCGGACAACGTGGCGGTGATGCCGTTGCCGATGTGCTTTTTGGCAATTATAACCCTGCAGGAAGATTGCCTGTTACATTTTACTCTTCAACACAAGAACTGGCAGGGTTTACAGATTACAACATGCAGGCCGGGAAAGGCTTTACCTACCGATACTACCAGGGAGAACCGCTTTTCCCATTCGGGCATGGTCTGAGTTATACAAGCTTTGAATATTCAAACTTAGAAATTGACAACTTAAACCTTTGCAACGACGATGAATTAATGGTATCGGTAAACGTGAAGAATGTGGGAAACATGGATGGCGAAGAGGTTGTTCAGTTGTATGTAAAAGATTTGGAATCGGAGAAGGTTATGCCGATTAAACAACTCAGGGGCTTTGAGCGGATTGCCCTCAAAAAAGGCGAAGAAAAAACTGTTCACTTTACATTAAGGGTTAACGAAGACCTGAAATATTATAATGCCCAATTCAAACGCTACCTGGTTGAACCTGGTGATTTTGAAATACAGCTTGGGGCTTCGAGCAGCGATATTAGACTCAGATCGACAGTAACCGTTGAATAAATTTATTATGAAAAAAATATTGTGGATTATTTTATTTCCGCTTTTTCTGACAGCCTTCAATTCATGTTCAGATCATGCTCCATTTATTTTCGAAGGAGAAACAAAATGCGGACAACCAATTACAATTGTTTTTGAAGGTCCCGTAACCTCAGAAATGAATGAAAATAATCCGTTTCTAAATTATCGTTTGAATGTTCTTTTTGTATGCGAAACCGACACATTTTTAATACCTGGTTATTTTGCTGCCGATGGAAAAGCAGCAGAAACAAGCCAAAATGCAGGCAATAAATGGAAAGTGCACTTTACTCCATATAAAGCAGGAAAATGGGAATACACTGTGTCTTTTCAAAAAGGCGAAAATATTGCTGTAAGCAATTTGAATTATTCAGGCACTCCCGATGCCTTTGATGGTATAAAAGGAAGTTTTCAGATAGAGGAAGCAGATAAAAATGCTCCCGGTTTTTTATCAAAAGGAATGCTGCGTTATAACGGGAAACGATATTTGCAGCATTCTGTTTCAGGTGATTATTTCATAAAAGGAGGAACAGACAGCCCCGAAAATTTCCTGGCTTATGCCGAATTTGACAACACACCTCCAAACCATTATTATGCCCCCCATGTATGCGATTGGAAAACAGGTGATCCAACCTGGCAAAACGGAAAAGGGAAAGGTATCATTGGTAGCTTGAATTACCTTGCATTACAAAAGATGAATGTGGTGTACATGCTCACAATGAACGTCATGGGCGATGGCGATGACGTATATCCCTGGACTTCGCGAAATGAGCGTTATCGTTTCGATTGCAGCAAACTTGACCAGTGGAATATCGTTTTTGACCATTTCGACCGGTTGGGAATTGTTATGCACCTCGTAACCCAGGAAAATGAAAACCAGTTGTTGCTTGATGCCGGCTTTACCGATATACAACGAAAATTGTATTACCGTGAGCTTGTTGCCCGTTTTGCTCACCATAACGGTATTATTTGGAATATGGGCGAAGAAAACGGCCCGGCGCCATGGTTCGATAATTTGGGGCAGACATTAAAGCAGCGTCAAACAATGGCTGAATACCTCCGATCAATAGACCCCTATAGACACCTTATTGTTTTTCACACACTGCCAGGCCATCCTGAACAAAGAGATTACATTTTACCATTGCTGGGAAAAAAATATATCGATGGCGTTTCCCTTCAGAATGGCAATGTTAAAGATATCCATGAAGAAGTCAAATTCTGGATTAGGAAAAGCCATGAAAAAGAATGGCAATGGATTGTAAACCTCGATGAAATAGGCCCATGGTATTCGGGGGTATTGCCCGATTCGATCGACCCTGGCCACGACACTATTCGCGTTCATGCCCTTTGGGGGGCTTTAATGGCAGGAGCAGCGGGTACTGAGTGGTATTGCGGCAAAGATGACCTTAAGCTGGAAGATTTCCGATCGAGGGAAAAAATGTGGAAGCAAACCAGTATTGCACTTGATTTTTTTAAATCGCTCCCCTTTTACGAGATGACTTGCGCCGATGAAGTTGTGATCTCTGAAAATGCATGGTGCTTCGCAAAAGATACTGAATTATATGTTATTTACATCGCTCAGGAAAAGACTGCCATTTTAAATCTTTCAGAAAAAAATGCAGAGTATAAATTGAGCTGGTTCAATCCGGCAAATGGGAAGTACCTTAAAAACGAAATAAACATTTGCAACAAAGGTGAAATCATATTGAACTATCCGGAAAACTATCAGGGCATTGATTTAGTTGCTATCCTCAAAAAAATCAGTCCCTAAAAATAACCTGTCCTTTTTGAAAATTAAGCTTTAACTGGTGGATACCAAAAAATAAGTATTTAGTTATTATTTTTCATGGGTGTAGTTTATGGTGAAAATGAAAAGTACTTCTGAAAAAAGTACTTTTCATCATAATTTGTAATAAACTTATGATCGTGTTGAAAATTTTATGCTTTATGTTTCAATGATTCGGTGAAAAAAGCAAGTCCAACTGCGATCAAAAAAATTCCGAACCCCATAGCTAAATACAACATAGTTTATAATTTTTAAAAGTTTCTGAAATAAAGGTACTTTAAAAAAACAAGATATTAAAGACATTTTTGTCTTTTTTTATGAATTGTTAATTTATTGTGACCAACAGTATTCTTTTAAATGTAAACAACCGCATTATTTCATGTTTGGATGAAATAATCAAAGACTGAGTTTAAGTCAAGCTGTAGCTGATTTAAAAAGATATTCTACCGAACAAAATAAGTTAGGATGATTTTGTTCATAGAAGATAGATTATTTAAGAAGCAGGCAAAAAAAAAGTACACCTCTACGAGGCATACTTATAATATCTCTGTTTAAAAATTGTATGTCAGTTAATGAATAATTAAGCTCTTTTGCTAGCCGATTCAGTTATAAAAGCAACTCCTACTGCGATGATAAAAATTCCGAATGCGATTCCTAAGTACAACATGGCTTTTATTTTTAATTGTTTTCATAACAAAAATAAGCCAATTAGTTGGATTATAAATGGGTTTAGAAGCTGGTTTTTATGAAGTCAGGTTTTTCATTGACGAATGGCAAAAATGTATTGATGAATGTTGATTGTATAATAACCATTAGATTTTTGAATTTATTGAACCTGTATTCCCAAAGTTTTAATTTTATAATCTAAGCTAAAAAAACTTTGCCAGGTGTGATTATTGCATATATCTTAAAGATTTCAAAAAACAATTTTCATGTAAAATTTTGTTTTTTTTCAATTCCCCTATTTAATTCATTATTGTAGGTTATCTATTTCACAGGCGATTACTAAAAAAAAGGAGAAAGTAAATCTGAACATTTAGATATTTATCAGATTTTACTGCTTTTTTCAGGAATAAATATTATAAAAGTGATTATAAAAATTGTGATAAAAAGTGATCAAATTTATCGTTTTAAAAAAAATGCCAAAAATTTAATTTTTTCTATTTTATTTTATATTTGTACGTTCAAAAAAGGCTTGTCAACGCAAAATTAACGTTGCTTTCTTTTGTAAATTAGGGTTTTAGTATTACAGTATAGTAAAAATCATAAAAAATATTCAATGAAAATTTTAGTCTGTATCAGTAATGTTCCCGACACAACCACTAAGGTGAAATTTACTGATGAAAACAAAAAAATTGATACAGCAGGTATTCAATGGGTAATCAATCCATGGGATGAATTGTCACTAACCCGGGCACTTGAATTAAAGGAAGATTCTTCAACCGGGATCCAGTCTGTCACTGTCGCCCATGTTGGATTGGCCACTTCAGAACCAACTATTCGCAAAGCGTTGGCCATTGGAGCAGACGATGCCATTAGGGTAAATGCAGAACCTTCTGATGCTTATTTTGTTGCCGGCCAATTAGCCAATGTCATTAAAAGTGAAAACTTCGACATCATCCTTTGTGGAATTGAATCAAGCGATTACAATGGTTCAAATGTTGGCGGAATGCTGGCTGAAAATTTGGATATTCCTTCTGTTTCAGCCGTATCTCAATTAAATGTTGAAAACGGTCAAGCCATCATCACCCGTGAAATTGACGGAGGCAAGGAAGTTGTGACCGTTCCTACTCCTTTTGTCGCCATTGTTCAAAAAGGAATTGCAAAAGAACCTCGGATTGCAGCTATGCGTGGCATCATGATGGCCCGTTCCAAAAAGATCAATGTAATTGAACCCTCAGGTGTTGAATCCCTGACTGAAATATTAAGCTATGAAAAACCTTCACCGCGTGCGGCCTGTAAATTTGTTGAAGCAGACAATGCAAAACAATTAATCGAGTTGTTGCAGAATGAGGCTAAAGTGATTTAAATTTCTAAAATTAAACTAATTAAACAAATATATGTCAGTTTTAGTTTTTACTGAGAATTGGGATGGGAAATTCAAGAAGATTTCTTTTGAATTGGTTTCCTATGCTTCAAAAGTGGCGGAAATGCTAAATACTTCCGCAACTGTTTTATCTATCGGCAATGTAGAAGCTCCTGAACTTGAAAAGCTGGGAAAATATGGGGCTGAAAAAATAATCAGTGCCACCAGCGATCGTTTGAATATCCTCGACAATCAGGCATTTGCCAGTGTAATTGCAGAAATTGCCCTTAAGGAAAATGCAAAAGTTGTCATTCTTTCAAACAACAACACGGGCAAAGCCCTTGCACCACGGCTATCGGTTAAACTCAAAGCCGGAATTGGTTCAGGTGTCAGCAAATTACCGATCAGCACCGAACCTTTCATCGTTTATAAAAAAGCATTTTCGGGAAATGCATTTGCAAATGTGCTGATCAAGTCGCCCGTGAAAATCCTCACCCTCGCACAAAATTCTTTTGAAATAATTGAAACTTCAAATAGTGCAAGCATTGAAAACATTTCGGTTGAAGTTGATAATGCATTAATTAAAACAGCGGTTAAAGACGTTCAAAAGCAAACCGGTAAAATATTACTGACTGATGCAGAAATTGTTGTCTCCGGTGGCCGTGGCATGAAATCGCCCGAAAACTGGAATCCCCTTCTTGAACTGGCCGATCTGCTGGGCGCTGCAACGGCTTGTTCACGACCAGTGTCAGACGAAGGCTGGCGAGGACATGAAGAACACACCGGGCAAACCGGTAAAATTATTGCACCCAATTTATACTTTGCCATTGGTATATCAGGTGCGACACAACATCTTGCGGGAGTCAGTTCATCAAAATTCATTGTAGCCATTAATACTGACAAAGACGCGCCCATTTTTGAAGC
>JAFGEV010000116.1 GCA_016931385.1 Prolixibacteraceae bacterium
AAGCGTTGTTTGCATGCTCGATACCGACCGGTCTGAAACATCCCCGAAATAGGTAATAAATGAATTCGTTTCAGGGTCGTCATCGTCAAGGTCGTAATAATACTGTTTATTGGTAAGGTAGCTGCTGTTGTAACTGTTGATCATGTAGCCCAGCCCTATAAAGCCTCCATACACGATGGGAAGCTTCCAATATTTTTTATTGTAGATTTGACCAAGACCAGGCAAAACTGCCGAAAACATGGTGGCCTTAGCCGGTATATGCTCCCGCGGTTTTTCCTGCTCGCGAATAGCTTTAACCGAATCACCGGGTGCCATCTGAACAGAGTCAATTTTAACAGGATATATTTTATGCGCCCCGGCAGGTTGGAAACACATCAAGCCGAAGAACAAAAAAAATAAGCTCCTGATAAAAATTTTCAATTTTCTGAGTATTTAACTGTTAAGTTTATCGAGTACGCCAATAATCCGTTCCAGATCTTTGTCGGAATTAAATGGGATAACGATTTTGCCCTTCCCTTTATTGTTTATTTTAAAATCGACATTGGCCGAAAAATGGTTGGAAAGGTGCTTTTTCAGTTCTTCGTATTCTTTTGGGAATTGCGTGGCTTTGGCCGGAGCCTTCTTTTCAGGGGAGATTTCATCAGTTTCAGAGTTCATTTTCCTGACAATCTCTTCAATCTTGCGCACCGAGAAATCGTATTTAACAATCTGACGGTAAAGCATGATCTGCGTATCGGGGTCTTCGATATTGATGATAGCCCTGGCATGGCCCATTGAGATTTCGCGTTCGCGAATGGCTTTTTGTATTATGGCAGGCAGTTTAAGCAACCGGAGGTAATTGGATACTGTTGATCGTTTTTTACCTACCCTTTCGCTCAGGCTTTCCTGGGTTAACTGGCACTCTTCGATCAGGCGCTGGTAGCTTAGGGCAATTTCAATTGCATCGAGGTCTTCACGCTGGATGTTTTCAACCAGGGCAAGTTCAAGCATATTGGCATCGTTCGATTCGCGGATATATGCCGGTACCTTTTTCAACCCTGCAAGTTTTGCGGCCCTGAACCTGCGTTCACCAGCAATGATCTGGTACTTGTTTTCATCGGTTTTGCGAAGGGTTAGGGGCTGAATAATACCAACTTCCTTAATTGATTTTGCCAGCTCACCAAGGGCTTCCTGGTCGAATGTAGTGCGGGGCTGCCAGGGGTTGGCCTCAATCTGGCTTATCGCAACCTCGTCGGAAGTGGTAACGGTGTTTATAATGTTTGCATCATCGATAAGGGCTCCTAAACCCCGTCCTAATGCCGCTCTTTTTGCCATAATCTTGTTTTTTTTCCGCCTGCCGGCAGTTCATTAATTGCTAAAAACTGTACTTTTTTGCTTCTCGATAATTTCTTTTGCCAGGTTGAGGTGATTAACCGAACCTTTCGAAGATGCATCGTAAAGCAATGCTGGCTTACCATAACTTGGCGCCTCGCTTAAACGGATGTTCCGATGAATAATTGTTTCAAAAACCATGGTTTGAAAATGCCTTTTCACCTCTTCAAGTACCTGGTTCGAAAGGTTAAGCCTGGGGTCATACATGGTAAGCAGGAAACCTTCAATCTCTAACTCGGTGTTTAAGCGGTTCTGGATAATTTTAATCGTGTTGAGCAGCTTGCCCAAACCTTCAAGGGCGAAATACTCACACTGCACAGGAATAATAACCGAATCGGCTGCAGTTAATGCATTTACAGTGATTAAGCCTAACGAGGGTGAGCAGTCGATCAAAATATAATCGTACCTGTCTTTTAACGAATCGGTGATTTTCTTTAATACTTTTTCTCGTTCAGGGCGGTTAAGCATTTCTATTTCAGCCCCAACAAGGTCGATATGCGACGGCATAATGTCAAACCCGTCTATTTCTGTTTTAAGCAAGGCCGATTCAGGGTTTATTCCGTCGATAATACATTCATATATACTGTTTTCAATCGACTTCACATCAAAACCTAATCCCGAAGTTGCATTTGCCTGGGGGTCGGCATCAATAAGCAGTACCTTCTTTTCAAGTACCGCAAGGCTTGCCGAAAGGTTAATTGCTGTAGTTGTTTTTCCAACTCCACCTTTTTGATTTGCCAATGCAATTACTTTACCCATTCTGATATTTTTTAATTTTTCAAAAATAATACTTTAACTTTAAACCCAATCATTAAATTTCGATTGTAAGTTCTTAAAAAATGTAAATGCTCTGTTACTCATGTTATTGAAATAAAAAGTTTTATAAACCATAACCCTTTTCTGAAACCGATGATGTCATTCACCTTTTGTTAAGGTAAATTTTATTGTTTTTTACATAGGATCAACATCAACATGAAATATTACGCCGCTGTTGTTCGGACTCTTCTTGATTTTTTCAACCGATACCAGGATATGCTTTTTTACTTCATCAGGAAGAACGTTTTTCTCAAATTTAATCCTGATCATAAAATGGTAGTATTGTTTTACCCGCCCGATAAGCGGAGGCTCGGGGCCAAGAACCCGGTTTTTCAATTTTTCTCTTAATACTGAAGCCAATTGGTTAGATGCAAGCCTGGCCCGCTCAAAGTTTTTATGCCTGACTGTCAGGTTTATTAAACGGCAAAATGGAGGGTAATTAAATAATTTCCTTTCGGGAAGGAGTTTCTGAAAAAACAAATCGAAATTATTTTCAATCACCATTGAGATAACCGGATGTTTGGGCTGCCAGGTTTGAATAACCACCTTTCCCTGTTTGTTTTTTCGACCTGCACGGCCGCTAACCTGCGCCATTAGCTGGTATGCCCTTTCGTGTGCCCTGAAGTCGGGAAAGTTAAGTAAATTATCGGCATTGAGTATTCCCACCACGCTCACGTTCTCAAAATCGAGACCCTTTGTAACCATTTGTGTACCGACAAGGATTTGTGTTTTCCCGCTACTGAACTTTTCAATCACTTTTTCATGTCCAAATTTTGTTCGAGTCGCATCAAAGTCAAGGCGGCCTACACCGGCTTCAGGGAACAAAATTTTCAGCTCATCTTCGATTTTTTCAGTACCAAAGCCTTTCGTTTGAACATTTACCGAACCACAGTTCCCGCATTGTGAAGGTAGCTGAACTGTAAACCCGCAATAGTGACATTGCAGGTTATTCTGAAATTTGTGGTACGTGAGACTAACGTCACAATGTTTACAATGTGGCACCCAGCCACAGTCATTACACTGAAGGCACGAAGAGAACCCACGCCTGTTTTGAAAAAGAATGACCTGCTCTTTGTTTGCAAGCGCTTTTTCAATTTCGGAAAACAACAACGGCGTTAGGTGCGATTTCATCTGTTTCCGTTTGTATGCATCGCCAATGTCGGCTAGTTCAATTTCGGGCATTTCAATGTTGAAATACCGTTTCTCGAGGGGCACATATCCGTATTTACCTTTGCGTGCATTGAAGTAGCTTTCGAACGAAGGGGTAGCCGACCCCAAAACTACTTTGGCCCCGTGAAGCGAGGCAAGCATCACAGCCGAATCGCGGGCATTGTACCTTGGCGAAGGATCGTATTGCTTGAAACTGTTTTCGTGTTCTTCGTCGACAATGATCAGCCCCAGGTTTTTGAACGGCAGGAAAAGCGCCGAGCGTGCCCCCACAATGAGTTGGTAAGGATTATTGTTTCCTTTATCGAATGCAAGGATTTTTTTCCAGATTTCGACCCTTTCGCCATCGTTGAACTTTGAGTGGTAAATGCCTGCTTTCTCACCAAACACAGCTTTCATCCGTTCAATGATCTGTGCCGAGAGCGCAATCTCGGGCAACAGGTAAAGCGCCTGCCTGCCTGCCCTGAGCTGTTCTTCAATCAGTTTTATATAAACTTCTGTTTTTCCGCTGGCCGTTACGCCGTGAAGCAGTACCACGTTTTTCTCGATGTGCAGTTTGTGTATCAGGTTAAGCGCTTTTTCCTGCTCAATGCTCAGCATAACCATATCGGTTTGTGTGGTGTTGCCTGAGGTAAGGCGGTCAATCTCGAGGTCAAACACTTCAATGCACCCCTTCTTTACAAGGCTTTTTATATTTTGTTCGGAAGATTTGGATTTTTGCAGCAGGCTTTTTTTTGATACTGAATCTTTCTTGTGTGGAGAAAAATGGTTTAGCTCGTTTAAAAGCAACATGAAAACCTCAAGCTGTTTTGGCGCTTTTTTCAATTGAGAAAAAACGTTTTCAATATCGGCTTCAGTTTTTAGTTCAGGCGATAAACGCACGTGTGTAATAGTTTTGGGCCTGACCTTCTCCGAAATCTTTTCATCAACAAAAATTGCCCCCTTTTTGAGCATCGACT
>JAFGEV010000117.1 GCA_016931385.1 Prolixibacteraceae bacterium
CCGTGTGCTCGATTACCTCGATGAAAACGGGTTGACCAACAATACAGTGGTTATATACACGTCGGACCAGGGATTTTACCTTGGCGAACATGGTTTTTTCGATAAACGTTTCATGTATGAAGAATCTTTGAGGATGCCATTTATTTTAAGATACCCGGGAAAAATTGGCGGAAAGATTAAAAACACTGATATAATTACCAATATTGATTTTGCACCAACGCTGCTTGATCTGGCTAAAATTTCTGTGCCCGATCATGTGCAGGGAAGAAGCTTTTTGCAGAATATAACCGGGGAAAAACCCACCGACTGGCCCGATGCAATGTACTATCATTATTACGAATTTCCTTACTGGCATCATGTACACCCCCATTATGGGATACGGACAAACAGGTATAAGCTTATTCATTTCTACAATAACCAGGATATTTGGGAATTCTATGACCTTGAAAACGATCCCGAAGAGATGAACAATTCTATTAATGATCCGATTTATAGCGATAAGATTAAGGAACTGAGAAATAAGCTTAACCAATTAATGGTTGATGCCGGGAATACCATGACCCTTGCAGAAATGGATTCAATAACAATCACCGATTTTGGTGCCGTTAATTAACCTCGTTTAATTCATAAAAATGAAATGAAGTATGCTCTACCAATAATATTTGTCTTTTTTATAGCCTTCTTGTCAGGATGTTCAGAAAAGGAAAAAAACCAAAAGCCGAATATTTTATGGATTACCTGTGAAGATATAAGCCCCGATTTATCTTTTTATGGCGATTCAACTGCTTCTACTCCAACTCTCGATAAACTCGCCCAATCGGGTATGGTATACGATTATGCATTTACAACCGTGGGCGTTTGCGCCCCAAGCCGTTCAAGTATTATTACCGGCATGTACCCGGTTTCAATAGGCACCCACAATATGCGTACCGGGCGCGATTATGCCGGCTGGGGTACCCGTGATTACAGCGGCCCATCGAATGCAACCGATATTAATGGCGATTCTGTTCCTCTTTATTCGGCAGTAATACCTCCACATGTGAAATGCTTTACAGAATATTTGCGCGAAGCTGGTTATTTTTGCACCAACAACCAAAAAACCGATTACCAGTTCGCGGCTCCTGTTACAGCCTGGGACCAAAATGGCCCTGATGCTCATTGGCGGAACAGAAAACCGGGGCAGCCTTTTTTTTCGGTTTTCAATATTGAAGTTACCCACGAATCACGTATTTGGTTAAATAAAAACCTGCCCTTAACCGTTTTGCCTGCAGAAGTTTCCTTGCCGCCATATTTCCCCGATAATCCAGTTGTACGGCAGGATGTTGCCCGTAATTATTCCAATATTGAATTGCTCGACTCACAAATCAAAGAAAAGCTTGATGAACTGGAAGCTGACGGCCTTCGTGAGAATACCATTGTGTTCTTCTTTAGCGACCATGGAGGCCCCTTGCCAAGGGGTAAAAGGGAGCATTACGATTCCGGACTCAGAGTCCCATTTGTTGTATACATCCCCGGCAGAGAAGGTGGTGCAAGGATTGAAGAGATGATCTCGTTTGTCGATTTAGCTCCCACAATGTTATCACTTGCAGGAATGAAACCCTTGTCGTATATGCAGGGGCAGGCTTTTTTGGGCAAATTTAAAAGCGTAAACGAACGAGAATACATTTACGGCTCGGGCGACCGTTTTGACGAACACAGCGATATGTGCCGTACTGTGCGTGATAAGCGCTTCATGTTTGTAAAGAACTTCCATCCCGAGCTGCCTTCATATAAAGATGTTGCTTACCGGAAAAATATCGACATGATGAATGAATTGTTGCGTTTGCACAACAATGGAGAACTCGATAGTCTGCAGGAATATTATTTCAGGGAAGTTAAACAGGAAGAGGAGTTTTACGATTGTGAAAAAGATCCGTACCAACTTCATAATTTAATCAACGACACTTCTTATGGCGTTGAAATTGAACGAATGAGGAATGAACTGCAACGCTGGAGAGAAGAGGTTGATGACAAGGGTGTGGTTCCTGAAAAACAGTTATTCAACACGATGTGGCCAAATGGCATACAACCGGTCACAGAATCCCCAAGGATAATTGAAAGAAATGGAAATCTTGTGATTACGTGCAATACTCCCGGGGCATCAATAGGGTATATTGTTAATTGCCGAAATACCAGGCCGGGCCTTGATGGGGGCTGGAAGTTATATACTGGGCCAATTCCGGTCATCCATGGAAAAACCGTGTATGCCATAAGTAACCGGATCGGATACCGTGACAGTGAAATTGTGTCGGAAGAATTTTGATAACGGCACCAACCAATTTCCATAAAAACACCAACTTTTGACAATTATTTGTAGTAAATAAACAACTTGACTTATTCTTTATTTTGCTTCGGTTTCAGCCAATGTTAAAAAAATAATAATTGTCAATTCTCTTCTTTTCCATATATGTTTTCCATGATAAAAATTGATAACATTGCGCCTCTTTTTTGTAAACTGGAAGAAATTTTTCATGTTCCTGACATTTAATGTTTCATAGTTGGTTAAAACAAACTATCAGATGATATATAAAAAAACATCCTGCAATATTCTGAATAAAGAGGAATCGGAAACCGGGAAGATTTCTTCTTTCAGGATGAAATAAACCCGGATATAATAAATTATTAATGAGTAGATACTATGACCGAAAATTTTGAATTGGCATTGCAGCTTTTGGGAATAGGGATGCTTACCGTGTTTTCTATTTTGTTTCTTATTGTTTTTTTGGGAAATGCAATCATACGGTTTGTTAACCGCTTTATCCCTGAGGCAAATTTGATAGTAGCAACTCCTGCGAAACCGGCTTCATCGGCAATC
>JAFGEV010000012.1 GCA_016931385.1 Prolixibacteraceae bacterium
ATGCAAGATTGGCGAGATAGAAGAAGCCAGGATGAAGTTTAACCAATTGCTTGCTTATGCAAACCATCTGGGTTTATTTAGCGAGGATATCGACTTTAATTCGAAGCGCCTGCTGGGAAATTTTCCACAGGCCTATTCCCACCTTGCATTAATCGAAACGGCAATTATTCTTACATCGGGTGAAAAAACCGAGGCAGATAAATTCCTTGACCTGATACATTGATGAAAATTTTAGCAAAACCGATGAACCTAAAAGATTTTAATCAAAAAATCTGTTGGGTTAAAAGATAAATATTTACGCTATTTCAATAAAAATTTTAGTTTTGTATAGTGAAGTCTGAGAAAAATGAATTGATTGCAGTTTTTCCTGGTTCATTCGATCCGTTTACGATAGGGCATGAATCGGTTTTGACAAGGGCATTGCCATTATTCAGTAAAATAATTGTGATGCTTGGAGTAAATATTAATAAACAATATCTTTTCCCTATCGAAACCCGTAAACAAATGATCGAGGATCTTTTTGAAGACGAACCAGGAGTTGATGTTGAGATTTTCGACGGGCTTACAGTTGATTTTTGCCGAAAGGTTGGAGCAACCCATATTTTAAGAGGATTGAGAACATCGGCCGACTTTGAATACGAAAGGGCAATTGCCCAGGTTAACAAAAAGATGTTTGAAGATATTGAAACCATTTTTTTGCTTACGAAACCTGAGCATACGCCTATTAATTCTTCGGTTGTTCGCGATATAATTAAACATGGTGGCGATGCAGGAATATTCCTGCCCCAAAAACTTGACTTGAAGAAATATTTGCAGGGATGAGATTTACAAGAAAAACCGGGCTGATTTTTTGTTTGTTGTTGTTTTTTTATACAGCAGGTGCAACCAGTGTTCACATAACGGCACCCGAGTATGCAGGCGACGCATTTACTTTTTATGTTGTACCTAATTTTCTGACCGACAAACAGGAGGTTATTGGTGAAGGCTCTTTTAACGATAAAGGTGAATTAACTATTGAACTCGATATTCATACAATTATGCCTGTTTTTAGCGAGTTCGATGTTTATAAAGGCTGGTTTATTGTAGTTCCCGGCGAAAATTATGAAATCATATTGCCACCCAAGGAAGTAAACAATTCTTCAAATCCATATTTCAGGCCCAAGTTGGTACATTTCGGGTTAAAAAATGCCGATCCAAAATCAACAAATATGTTAATCGATTATTTCAACCGGATTTATGGAATGGAGTTGAGCAAGAACATGAACCAGATTTTTTACAGGCGTTCGCTTGAAACTGCCGAACAGGTTATTGCCGACCTGCAAACCCGTTTTGAAAAAACCGATGACAAGTATTTTGAAGACTATAAGAATTATAAATATGCATCGCTAAAATATATGGCCCTTATTCAGGATCCCAGGCCTATCATGGAGGAATATTTTATTGATCATGAAATTTTATACCATCATCCGCAGTACAGCGAATTGTTCGATAAGCTTTATGCAAAATATTTACAATATGCCACACAGGATGTTGACGGGCATAAAATTAGTGTGCTTATCAATTCGGGCGCTTATGAGCAGTTGATTGAATGGTTGGTTGGCGACAAACTCATTAACAAAGCATTGGCCGAGGCCATTATTTTAAAAGGCATGAAAACTTTGTTTTATTCAAAACGTTTCAACACGGTTGGTTTATTTAATTTGCTTCAAAGAATTACTGAAACCTCTGAAGTTGAAATTCATAAAACTACTGCCAATAAAATTTTCAACGAACTGGCACGGACCATGTACGGCGCTGCTGCACCCGAATTGTCGCTGGTTGATATAAACGGGAATTTTGTTTCATGGGATGACTTTGAAGGAAAATATGTTTACCTGTGTTTTACCCGTTCTGACAACGAAAAATTTGCCCCGCACAAAGAACTGATGAAGGATTTATACCTGAAATACCACGACGACCTTGAACTTGTAGTCATAATTGAAGACGATGAAATAGAAAAAAATGCAGAATTGCTCAAGGCTGATGGCTTTAACTGGACAGTTTTACGCGGAATGACACGGCGAGATATTTACGATTCATACAATGTAAGGATATTGCCAACATATTTTTTGATTGATCCTCAGGGGCGAATGGCCGGTCAGCAGGCGCCCTGGCCCGATGAAAATTTTGAAATGCAGTTTGCCAATATTCTGAAAGCTACCCGAAATTAATCCAGTCTTCTATTAATGGTTTTAGCGAATCCCATGTGTTGTCGAGTACAATATCAATATCGTTTTTGTTGAACCAGCGCGCTTCAATTATACCTTCATCGAACTGTGGAACCGGTTTATCATTCCCGGCATATAAAAATGTGAACCAGTATGTAGGCTTTAATATCCAGATGTCGGCTTTTTTTGGGTGAAGATAAATATGGTGGGTTATTGAAAACAGGCCCTGGTTTAAAATGCCTGGCAAACCGCATTCTTCCCTTACTTCCCTCAAAGCAGCCACATCTATCGATTCCCCTTTCTCAATTTTTCCTTTTGGGAGGTCCCATTTCCCAAGGCGATAGATGCAAAGCAATTCGTTCTTTTCATTGTTTACCAAACCGCCTGCAGCATAAACAACCGAAAAAATGTTGAAAAAATAGTTCTTTAAAACTTCGGTGTCCTTTCCATTAATATTTAGCGTCTTATATTTTTTTTGTTTCATGAATTTTATCCATGAATCTTTTACTTCGGTAGCGTTATTTGCCCAAATTTCAAGGCTTTCGTTTTTTAATGATTTCTTAATTGTTGAGCCCAGGTACACAATACGGTCATTGAAAAAAACTTTGTACATTTGCCGAAAATTTAAAAAACTGAACTATGGGTGAAATTCAGTATGAAGTAACAAAAAAACTTTTAGAAATTAATACATTAAAAATCCAACCCTCCAATCCGTTTACCTGGGCTTCGGGTTGGAAAGCCCCCATTTATTGCGATAACCGGAAGGTTTTATCATATCCGGGTACGCGCAGTTTTATATGCAGCCAGTTTTCCAAAATTATAAAGGAAAAATATCCCGATGTTGAAGTTATTGCCGGCGTAGCAACCGGGGCTATTGCTCATGGAGCGCTGGTGGCCGCTGAACTTGGGCTTCCATTTATTTACATCAGGAGTAAGCCAAAGGGGCATGGCCTCGAAAACCTGATTGAAGGAAATTTGATTCCCGGCCAGAAAGTGGTAATTATTGAGGATTTGATATCGACAGGAGGAAGCAGTTTAAAAGCTGCTGAAGCAGTGAAAAATTTTGGGGGAACTGTATTGGGTATGCTTGCCATTTTTACCTACAATTTTGAAATAGCCACCGAGAATTTTGCCATAGCCAAAGTTGAATTGACTACTTTGAGCAATTATCAGATATTAATTGAACTGGCCCTCGAAATGGGTGAAATATCCGAGGATGATATTGAAAGCCTTCAGGCCTGGCGTGAAGATCCGGCAAATTGGGGAAAAAACTGATTTTGTAACGATATCTTTAATCATTTAACTTCTGATACCAATGTCGGCAAGTAAATATGTCAGCGATGTAAAAACAATTGCCCAAAATCAGGAGATTGTTTTTAATTTTCTAAACAATTTTAATAACCTGGGGAAATTCTTCAATGAGTACACCTTAGCCCAGATTTCGCAGCAAATACCCAATGCACAAATTTCCGATTTTACCTCAGATGAAGAAAACTGTAGTTTTAATATTTCGGGTTATGGTGAAGCCGGTTTTAAAATCATTGAACGTGAGGCCCCTAAAATGATCAAAATCGCAGGAACCGGAAAAATCCCCTTTGAAGTTTTTTTATGGATACAAATTCTTCCTGTAACCCCTTATCAAAGTAAAATGAGGCTTACGCTGCATGCCGGGTTAAATATGATGATGAAAATGGTGGTTGGGAAGAAAATGAAAGAGGGAATCAACAAACTTGCTGAGGCATTAGCTCAACTGCCATACAGGTAGTGACATATTGGCGCAAGACTCAAAACATTGTTCCTGGATTCTTTTTTAGCGTGTGGCCTATCGTTTTAGCTTCTGGCTTCCGTTTTCTGTCATGGGTCAATAGAGTCATTAGGAAGACAAGGTGCTGGTTGCTGAGCGAGTAGGAGCATGGTTTTTGGCCCCGAAATAGGAGTGGAATTTGGAATTTCATGTTTTGTATCTAGAATCTGGAATTTGGAATTTGGAAT
>JAFGEV010000118.1 GCA_016931385.1 Prolixibacteraceae bacterium
ATATTCCACACCGGTTTTGTTTCCAACCGTGTCGAGCGAACTCACGAATTCGGTCATTACATTGTTAAGGTTTCTCGATATAGGGTTTTCAGGGTTTGGCGTTGCCAAAGGTGCGTAGTAAAATGGGGCAGGGACAAACTTTGTAGGTTGGCCCACGGGTGCTGTATTTACAGGGTATTCCATGCAAACAACATCCTGCAGCAGGTCGGGGTTTATCCTGATGCCGTATCCAAACAACAGGTCGCGTAAGTTCAGTCCTTTTTCGAACGAAAGTGTTGAGTGTCCCCTCGAAAGAGAATCGATGGCCGTGTAAACCGGATCAATGCACCACAAAACCCTTCCGCCGCGCATGATAAACTGATCAATTGACAGCTTGTCGCGTTCCGAGAAGTCTTCAACTGGGTCTGCAATGATCAGAATACGGGCCGAATCGTTTTGCCTGAGGCTTTCAGCAGTTGTATTTTGTAGTTCGAAGTTTTCGCTCAAAGAATAACGCAGATCGCCGGTTTCATAAACATCGGCTTCACCCTGGCCTTCAAGGAATGCTATTGTAGGGCTTTTGTCGGTTTGAAGCATGCGGAAGGCACGGGCAAATTCATATTCAAGAAGTTCGACCGACTGCCTGAGGTTTTCGCTATGAGGCAACATAGGGTTATTTCTCAGCAGGTTCAGGGTGGTGGCCTGGTTGTTTGAAGTGACAATAGCTCCAGGGAAAATTTGTTTGGTCGATAGTCCTTCGCTGGTTTTATGTTCAAGGTTAATGGGTTGTATGCCTGTATTGATAAGTTGCCTGATGGTTTTTTCCCGCTCTTCTTCCGAAACGATAGAATAGACATCGAATACCCGGTAATATATGCGGTAAGGCGAATACGCGTTTAAATCCTCTATTTTATCGATAATTGCCCTTTGAAAATCTTTCATTTCAGGTGGAAGTTCGCCCGACAGGTAGATCTCGACCGAGGCAAATCCCTGTTGTTTAGCCAATATATTTTTTGTAACCTGTGATATTGAATAACGCTTTTCAGAAGTCAGGTCAACTCTGAATAATCTGTAACTGATTAATAATGCCGACGATGCAATAAACAAAACAACAATCAGGCTTTTCCCTGATTTGATTTTGAAGCGCTTTTTGTTGTGTTGTAAAATGCCGGGTATAAGGATTAGATAAATGATAGTGAGCGCGATAAAATAAAATACATCGCGCGAATCGATCACTCCCCGGTTTAACGACAGGTAGTGTTCATTTATACTTAATTCGAGCAAAATATTTTGAAGAGCTGCCGGTGGGTTTAAATATGCCAGCGTATTGAAACCCCTGAAAAAGATAAACGAAAGCACAAGGGCAATTAAAAACGAAATGGCCTGATTCGATGTCGAAGCCGAAGCCAACAGACATATTGCAATATACCCCGATGCCAGCAATAGCAACCCGGTATAGGAACCCCAGGTGGCGCCGGTATCGATATTTCCAGTTGGGTTGCCCAGTATGTATACCGACAGGAAATAAATTAAGGTTGGAAGTAAGGAAATTGTAACCAGGATAAGTGATGCAAAGTATTTGGCCAGTACAATATTTTGAGCCGTGATTGGTCTTGTTAAAAGAAGTTCAAGCGTGCCTGTTTTTTTTTCATCGGCAAACATGCGCATGGTTATGGCAGGGATAAGGAACAGGTATAGCCACGGGGCAAGGGTAAAAAATCCTTTGAGTGATGCCTGCTGGCCTTCAATAAGGTTAAAGTTCCCCGGGATGACCCATAGGAAAAGGCTAGTGGCCAGTAAAAAAATGCTTATGGACAGGTAGCCCGAAAGGGAGGTAAAAAAAGTATTGAGTTCTTTTCGAAGCAGGCTTATCATTGTTTTTTACTTCATGTGTTCAACAATCAACCGGGCAGCATTTTTTGCTGCGCCATTGGTCTTAAGTATTTTTTCTATTTCGTTGTACTCAGCTATCATCCTTTCCCTGTAAGCTTTGTTTTCAAGCAATTGGTGCAATTCAGCATTTAAATTCCGTTTTGTTACTTCCGACTGGAAGTATTCTTTAACCACTTCTTTTCCGGCTATCAGGTTTACCAACGAAAAATGTTCTGTTTTTAATATATGTTTCCTGAAAAATTGAAGGAACCAACCAAGCCCCATTTTATAACATACCAACTGGGGTACTTTGAGCAGTGCTGTTTCGAGGGTGGCAGTTCCCGAAGTAACAAGGGCTGCTTTGCTGAAGAAAAGCAGTTCGTAGGTTTTGCCAAATAATACTTTAATATTGGTTTTTAATACCGAGTTGTAATATCCGGGTTCTATGCCAGGTGCTCCTGCAACAACAAACTGATATGTGGGGAACGACATGGAGACCTTCTCCATTATGGGAAGCAACGCTTTTATTTCATGTTTGCGGCTGCCGGCAAGCAGGGCAATAATTGGCTCAGGGCCAAGTTTGTGAGTGATTTTGAAAGAATCTTCATCGCTGTGTCCGGGCCTGAATTCATTGATGATGTCACAAACCGGATTGCCAACATAATCAACCGAATAATTGAATGATTGATAAAAAGTGGTTTCGAAAGGCAATATGGTGTACATCTCATCAACCCATGCTTTTATTTTGAATGCACGTTTGGTATTCCATGCCCACACTTTTGGAGAGATAAAATAGGCTGTTTTTATTTTATGCTCTTTTGCAAAACGGGCCATGCGCAGGTTGAAGCCCGCGTAATCGACCAATATTAAAACATCGGGTGCAGTCTTTAACAATTCCTTTTCGCAGAGTTTAAAATTGCGTTTTATAGTGCGTATATTCATCAAAACAGGAATACCTCCCATGAATGCCATTTCGCGGTAATGTTTCAGAAGGCGGCCACCTTCTTTTTTCATTAAGTCGCCCCCAAAAAAGGTAAAAACGGCATTGGCATCGAGAACCTTAATTTCGTGCATCAACCTGGCTGCGTGCATGTCGCCCGAAGCCTCGCCTGCTATGATGAAATATTTCATGCCAATATTATGTAATAATTCGGTAAGCCAGTACGGCAAAGGCAAAAATGAAACAAGCCATAACCATACCCCTGGCTCCTTTATATTGTTTGAAGTGGATAAAGATATAAAATACCGGAAGGTCGGTCAATACACATAAACTCATAATCTTAAACAACAGTCCGTATCTGTGTAACGATTCAAGGTATTGCTTAAATTCAATCTCGTTGTATTTCAACAGATAATAAATATAGAATACAATAATCGGGAATATTATCCCGATCACAAATCCGGGAAGCAACCTGTCAAAAAATGCTTGTCTTTTTTTCACAGTTCCCAGTTTTTTAAAGTGTCGATAAGGCTGTGGTTAGTTAGGTCGATATTGATTGGAACAACAGAAACCAATCCTCCGGCCAGGGCATGATTGTCGGTATCGTCAACACCGTTGTCCATGTTTTTGTAATAACCGGTAATCCAGTAGTAATTCCTGTTATGGGGATCCTTTCGGGCATCGAATTCTTCAACCCAGCGGCCATGGCCCTGGCGGCATACCATAATCCCTTTGGGTTTGCCCTCGGGAGCATTAACATTAAGGCATGTGCCGGTTGGTAAACCATTTCTTAGAGTTTCATGTATCAGGTTTCGAACAAAGGGCATCATCAGCGAAAAGTCTGCATCGGGCCGGTAATCGCACAATGAAAAACCAATAGAGGGCACTTCATGAATGCATCCTTCGATAACTGCACCCATAGTGCCTGAATAATGAACGCTTATCGAAGAATTGGCTCCGTGGTTTATGCCTGCCAGAACAAGGTCGGGAGAGGTGTCGAGCAACTGGTCGAAAGCAATTTTTATGCAGTCAACAGGGGTACCCGTGCAGCTGTATATTTCGACACCGTTGTTTTTTTCAACCTGTTTTAACCTTATTGGCAATTCAACGGTAATTGCTGTCGACATGCCTGAACGTGGCATGTGTGGCGCAACAACCAGAACATCGCCAAATTCTTTTGCAACTTCAATTAATGAGGCAAGGCCTTTTGCCTTTACACCATCGTCGTTGCTGATCAGTATTTTTTTTCTTCCCTTCATAATTTCTCTTACTATCCTGAAAAAAACGTGAATGAAAACCTAAAATATGTTATCGCTTCATATGCGTCCTAAGATAACTAAAATGTATGTTTCTGAAAAATTCATTTCCAGTTCTAGGGTCAATAAATGAGTATTTTAACATTGAGGCAATACAACTCAAAGGTCTTAAATAAGTTGGTTCTCGACATGGATTTTTGCAATCCTGTAGGCTTCAAAAATATGGTCGCTTTTGGGCAATGTTTCAAAAAGGTGTTTTAAAAACTGTTTGTTGTTCACAATCGAAAAGCTTACCCTGAAATTCAGGTCAAATACATAAGCCATTTGTAAAAGTTTGAAGTCGTTAATGGTTTTTAAATCTTTTTTATCGGGCAATTTCCCTGCAATTACATAGTCGCTCACGCTTTTTGTAACTTTAAGTGATTTTTCGAGGCCCAGCGTGAAGGCTTCGTTTTTATTTTTGTTTTTTGGCGAGTATTCAGCAATTGCCAGATCAAGAATATCCAGCTTGTCGGCATCGCGAAGGATTTTGCTGAAAAACTGGTGTTCTTTTAGATCAGTTGTAGGAATAATGCGTTTGTTGTGGTTCTCAATGGCTTTTTTTATACATGTTGATACAACTGGCTCAAGTTCGTTAAGCCATCCTTCCTTATCAATTATTTCAAGGCCAAACAATGCATGGTCAACCGAAAGTGTATCGTTGAAAGTCTTGTATCTGATGAATTGTTCAAAACGCCCAATATCGTGAAGTAATGCAGCCAGTAATACTATCCTTGTTTCATGCTCATTGCATTCAAGGCTTCGTGATATTACCTCGGAATAACCAATTACCCGGGTTATATGTTCCTGTTTCAGCAATAAGTTTTTTTGAATAAATTCATCATCGCTGCTGAAGGAATTCATATAATTGAAAACAGCATTGCTAATAGAATTGAATCTTTCGGCGCTGATTTCGGGTTCAAAACCACTGTTGTATTTCTCTTCGGCATTACGGGCCATCTTGCTTATTTCTTTAAAACAAATGTATTGAATTTTTATTTTTCAGCCCCCCTTTTTTTATCAACACTTTTTCTGAATCTCAGGTTTGTGTCGAATCGAAGCATACACAGGAGTTGACATCGATGAGGGGAGCCCGCTCGAAATCGATCATCGCGTTAACGAGTTTAATTTTTTGAAAATTAAGAAGGTCGCTTATGGTTATTTTTTTTTCTTTTATTATTCCCTGATTTAATAAAAACCGGCGTTGTACACCATTAAGCAAGGGTGTAGTTGGCGTAAGCCATTCCGACCCGTCGTATAAAAGGATGTTGGCTGCGCTTGAATCGGTAATGTTGTTGTGCTTAATAATCAGGATATCGTCGCATTTCCCGCGTATTTTAAACAAACTGTTTATCGACGAACGGTCTTCAAATTTAATTGAATAATCGATGTGGTCGTTGTAAACAACTTTTAGCGATTTGATAATACGTTGTGTATAAAGAATAATTTCATATTCAATATTCTTCCCATCGGTAATTACCCTGCATTTATACCTCTCTTCGCCAATTGTTGAGGGGATGTTGATAATATCTTCCAGCTTGATCGGATTGGTAAGGCCAAACAGCTTTTCGCGGGCCACATTGAACCGGGCATTATGCAATTCAATATGATGAAGTTGTCTGTTCTCAATTCGTATCGACTCAATTAACCGGCACATATATTTTATCAATTAGTTCCTGATATTCTTCTTTTGCATTGCTTTGGGTGGTAATGCCACCGCCGCTTTTATAAATTAAATTTCCGTTATTGTTTTCAATAAACCTGATCAGTACACAACTGTCGAGGTTTGTCCCGTCGAAATATCCTGCAATTCCGGTGTAAAATCCCCGCTTGTAATTTTCAGCTTCGGCAATTATTTCCAGCGTTTTGGCTTTAGGTGCACCTGTAACCGATCCGGCGGGCAGCATGTCAAAAAGGATATTCCCCAAATTAGTCGGGAAACCTTGGGGCAATATACCAGTTATTTTGGAACTTACCTGTAGTAACTTTTTATTGTCCGATTTAATTTCGTCGATATACCTGAACTTTTCAACATGTACATTTGAGGCTACCTTGCTAAGGTCGTTTCGTAGCAGGTCGACAATGGTGGCATGTTCGGCCAGTTCTTTTTTATTTTCGAGCAGCTTTTGACGGGCATAGGGCTCGCTGTCATCAATGGTGCCTTTCATTGGGAAGGTGCTGATATGCCCGTTTTTGATTTTTATGAATGATTCGGGAGAGAATACCATGAATTGATCATTCATCAGTAGTTTGTATTTGGCAAAAGCCGAGTAGAATATGTCCTTCAGGCAAAAATTGCTTTGAACCGGTGTGGGAAATGTGAGGTTGACAAGGTATGAATTGCCTCTGTTAAGGTGCTTTTGTACAGCATTGAAAGCGGTAAGGTAGGCTTCATAATCAACAGGTTTTTTTTCAAATTTAATACGTCTTGTCACCAGTTGTTCGTAAAAATAATTTTTGGTCCCGTTAAAGTTGAACAGGATGTTATGATGGTAAGCTTCTTCAGGTGATAAAACGATGCAATTGTTCATTGAATAGTCAACAACAAAAAGAAAGGGCTCTTTTTGCATCGCCCTGTTGTTAATTTCCAGAATTGCTTCATTCTTGTTCATTGCAATGACAAAAATAAGATTGTTTTTTCAAGGTGAAAAGGTCAATTAAAAATGATAAATAGGATTATTTTTATAACTTAACAAGTGAAGGAAAGAGGTAATGATAAAAACAAGTTGCATTATATTGCAATAAATAACTAAATTTGCATGAAATATTTTGATGTTGAATTGTTGAAGGATGCAAAAGATTTTGTTGACAGCCTTTCAATTAAAGCCAGGAACAAAATTTATTATTGTATACGTTTGGCACAAATAACCAGGGATGCTGAAATTTTTCAAAAACTCAGTGGTACTGAAATATGGGAATTCAGGATTTTGCATAAACGGATAAAATACAGGTTGTTCTCATTCTGGGATGCAAACCGGAAAGCGTTTGTAATTTGCACACATGGCGTAATTAAGAAAACCGACAAAACACCCGTGAAAGAGATTGAAAAAGCCGAAAACATACGCAAAAAATACAATGAGTATCATGGAAGATCAATTTAAAACCACTTCAATTGACGAATTAATAAACCGTGACATTGGCCAGCCTGGCACAAAGGAGCGTGAAAAATTCGATGCAAAAATTCAGACATCAGTGATTGCTTGCCAGCTTAAAGAATTGCGTAAAAAGCAAAATATAACCCAACAGCAGTTGGCAGAAATGGTTGGTATTGACAAAACCCAAATATCGAAAATTGAAAAAGGTAGCCGGAATTTAACCATTGAAACCATATCCCGTATAGTGAAAGCTTTGGGCGCTACGTTCGACTTAAATATAAAAATGGTTTAAAAATATTTACAAACCTTTCGGTTTGAAACTGGTGATCCCAGCGGGATTCGAACCCACATCTTCAGAACCGGAATCTGAAATTCTATCCATTGAACTATGGGACCATTGCGCCTTGTTAAACCCAAAAATTTTCTTTAAATAATCGGGATATAAGGGCGCACAAATTTAAAAAACTTGACAAATTTCAACTATTTCTCAGCAAAATTTTTATTCTTCGCGTAACCAGGTTTGTGTGCGGTATATAAAAAGGATGTATCCCCGTACGTTTAATTTTGTGGGATCTTCCTCATCAACCCATATTTTCACATCGTAATATTTGCCATTGTCGGGGTCGAGGATGCCTTTTTTTCCTTCCCATCTGCCATTTTCCAGGGTCAGGTCGTTAATGATTTGCATACCAATTATTTTTTGGTCTTTCAGGTGGTCCTTGCAATCATCACAAATCGGGTCGTAATTGGGATCTTCGTTGAAAAGTTTAATAATCTTCCCGTACAATTTCCCGTCCTCAATCCTGATATCGACAACCGATTTTGGTTTGCCGGTTGCATCGTCAATGGATTTCCACTTGCCAACAATCTCATTTTGGGCAAATGATAACGTTCCTGTCAGAACCGCTATCACAAAAAGTAGCAATGATTTCTTCATAGTTTTAGAAATTTATTTATTCATTTTTTGAAAAGGTTTTGCCAGATAAATTGAACTAAATATAGTTTTTTAAATCAAATTTCCAATTTTTTTTGTTAAACTTAATACTGAATATCCTGATAAAATACAGTGAATATGCTTCCAATTTTGGGTATGTTTGTATTTAAACACAAATGCATACGTCACAACAATTATTAAAAAATAAAATATGAACAAGGTAATCAGTCATTTAAATCCTGAAAAAGTGTGGGGCTATTTTGAGGATATTTGCCAGGTACCGCGCCCTTCGAAACATGAAGAAAAGATAATTGCCTTCATGATTGATTTTGCCCATAAAAACGGACTTAAATATAAAAAAGACACAGCTGGAAATATATTGATATATAAACCTGCCTCTCAAGGATACGAAAACCGGAAAAAGGTGGTATTGCAATCACATCTCGATATGGTTTGTGAAAAAAACAATAACACAATTCATAATTTTGATAGCGACCCGATTATACCTCGTATTGAAGGCGGGTGGGTGAAGGCATCAGGGACAACACTAGGGGCCGATTGTGGAATAGGAATGGCTGTTCAAATGGCTGTTTTAACCGACAAAAATCTGAAACACGGACCGATTGAGTGCTTATTTACCGTTGATGAAGAAACCGGGCTTACGGGTGCAAAAGAAATATCAGATGATTTTATCAGTGGTGAAATCCTGATAAACCTCGATTCGGAAGATGAAGGCGAACTTTTTATCGGATGTGCCGGCGGGGTTGATACACTCGCCTCAATGAATGTTGCAAGTGAAGCAGTTCCAAATGGTTTTTCACCTCTCGAAATTAATGTGGCCGGTTTAATTGGGGGGCATTCGGGCGACGATATTGATAAAGGCCGTGGTAATGCCATAAAAATCCTTGTACGATTTTTATGGGATGCCTATCATAGGTTTGGAATTAAACTGGCTTATATGGGAGGAGGAAACCTGAGGAATGCGATTGCCCGGGAGGCAAATGCAACCATCATGGTTTTAAATGGATATAAAGAAAACCTGGTTGCACATTTCAATGTGTTTAAGCACGAGGTAAAAGAAGAATATGAAATTAAAGAACCAGGGCTGAAACTCAGTTTGGGAACCTGCGATGTTCCTGGATATGTACTTGAAGAAAAATTTTCGGAAAGGCTGCTTAACTCATTGTATGCCTGTCCCCATGGTGTTCAGAGTATGAGCTTCAGGATGCCGGGTATGGTTGAAACTTCTACAAACCTGGCTTCGGTAAAAATGGATAGTAAATTTGTGTTGATAACAACCAGCCAGCGTAGCGATAGGGAAAGTTGTAAAACCAATATTGCTTCGATGGTAGAGGCTGTATTCCTTATGGCAAATGCTGTGGTGCAGCAAACCGACGGTTACCCAGGTTGGAGCCCTAACCCCGATTCTGAGATTTTGAAAATTACATCAGTTGCCTACAAGAAACTTTTTAAAACCGAACCGGTAGTCCGTTCAATCCATGCCGGGCTTGAATGTGGCTTATTCCTCGAAAAGTATCCACACCTTGATATGATATCGTTTGGGCCAACCATTAAAGGCGCACACTCACCCGATGAAAGGCTGAACATTGAAACTGTTCAGAAATTCTGGGATTTGCTGGTTGAAGTTCTGTTCAATATTCCTTAATTGGAAATTTATAATTCTACAAAGGATTTAAACGTTTTATTAACTTAACCGGGAATAAAGACTGAAGCAGGAAAGCAAATAGGAATTAAAAACAACTATTGGCTTTTTATTACTTTTTGTGAAAACTGAATCCTGTGATCCCTGGAAATGATTATAAGATAATTTCCTGCAGCACAATTTGAGATGTCGAGTTTCTGAATAAAAGATAATGAACTATTTCGCTGAATTATTTTCCCATTCATATCAATAAGTTTATAATCATATTTCGATTCTTTTATGTTTTTGATATAAACTGTGTCTTCTGCAATATTAGTATAAACTGAAAAACCTTTATCCGGCCTGGATAACTCATTATTACCTGAGAGCAAATCCCATTGTTTTTGTTTTTGCAGTGCAAAAGTTCTTTGTCCTGGATAGTTTACCCAAAGCTTTTTGTTACATGTGGCAAGGTCGGCACAATGGGCGCAACTGGGCAATCCCTTTTCCTGGACACATATACGTACAGTGCATGCATCAAGCTGGCCATAGGGCTGATCGCTTCTGCATCCCGGACAGGCAGCTTCATAACTACAAGGAAGGGAACAACGGAAAATACAGTATGAATAGTCTTCCCAACTATCGTTCACATCTGCTAATACTTTTAAACCAGTACCCATAAGAGCAGCTCCCGTAACAAGCGCTGTAAATTGTGTAAGAAAACAGCGGCGCGGAATACCGCATGTTTGTTTTTCGTTTTTATACATTGAAAATAGGTTTAGTTGTGAATTAATTATTATTTCTCAGACAGGCAGTTCAGAAAAAACCCTTATGAAAAGGATACATTTTTTTTGGTATTGCAATAAACTTTCACTAAAATTTTTAATCCTCATCAAACCCGTCAAAAGGGATATCATTATCCGGATCATGGTCGTGGGGGCTAACACCGGGCGGATTGAACAAGCCCCAGCGATCGATGATGTAATCCCACGGATCGAAACCGGCCACCCAGTCGATAAACAACAGCCGGTATTCCTCTATCAGGTCGCGCACAATCTGAAAGTATTCCACGTGCTCAAAACCAAATGCTTCAAGGGAGTGGTTCTGAATCATCAGTTCCATAGCGGCTTTTCGGATTATGGTAGCTGATTCCATGCGTATGTCGTACAGGTCGCCACCCTCGGCGCCGGCAATTTTCACGGTCAGCAACATGGCATCTTCGTACATAATTGATTTTATGTCCTGAAGATATTCATTATCATCAGGAATTAACTTGCAGATTTGGTCAACTACTTCAAAAATTTCCTTTCCCTTTTTGTAAAGGGGCAACTCTTTTGGGTTGGTCCTTTCGTTTTCTTCTTCGTCGTCAAACATGGGTATGGTATTTGGTTATTGGTTGCTGGTCTCTGGTCTCTGGTCTCTGGTAACTGGTTTCTGGTAACTGGTAACTGGTTTCTGGTCTATTCTCATTTATCCCTGGTCTGTCTATTATTTTCTCTGAGGTCCTCTGTTTCTTCTTCGTGGCTCTCCGTGTAACTAATTGCTGTAAATAAAGCACAGAGTTCCACTGAGTGATTATCACGTTGTTTACTTTTGTAAGTAAAATTATGCTTCTTATTTAAGTTGACCAAGTATCTTCTTTAATCTTTCCTGTCATAGGTGTCTTTAAATCCGGTTTAAAAGCTCCGGGCAAGACTCAAATTTATCGGGGCAAAACCGGCCGGAAATGAAAGTTGGTTCGTTTCGATAAAAATAAAAAGGGAGTTAAATGCCAGCGCAATTTTGGTAATGAATTGGTTTTTATTGATGTAATAACTAACTTTAGGTGTCTTATTAACCTTCCTTACCATGAGAAAGTTTTTACAGTTTCTGTTGCTGTGGACTGTTATTCCAGGGTTCACACAAACGATTATTGATGAAAATGCAACAGGGGGATCAACCTATATATTCGATTTCCGGAGTGATGTTCTCTATGTTCCGAAAGGTCCCACTATTGAATTTTATGATACCAGTGGAGATAATTTTGAGTTGATAAATTCGGTATATCCCATAAAGTGCAATGACTTGCTGGATATGATAATATCGGGGAATTCGTTGTTTGTGATCGGGGATATGAGCCAGGTGGTTGTTTACGATATCTCAGACCCCGCTAATCCAGTAATCACTAACCAGGGACAAATGCCCGGGGGGGTGTATCCTCACTGGGCAAAAAATATTCTGGCCCTATCAGGGGAGATCCTGTATATTGCTACCGAGGACGGAATTTACAAGTCTGATCTGAACAATGCCGGGCTTGTTTTTGAAAAGTGTGTAGATGAAGATGTTTATGCCATTGCCATTAGCGGAAACTGGATTTACGGTATCACAAATCTTTTTGGAACCTATTCACTGAAGTCGTGGAATTTGACCGATCCTGGTTATGCCGTTCAATATAACCAGGTTGTTGATAATAATGATCTGGATATTTTTGACGATGTGCTGTTTACAATAAAAGGGAGTTCATCGATCAACGAAGAGGGAATGACAATATACCAGGTTGATGGAGCAGGTGGCCTTACCCATATCTCGCAGATTGGTGTTAACGAGAGTTTTATTAATTCTGTCAATTATGACCAGGGAACGGACCGATTGGTAGTTGGAAGTGTTGAGGATAATAGCCGCCACTATGTTTCAGTATACGATGTTGCCGATCTGCAAAACCCTGTTCAGGAGGTTCCACAGTATGAAACACTGCGCAACAATTGTGTCAGGTACCATAACGGATCAGTATACTATTCATGTTTGTCGGAAGATGCCTATTTGACAAAACTTGATCTGGATGCAGGAGGTTTGACTGAAACAACTTTTTTAACATCCCCCTATAAAATTGATGCAACATGCAGGGTTGATAATCAATTTTTTGTGGGTAGTGAATCGTTGCTTTACCTCTTCAGGTTAGGTGAAAGCAACAAACCGGAACTGGTGAAAACGTTCAATAATGAAGATTATCCCTGGGGTGATAACATCAAAGCGCTGGCTGGCTTTGGTGGGCGCTTGTACGTGATGGATGGAACAGAAGTGGTTACGCTATGCGATATCGATGGAGATGAACTTATTTCACGAGGTTCTTTCAATGCCGGGCTCAAATCGGTCAACTACCTGGCTGGAAACGAAAATGTGTTGGCAAGTATTGAATTTAGTTTTACTGATCAACAGGTGAAATTTTTCGACTGTAGCGATGCTGATAACCCTATTGAAGCCCTAACCTGGGACTGGTGGTGCCGCGATTGGGTTATCACACCCAACGAGGCTTACATGATTTTTTCTTCGCAGGAAACGAATGATGTTTTCTTTTATAATATAACCGATCCTGCTTCGGTTCATCAGGCAGGTAATTTTGCTGTTGTCGGTACCCAGGCTACCCTGGCTGTGAGCGATTCCATACTGGTAGTTGCATCAATTACTTCAACCGATCCCTTTGTTTCGACTATTGAAGTGTACAGTATAATCGATGTTTCAGCCCCTGTGTTATTGGCTCAGACCAATATTGACGGACAGGTGTTTGACATGCAGGTTGAAAATGATTATATCCTGGTGGCTCTTGGCGAAGGTGGCTGGAAAATACTGGAAATGAACCGTACAGAAGTTCCAGGCTCAAACCTGAAAAGTGCACAATTCTTTTTCACCATCGAAGATGTGATGAACTATTACCTGACAGCATACGCGTGCAATGCTATCCCTTTTTTCTTTGGCTCTATGGGAAATTATTTCTTTGCCCTCTTACAGAATGTATTTGGGGAACTCTTTACCGATTATTTTGGCATGCCCAGCTTTGTGGTCCAGTTGCCACGGCAACCTGCTGTAAGTTATGAACTTGAAATAGCTATTAGTCCACCCGAAGCAAAAGAAAACGGGTGCAGTGTCTCACCTGACGTAGGGAAATACAACCATACCATGGGCTATGTGGCATCCTTAACCGCAACAGACAATCCTTCAGCTGGCTGGTATTTCAAGGAATGGCAGGGCGCTGCAGGTGGAAGTGAAAAGAGTACCTCGGTGATGATGGATGCTGACAAGAAGGTTACGGCTGTATTTGCAAGGAAATATAACCTTACAGTTAATATTTCACCAGCTGCTGCTGCCGGGGGATGTACGGTAACTCCTGCAGGTACTACTCAACACGATGAAGGAGAAGTAGTAGAGATAGATGTTACTGCCGGTGAGGGATGGAGTTTTGTCGCCTGGTCGGGAGATGTTTTAACTGCACAAACAACAATTACCGTTACAATGAATGACAACAAAACTGTAACGGCTAACTTTATTCGGAATTATAACCTTACTGTTGATATTTCACCTGCAGAAGCAGCCAGTACATGCACAGTATCACCTTTAGGGATAAGGCAGTACGTTGAAGGTGAAGAAGTGGAGATAGGAGCTGCAGCCGGCGATGGATGGCGTTTTGATAAATGGACAGGAGCCAGTTCTTCTACTGTAGGAACAACAACTATTAAAATGGATGGGAATAAAATAGTTACAGCCAACTTTAAGCGGGTTTACGACCTTACTGTGAATATTTCACCTCAGGTGGCTGCTGAGGCATGCAGCGTAAATCCTTTGGGAACAACTGAGTACGATGAAGGTGCCGAGGTAGAAATAAATGCATCGGTTGGTGATGGATGGAATTTTCTAAACTGGACAGGAGACATTTCTTCGCAGGAACTGAAAGTTACCGTTACAATGACTAAAGATATTTATGTAACAGCTAATTTCAGTTTTTTGTACAATCTGTATATGAGTCTTGAACCTCAGGGCGCAGTTGAGGCAGGCTGTACTGTGTCTCAAAGCGGAAGTGGTTCGTATTCCGGGGGGGAAACTGTGACTTTAACTGCATTGCCGGGCGAAGGCTGGAATTTTGTCAGGTGGGAAGGAGATGTGGCTTATTCTGAAAATCCGTATACGTTTACTATTTATGGAGATGAAGAGCTGACGTGCATATTTGAACAAATTTCAGGAATAGAACAAGTTAATCATTTTGAAAATAAATACCGGATTTATCCAAACCCTGCAACTGATCAATTGATTTTTGAATTTGGGAAAATTGCCGGATTGGATGTTGAACTCGAAATTGTTTCTATGTCAGGACAAAAATTATTAGAAAAGCAAATCAGTTTATTTGCCGGGCAAAAAGAAACAATAGATGTGTCTCGTTTACAGAATGGCATCTATCTGCTGAAAATTCTGGATTCAAAAGATGTTTTTTCTCAGACTATTGTGATCCGGTAGTAGTTGTGCCCTGCTCGAATGCTATGGAGTTATTTTATTTTTAATGCTATAATTACTTTTACTCTTTGGTCCTCAGTGACTTCTCCGTGGCTCTCCGTGTAACTAATTGCTGTAAATAAAGCACAGAGTTCCACTGAGTGATTATCACGTTGTTTACTTTTGCAAGTAAAATTATGCTTCTTATTTCAAATAATCCATTATTTTCTTTAACCGTTCCCGGTCGTAGCGGTCTTTTCTTACAGGGGAAATGTTCAATATTTCCTTTCGTGCCTGGTTTACTAATTCCGGTTCCGGGTTGGGTTCATCGGGGTGAAACAGCTTGATTATTACAGCTGTTTTCCACCAGTTACCCTGAATACGTAGCAGGTGAGGCCCTGTGCGGGCAGGGTGGAGGTGGATGTATTGATCCGTTTCGTTCCCTTCGCGGAGCACCCATGCGGAACCATCGGGAAGGCTGATTTTCCGGTATTCGTGTTTGCCAAGCCATTCAATATACTGCTCCCGGTTGCTGACCGATAGATCATTAAGTTTTGCTTCAATATGGCCGATAATTTCCACGGGTTGGAATTGTCCGGTATATAAATCGACATAGTTGCTGTTTACAGGGCAGATGTTCTCAATGATGTTATTCCTTAAATGTTGATCATCGGGGTTGATGATGGCTTTAACGATGTGTTGGCGTACAAAATCGAGGTGGTGTTTCCACGGGTTGAAACAAATGCGGTTTTGTCTTTTCCCGTAACCGCCACCGCCGGGTGTTTCCATTACAAAAGTATCTCCGGCTTTAATGTCAATATTCTGGATTGAGTCCAGGTTTGTTTCCCGTCCGTTTTTAAGGATGATTTTTTGTTTCCCGGGCAGGCCGTCATCGCCTCCGTTCAGTCCATAAGGCCCGCTGTTCCTCCGCTGGGTAAGCACCGAAAGGTTAACTGCTTCGAGGAAAGTAATTTTTCGCATAATTCCGTTTCCGCCGTTCCATAAACCTTTCCCCCCCGAGTTTTCCCTGATGCTGAATTCATTCAACCTGACGGGGTAGCGGTGTTCCATAATTTCAGGATCGGTAATGCGGGTATTGGTCATGTGGTGGTGTACTGCATCAGCGCCATGAAAACCGTTGCCAGCGCCACACCCGCCGCAAACTGTTTCATAGTAGCCAAAATTGGCATTTCCGAAGAGGGTGTTATTCATGGTTCCCTGGCTGGCTGCCATCACACCAAATGCTTTTAAAAGCGTATCGGTGAGCCGCATGCTCACTTCTACATTTCCGCCAACCACGGCAGGTGATTTTTCCGGATCGGAACTGAAAACGGGATTCAGCAAACCGTGGGGGAGTTTAATAGTAACAGGGGCAAGCAAACCATCATTAAGTGGAATGGGTTCGTTCAGGATTAAACGCATTACATAAATTACCACACTGTAAACAATGGCTTCGGTGGCGTTCATGTTTCCGGGGTGTACACCCGAACTGCCCGAAAAGTCAATTAAACACGATCCGTCTTTGATAATGATACTTGCTTTCAGCAATGAACCGTCGTCCAGTTTTTCGGTGGCACTATATGTTCCGTTGGGGAATGATGACAGTGCGTCCTTCATTTTAAGGGCTGCATATTCTGTTAGCCGTTTGAAATGGTGAAGCACAATCTCCTCACCATACCGGCCGATCAGTTTCAGCAGGGCATCGCTGCCGTTCTTATTGGCCGCAATGGCAGCATTCAGGTCGGCCAGGTTTTCTTCCACCGAGCGGGTAGGAAAGGGGGCATCGAGCAGGATTTTACGCATACCCTCCCAATTTACATTGCCTTTCCTGATAAGGTAGAACGGAGCAATAACCACACCTTCCTCGCTAAGGCGTGTTGCTCCCGGAGGCATGGAACCGGGGCTGATTCCCCCAATTTCGCTGTGGTGGGCACGATTTACCACAAAAGCAACTCGCTTGCCTTTATAGAATATAGGGGTGACCAGTGTTACATCGGGCAGGTGTGATCCCCCAAAGCCGGGATGGTTGGTAACAATGGTGTCGCCTTCTTCAAACCGGAAGTGTTGAATGAGCTTCTGTACACATACGCCCAGTCCGCCCAAATGTACCGGGATGTGAGGGGCGTTGGCCATCAGTTTACCGTTTGCATCAAGCAGGGCACAAGAGAAGTCGAGCCTTTCTTTAATATTTACCGAAAGTGCGGTGCGCCGCAATAGTGCGCCCATGTTTTCGGCAATGGCCATAAAACGGTTGGCAAAAAGTTCCAGTTCGGTCTCCTGAATCTGCCCTGGTGTTTTGTTTTTTCCTTCAGATACTTTCGTTAGATGTGCTGTTCCATTGCTTTTCACCTTAATTTGCCACCCTTTTTTAAGGAATGTAGTAGCATATTCATCGGGAATCAAAGCTTCTTCATCGATGGTAGCTCCCGGCTTCAGTTTTTCCCTGTTAAATACCGGAATGTTTTGTGTGCTGCTAAGGTATAAAGGTTCTGGAGCATACTTACTGTAGTTGGCTTGTGGGCGTTCTTTTTCTTTATGTTTTACCGAGGCAATAACCCTGATCGTTTCCACCTCAATTTTACGCTCTTTCTGAATGTGCCCGAATATTTTCATGTATTCTTCCTGAAAAAGATACAACGGATCATTCCCTTTTTTCCATTCAATTTCGAGGCTGTTGTCCTGACCCTTGTAACGGAGGAACACCATGCGTTGCCTGATGGTGGTAGTTTCCTTTGAAAACCCTTCGTTTTCAAGTTGGAGGAATGCTTTTTTCTCAATTTCTGCAAACAACGCGGGTAGTTGTTTCTCAACCTCTGAGAACGGTTGAAGTACCTGTTTCTCTTCAAACCGTTCAATGAGTGCATTCCCGATTCCGTAAGCACTTAAGAGCCCGGCATCGCGTGGTAAAATGATGGTGTTGATCCCCAGAATTTCAGCAATGTCGCAGGCATGCAAACCACCTGCACCGCCAAAAGCAACCATCGCAAAATCTTTGGGGTTGTATCCCTGGGTTATGGATATTTTACGGATGGCGCCGGCCATAATTTCGTTGGCTATGTCGATGAATCCGTTCAGCAAAGTATTTTCATCGCGATGCTCTCCTGTTTTTTCTTCAATTTTTTTTATCAGTTCTTTCAGTCGTTTATGTGCTGCCTGTGGAAATACCGGGATGCCGAAGCGGGATGTGTCGAGGCGGCCAAGCATAAGGTTGACATCGGTGATGGTAAGTGGGCCGCCTGCTCCATAACAGGCAGGCCCGGGATATGCGCCGGCACTTTCGGGGCCAACAAAAAGTTTATAGCCATCGAAGCCACATATTGAGCCGCCTCCGGAAGCTACCGTTTCGATGGAAATGGCTGAGCTGTTGATGACCGAGTCGCCAACTTCAAGTTCAAAACGATAGTCGAAAGCTTCGTCAAAGCGGGATACATCGGTACTGGTGCCGCCCATGTCGAAAGTGATCAGCTTGTTAAAACCGGCTTGTTTGCCAATGATTGATGCACCTACCACACCACCTGCAGGCCCGCTGAGCAGGCTGTCCTTGGGGTTGAAGTGACGGGCAGAAACAAGCCCCCCTGCACTAGTCATGATCTGAAAGGTTTCGCTGCCAAGGCTTTGCCCGATGTTGTTCACATACTGATGAATAATGGGCGAGAGGTAGGCGTTTACCACTGCTGTTTCGGCACGGGGCAGGATTTTAATGAGCGGGGTGAGCTGTGCCGATGTTGAGATATAACGGTATTCCAGGCTTTTAACAACTTCAAGTGCTTTTGCTTCGTGTTCAGGGTTTGTATATGAATTCATAAATGCGATGGCCACCGACTGATATTCATCCGAAGGAATTTCCTTAAGTTGTTGCTGTAGTTTTTTTGCGTTCAAGGGAATAAGAACTTTCCCCTTTGCATCAATTCGTTCATCAACTTCGATAACCCAGCTAGCGAGTTGTTTGCGTTTCTTAACCTCCATGGCAAAAATATCGGGGCGGGCCTGGTTCCCGATTTTCAACAAGTCTTCAAACCCTTTGGTAATAAGCAGGAGTGTTTTTGACCCTTTGCGTTCAAGCAGGGCGTTGGTTCCTTTGGTCGATCCCAGTTTTAACAGGATGTCGGGAAACCTTTCATCAAGTGCCGTTTGGGTTATTAAACGTGCCCCAAGCACCGGGGCTTCTTCGTGGGAGGTAATTTCAAAGTTGGCACCTTCTTCTATAGTGAACCCGGGAGATTGATTTAATTCCAATATCCTTGTTGCAGGGTCGAATCCTTTGATTTTTAAACCGGTGTATTCCTGATTGAGTAACCTGAATGAAAAACCTTTGATAAGATCGCGTTCCAGCTCCCAGCTGTTTTCAACAATATGTTCTGTTGAAGATATTCTTTTAATAATTTTCCCCCTCAGACTGCTGTTGCTCAATACCTTTTTACGGTATTCCTTTCCGTTTTGGTCAATGGCAATGCAGTCGGTGAACGTGCCACCGGTATCAACCCAGAGCTGGTATGCGTTTTTATCTTTCATTAAACAGATGAAACAAGATCAATCGATACGAAATTAAAATAAAATGGTGAAACGGACTTATGTATGGTATTGTTTCCTGTTGTTTCAGAATGTTAGTAAACATTAAAAACCAGCTATCATAGCTCTTTCATAAAAGGATTATTATTGTATGGCCGGAAGGCTGATTTGTTGAAAAAAACCATTTTGTAAATATTGTAATGGATTCATCCTTTTTTGCCATTTGGATTGACATAGAAACTTTTTCTGTTTTAAAATATTCTAAGATTAAGCCTTTAATAAATCTGGCCTTTTCGATATTCAATATTCTCTTTTAATTTTTTCATTTCTGTATCATTGTTTCTGTTTTATTCAATCATTATTTATGCAGAAGAAACTTACTGTTAACCCTAAAGCAAAAGCTTTGATTTTCGACATTGATGGTACACTTGCCGATACCATGCCCACACACTACCGTGCTTTTCAGAACGTATTGGGCAGGTACGGGATTAGCTTTTCGTGGGACTATTTCCTGAAATTTGCCGGAATCCCGGTTGGGCCTCAAATGGTAAAATTCAAGGAGATTTTCAACCCTGAAAATTTCGATCCTGAAAAAGTGGCCATTGAGAAGGAGGAGGAATACTTTAAAATGATTGAAACAACAAAGCCTGTTGAGCCGGTTTTTCAGCTTTTTAATCATTACGCGGGAAAACTTCCGATTGGATTTGCCACAGGGGGTGACCGTCGAATTGCCATCAGGACGCTTGAAGTGTTGGGAATTATTGACAAGGTTGAAGCTATTGTTACCTGTGAGGACGTTGAAAACGGGAAACCCGCTCCCGATACTTTTTTGCAATGTGCAGAATTACTTGGAATAGAACCGAAATATTGCCAGGTTTTTGAAGATGGTGTGCCAGGTATAGAAGGTGCAAAAGCTGCCGGGATGATGGTTACAGATATACGGGAGTATATTTGATAATAGTGGGCTTTTATGCCATGTTTAATAATGGTGAAAGTTTTTTTGCTACGATAACACCAAAACACAAAGAAACACAAAAATTAGTTGATCCATATGTCTTTGTGATACCTTTGAGCCTTTGTGGCTTTTAAGCAACAATTACACATCAATTTTTTTTAATGTTAATAATGTAATAGTAGTGATGCGATAATTATTCCCAAATTCATTGTAACATGCAGAATAAATGGCATACGAGCGTTAAAAGAACATTATTGATTTGAATTTTTGCCACGAATACACGAATAACTTGTTATTCGATTTAGTGTAAATCAGCAAAGTA
>JAFGEV010000119.1 GCA_016931385.1 Prolixibacteraceae bacterium
GATTTCAGGGATTTTATACTGAATTCAAAAGGTAGTTTTTGCTGGTCGATAACTCTGATGTTTTCGGGTTTGTTAATATCGGCCCATATTGTTTGAAAATGTTGCCCGTTTATATTCATGGTTTTCGTGGATTGTTATCTTTGCGGCAATTTATCATTTTCTGTACATGGCTTGCAATAAAAACTTCAAAAATATTCTTTTCGACCTTGGGGGCGTACTTATCGATATTGATGTAAAACAAACTTTAGAAGCCTTTAACCGGATTTTATTACCTGAGGTTTCAGCAAAAATTAACTGGAATGAATTGCCCGAAGTGGTCGTTGCCATGGAAACCGGCCGCTGGACAAAGGAAAAATTTAAGAGCGAAATGTTGCCCCTATGTAAGCCCGGCACTTCGGCATATCAAATGGTTGATGCCTGGTGTGCAATGTTACAGGAATTTCCTTCTTCAAGGTTAAAAATGGTCAGGGAACTTTCAAAAAACTACAACCTGTATTTATTAAGCAACACCAATGCTTACCACATACGTTTTTTTGAATTTGAATTTTTTAACCGGTATCATGTTCCTTTAAGAAACGAATTCAAAAAAGTATACTATTCAAGCGAAATCGGCTTCAGAAAACCCGATCCCGAATGTTTCAGATATGTTTTAACCGATGCCGGGATTATTGCTTCCGAAACTGTTTTGATTGACGACAGGCAGGACAATTGTGAAACAGCAGAATTGCTTGGCATGAGCTCGATTAAAGTGCCTGAAAATACCGGGCTTGAGGCGGTGATCGGGCAATTACTTTAGTATTATTCTACCCATACTTTCTGAACAGCTCTCGAATTTTCTGTTTGTATCTCAACAATGTAAACACCCTTTGCCCTGTCAGTAAGTTGAAAAGAGCAGGATGTAAGGTTTACATCGGTTTTTTTGATACACTGTCCGTTTGGGTTATATATCCTGATTGTCTTAAAAGGTTTTTCACTTTTAATGGTGAACCGGTTTCCCGGCGCTGATAATATTTTTATAACGGGAACAGGATTTTTAAAAATATCAACACTACTGCCCGTATTTTCACATGCATTGATCTTTTCCATTACCGCATGAAACTTTGGCGCATAAATTTGAGATGTGTCCTGATCGAGGGTTTCCAGTATTCCCCAGCTTCCGTATTGTGCGCTTAATGCGCTCACAAAGCTGAAGTGCATAAACAGCGATTCCTCGCCTTCATCGAAAACATCTTCTATTAAACGGAACCATTCCATGTATAAATTATACATCGAAGTATCGCGCTGAACATTGAGGATAGCCTGCGAGTAAGCCGGTTCCTCTCCAAAGGGGTGGGGTGTAATGTGTTGACCGGCTTCGTAAAACACAACCGGAATATTGAGTTGTTTAGCCAGCTCGTATTGGTTTTCGATGTACGTAATTTCGGTTTCGTACATGTTTTTTCTTACCCAATGTGCAACATCGGCTGCTGTGGCCGAGCTTCCAAGTTCATCAAGCGCTGCATCGCCTTCTTCGCTTAAACCAAAATAGCCGGTTATGTTCAGGGCATCATACGTTCCTTTGTCGAGGTTTAGTACAATGCGGTTGGTAACATCCTGCCAGGCTGTTTGTCCGCCAACAACTGTTACTAGTCTGTCCATGTCATCCTGAAAAACATCGTTCCATACATCGAGGTTTCGTTGTACATTGCTTACGATGCCTTCCGGCCAATCCATTCCGCGCCCTTCACAAAAAAAGGTGAACAGCCATTGGGTTTGCCCGAACATCCAGTTCCATATCTCGTTGCTGTATTCGGCATATATTTTCAGCCCTGGGTTTAACCGGTTTTTAATCAGGCTCGCCATTTCGGCTATGTACTCATTCGATGCATTATGTGGCACGCATACCCACATGTCTTTATTCAGGGTGTTGCACAAATCGCACATCATCTCGTAAGGGACGCCTTTGTTATGTGCCCAGGTATAGTAACCCATAGTACTGCGTTCGCTCCAGGGAACAAGTATTGTATCTTCAGGCTCATCGTAATTGAGCCAGGAATATTCTTCGCCCCAGTTGTTTGTGTTTCCCCAGTCCATAAACCGGATTGCAGCAAAGTGTTGCAAACGTTCAAGATAGAGGGGATTAAAAGGCTGCTCCTGGTATGTGACTTCCTGTCCGGGCATAATCAGCCTGAAGTTTCTCAGGTGATTTCCTTTTTTCGAACGTGTAATAACCAACTCCAAAAACGAATGGTCGGAAGGGATGATCTGCACTTCGGCCCTTCCCGGTTCGTTTGCAATAATTCTGCCATCGGCATTAAAGTCGAATTCTCCCTCTCCATCGTACAGGAAGGTGTATATGCCGGGTTCCCATGCATCGATTGAGGCCCATACGGTGAAAATCATCTGGCTGTCCTCAAGCTCAAGTCCATTTTGGTAAAACGGTACTTCAAGCGGATAACCGTTTTCATCTTTTTCGATATAATTGGTTAGTTCGGTGTTCCATTCGTTCACTCCGCCTTCAATCCACGTAAGGTTGCGTGTTCCCCATGTTCGGGCATTGTGCATCATATCCACAAAGGGCATCTCGGTCATCCAGTCGGAAATACCGGCAAGGTTGGTTCCGATTTTTAATTTACACTCGTTATTTTGTGCAAATACTATGGCCGATAGAAATAGCAGGAAAGCAGTAAAACGCACATTCATAAAGATTACATTTAGTTACTGCTAAAAATAAAGCTTTTTCAATTCAGAAAAATTAGCATAAATAAATAAATTAATTTTTAATTGTTCAGAATATAGTCCAGACATGGGTCTTTCAATTTCCGCATATCTTCCGACTTTATTGGAATGAAAACATCGGGTTCGAGGCTTGGCGGGTCTCCATCAACATTCTTGAAAAAATTTGTTGAATAATAAACTTTCAGATTGAGTTTATTCAGGTTAAACGATTTTACCTCTCCATAATGGTTTGGTTTACCTCCGGTAGGCTCACCTAACAGTATTGCATTGGTTTTTTGTTTTAAATCGATGGCATTCAATAATGCACTCGAAAACGTGAATTTTCCGATAATAACATAAAGGTTGCCGTTTTGATTAATCGTGGAATTTCCCCTGATTGCGTTGAGTAACGGATAAAAAATCAGGGAGTTTCCCCCTCCGTTCCAACGCAGGTCGATCACCATTTTCTCCAGGTTATTGTCCTTTATCGCGTTCATCACATCCGTTTTGAAGCTGCTGAACGAATAACCGTCCATCTGGCTGCATGAGTTGTACTGGACATACATCAGTTTTTCATCGGGCAAGGCCTTCATCCAGTATTCGGTGTTGGTATCCTGAATATAAAGCGGTAGTGTTTTTCCGGAGAAAAAACTTAACGATGTAGAACTCAGTTCCGTTTCATTAACAGGTACCGATAACCCGCTAACCGTTTGAAAAGTAAGCTGATGTCCATTTTCAGCAATCTCAAGGTACTCCAGCATTTGGCTACAGGATAGGTAATTCTGGACTCCGGTTTGAAGTTTTGCATCGTTTTCGTGTGGGATTATTTCACCGAAACCGGAATAGATGTCTTCGAAACCTGTTTGGTCGATACCGCTGATCACTTCGCCCAGCAACTCAGTGCAGTTTGCCGGGGTACGGTAACAAAACAAGCCGTCGTTGAGGTACAAAAAACTGAATGGTAGTCGTGTAAAGCACTCATTTCTTAAATCGACATTGGTATGTGAATCGCCCACATTGGTTAATATTTTCGAGAGTTCAATGACCACCTCGGCATCACTCAGGTTTTCGGTTTTTAATTTCAAATCTCCGATCTGGCCGTAGAAATCTTCTTTGCTCAGGTTGAAAAACAGGTTCTTGTGATGCTTTTCAAGGGTTTCGGCAAAATAATCGATGTTAATGTTCCAGTCGGTCGACTCGGGCGGGTCTTCAATGCAGCCTGCTAACAGAGCCAATAGTGTTATGAAAATGGTGATTTGTTTCATGGTTTTTTTATTTTGAAAGGACAAGTATATTACCGGTTAGTTTAAAAAAGGACTTGAAATTTTAAATTAGATCAAGTTTTCATTGTTGTTAACTTATTGGGAATTGTCTGTAAATTATTTCCCGGGTTTCTCTTAACCATTGTTGGCGTTGTTCAAGGCTGCTGGTAACAACAATTCCAAATGTTTTTCTCTCAAACTGTTTTACCCCGCATAAATCGAAAATGCAGTTTTTCCATATTGTTTCAAGTGGGTCGCCAAATACCTCTTTCTCTCTTTTTTCGTTGGTATTCGATGTGTTAAAAACAATTCCGGTTTTTGATTTCAGTAGCCCAACAGGAACACCTTCTCCTTCATCTCCTTCAATAAAGTTATAAGCAATTCCCGGCCTGATTATCCTGTCAATCCATCCCTTCAGAATTGCAGGCGGTTGTCCCCACCAGTTTGGATGCACAATAATGATCCCATCGCTTATGATTAAATCATCACAATGTTGATTAACGAGGTCAGGAATTTTTCCGTCTTTAGGTATTTCTTCTGTACATATGATAGGATCAAAACCTTCATCGTACAGGTCATGAAATATCACAGTATGGCCATTCTCAATAAGCACCTTTTTACATTCATTGGCAATGGCATGGTTAAAGCTTTTTTTATCGGGGTGTGCAAGAATTAGTAAAATGTTCATTTAGGAATCGATTTAATTATTTTTTCCTGGCCAGCGCCCCCGTTGGGCAGGCATCGGCAACTTTATTGGCAATATGTTTTAATGCATCGTTTATCGATTCGTTGAAGGGTATACCAATTTCAACATCAAAACCGCGGCCAATGTATGTGAAGCCGAATTTCTCCTGATGTTTTTCGGTTAAAGCCACGCATATCCCGCATTTGATGCATTTTTCAGGTTCGTATACAATGGTATCGTGAAACTGTTTCCTGACAGCTTTCCGCTCTTCATAGGCAAAGCGTTTTTGTTCAGCTCCATATTCTTCTGAATAATCGCGCAGTTTGCAGTTTGTGGCTTTACGGCAATCGCAATGCAGGCAACGGGCTGCTTCGGCTTTTACTTCTTCTTCAGAAAATCCAGTTAAAGTACCTTGTCCGGGTTCAATCCTTTTTTCATCAACCGATTCTTTCAGATACTGGGCGTACTCAGGGATAACCAGCTTTCCGAAACGGGAATTAAATTTCATGGGCTGGCCTTGAACAGGCAATCCGTTTAACAGCTGCCAAACCGATGCAGCTGCCTCTTTGCCCTGTGCCAGCGAGCGAATGGCAATTTTTGAAGAACGTAAAGCGCTGCCAACAGCAAAAACCCTGGGAACATTTGTTTGAAAAGTATCACTGTCAACAATAAATCCTTTAAAATTCCATTCCAGTTCCCAGTACTTTTGTTCCATAGCAATTTCGCCTGAGGCGATAATCACCGCATTGTATTCCTGCTGAAGTTTTTCAAATTGTGCTTTATCAATTTCAGTGTTCAGAATAAACTTTACGCCCAGTTTCGCTATGTCAGAAATTTCCCTGTCGAGTACACTTTTGGGTAAAACATCGTCGCCAATAGCAGAGCGCAACTGTCCTCCGGTAAATGAAGCCTTTTCGAAAACATCGCACTGAACGCCTTTGAGCTGTAAGTAATAAGCTGCTGATAAGCCGGCCGGACCGCTTCCAATAATGGCCACTTTATGGCCGGTGAGTGAAGCCGGTTTTTCTTCTATGTGCCCGTTCTCTCCGGCAAAGCGTTTGAGCAGACAAATTGAAACTGCCCCATCGATGGGTTTACGCCGGCATGCCCCTTCGCATGGAGCAGGACAAATATACCCAAGCACTGAAGGAAGGGCAATGTCTTGTTTGACAATACGGAGAGCTTCATCAAACTTCCCTGTTGCTAACAGGCGGTTCATAATAGGTATGTCCATGTGGGCAGGACAAGCAATAGTGCAGGGTGCATCACAATCACCAACGTGGTCCGAGAGCAGCAGTTCTAGCCCGGTACGTCGTGCTTCATGAATATCTTCATCATCAGTTACAAGGTCCATACCCTGTTCGGCCTGCCTCGAACACGATGGGATAAACTTGCCGGAATGAATATCCTTTACCAGGCATATCATGCAGGAGTTAAGATGCCCAACCTCCTCGTTATGGCATAGTGTTGGTATTTCGATGCCAAGCTGGTTTGCTGCCTGAAGGATGGTGGTGCCTTCTGGGACTTCTACTTCGGTATTGTTTATTTTTAGTTTAATCATGCATTTATTTTTGGAACACGGATGACGCGGATTTGGTGGATAATCACGGATATTTTATATCATGCTTTAAAAACTTCTTCTTTTGTATGGTGTAACTGTACTATCATTGGGGTATCTTTTTCAAAATGGCAATGTATCGCTTCCCTGATATTCTGTTTCAATTCTTCAATTGTGTCGGCTTCTGTAAAAATTGAATGGCCGAGGGCTTTGGCTTCCAAACCTCCTTCGGGCGATTCTTTAACTATGAAAATGATTTCATTCATGATTTTGACTTTCACAAAATTTACAAATAATCTTGCTTTATAAAATCAACACACTTTTATTATTATCCACCAAAAAGCCCACTACGAAATTTTGGGATTTTTTTCTCCCCCTTTGGGGGAGTCAGAGGGGGCAACATCTATCGCATCCTCGGGGCATACCTGCCGGCAACTGTCGCACTTGATGCACAATTCCTGATTGATGCTGTGCTTTTCGTGCGGGGTAAAGGCAATGGCTTCTACCGGGCATTTCTGGGCACACTTTGTGCAGCCTATGCAATTGTCGTTTACAGTATAACTGATCAGGTCGGTACATTTTCCCGTTGGGCACACCCCGTTGATATGGGCTTCGTATTCATCCCTGAAATACTTCAGCGTGGTCACAATGGGGTTGGGCGCTGTTTTTCCAAGGTTGCACAAACTGCCTTTTTCGGTCCAGTGGGCAATTTTTTCCAGTTCGTCAAGATCCTCCATTTTGCCTTTGCCCTGTGTAATGCGGTTCAGGATATCGAGCATCCGTTTTGTGCCAATGCGGCAAAAGGTGCATTTACCGCAAGATTCATCCTGGGTAAACGACAGGAAATATTTTGCAATATCCACCATGCAGTCGGTTTCGTCGAGTACCACCAGGCCGCCGGAGCCCATCATTGCCCCTACTTGGTTCAGGCTCTGGAAATCGATGGGCGTATCGGCCAGCCAGTGGGGAATACAACCGCCCGAAGGGCCTCCAATTTGCACAGCTTTCAGTTTTTTCCCGTTTGCAACGCCCCCGCCAATTTCATCAATAACCTGGCGTATGGTAATGCCCATGGGAACTTCTATCAACCCGCCGCGGGCAATTTTCCCGGCAAGGGCAAAAACTTTTGTCCCTTTGCTGTTTTCATTCCCGATCGAGTTGAACTTTTCAGCTCCGTTACGCACAATGTACGGTATCATTGCAAATGTTTCGGTGTTGTTTATCAGTGTTGGTTTGCCAAAAAGCCCCGTTTGTGCGGGAAATGGCGGGCGCGCCCTTGGGAAGCCCCGTTTCCCTTCAATCGAAGCCATAAGCGCTGTTTCTTCACCACATACGAAAGCGCCTGCACCTTCATAAATTTCAATGTCAATTTTCGACGGGGAATCTTTTCCCAATACACCCCGTTCACGACAAATTTTTAACGCTTCGTTCACCCTTTTAACGGCAAGCGGGTATTCGGCCCTGATATAAAAATACCCCTTTGTGGCACTTACGGCATAAGCGGCGATCAGCATTCCTTCTATCACCCGGTATGGATACGATTCAAGCAACATGCGGTCCATAAACGCCCCGGGGTCACCTTCGTCGCCATTGCAAATCAGGTATTTCTCTTTTGATTCCTGAACGTCGACAGCAATCCATTTAGCGCCCGTGAGATAACCGCCTCCTCCACGGCCACGGAGGCCACTGTCATAAATCATGTCAATTACTTCGGAAGGTTGCATTTGCATGGCCTTCTTCAAAGCAGTAAAACCTCTATGCCTGATGTATTCATCGTAATCGACCGGATTGATGATTCCCCGCAGCTCGGTTGCAATAGGTATTTGTTTCCCAAGGAAAGAGGAAACCTGTTTCTCGCGTACATCGATGGTGTAGCGTTCAACACCTTCCCAATGTTCATCGGTTTGAAGGGTATCAATAATATTTTCAAATCGACGGCTGAGTTTTGACCAGAATGAAGATGGTTGAAAATGTCTGTCAACAATTCCTTTTACATCGCCGGGTTTAACCTTTGCATAAAGCACCGGGTCTTTCCCCTCAGGCAAAACTTCAACCAATGGAACCTGGTGGCACATTCCCACGCACCCAACATGCTTCAGGTTAACATTGATGCCTCCGGCAGATACAACTTCTTCGACTGTTTTCTGGATTTCATCGCTGCCACTGGCCTGGCAACATGAACCAAGGCCAATTCGAATTTCACCTTTAATTTCTTTTCCATCAGGAGTCCGGAACGGTTTTCCCCCTTTTTTATCTTTCTGAATTTCAAAATCGCTTAATACCTGGCCAACCTGATCGGGCTGCACATGGCCATAAGTAATGCTGTCGATCTGCACAACAGGTGCCAGGGTACAGCATCCAAGGCAACTTACTTCCGAAACGGTATACTTCCCGCTTTTATCGGTTTTTTGTCCGGTTTCGAGTTTCAGCTCCCGTCTGAAAGCATCGTGAACACGTCCTGAACCTTTTACATGACAGGCAGTGCCAACGCATACTTTAATGATATGTTCACCGGCCGGTTCCATCCTGAACTGATGGTAAAATCCGGCAACACCAACCAGTTGGGCAGGTGTTATGTCGGTTTTTTCACAAATATAACGTAAAGCCTCTTCGGGCAGGTAATTGTATTTTGCCTGAACAGCCTGCAGAATCGGGATCAGCGAATTTTTTGCCGTTCCTTTTTCTTCGATTATTTGGTCGATATGTTGATGGTCGATTGACATTGGTTAAAAACTTAGTCACTGATGAATGATTAGCATTTATTATTCTCCACACATTTCTTTTGCCTCGCGTATCAATTCCTCACTTAATCTAAAATCGGTTTTTTGAATCGCTTCCAAAATTTCAGTAATAGAATTGATTAATCCCTTTCTTTTTGCAATAATGAAAATACCAATAGTCCCGGTATAATCTAATCCTAAATTTCTGGCTTCGCGCCTGCCTTTATATTCATCAATAATTAATAAACATTCCTCTTTCTCAATAGCTAAAGCAATTGCACTTGCCTCCCCTGAATCGAGAAAACTTTCAAGGATTTTCTGGTAATTTTTATCTTTTGGATTTTCAATTGAAAAAAATTCAGGAATTGTTTTTCCAAATTCATCCGCTATAATTTCAGTGATTGTTATTGTGCCAAATAGTGATTGTAAAATATTAACCTTACCAAGTTTATCGAGCAAAATCAAACAACTTGTATCAGATACTATAATCCTGGGCATTTTTTATATCATTTTCGAGTTCAGATGGAGGGTAATTAAATATTGACACATCGTAATCACCCAATATTTCCATAAAAGCTCTTTTTGACAGACCAACCAATTCAGCTGCCTGACCAAGGCTCAATTTCCCCTTTTCGTAAAGCCGGGAAGCCAGTAACATTTTAGCTTCCCCTTCGTTTAGATCGACTGTATCGGGTATATTTAATAAAATTGTTTTCATCATTTAGCCTTTTCTTCAAAGATAATTCATTTCTTTTAAACAAAGCAATCTACTTTCCAATACAATACAAGTTCTTATTTCCCCTGACAAAAATGCATCCATCAGTGAAAGCCGGGGTGGTCATCACTTTTTCACCCATCGGAATATCACCCATTTTTTGAAGTTCACGATCGGCTTTTACAATGTGTACCACTCCGTTCATGTCAATCGCAAACAATTTTCCGTCGGCCATAACCGGAGAGGAATAAAAACCTTCTCCATAATCGGCTTCCCAGTATTTATTTCCTGTATGCACATCGTAGCAGGCCAGTATTCCATAAGTTGTTGCAATATAAAGCAGTCCATCGGCAGCAACCGGGCTGGCCACTTCTGGGAGGTAATAATTGTCTTCCCAAACGATTTTGCCCTTTTCAGGATCAATAGCTGCCAGTGTTGCATATTCGTTGGCAGCAAAAACCAGTCCATTGGCAAAAGCCGGAGAGGGGCCAACCTCGCCCATCATACAGTCAACTTTCCAGAGTTGCTTTCCTGTTTCGATATCGTGCCCTGCAACTGAAGGTTCAGAAGAGGTAACGATCTGCATTTTACCATCAATTTCGGCCAGAATTGGTGATGCCCACGATATGTGGTTTGCCCTGCTCACATCCCACAGAATTTCACCTGTTTGGAAATGAAGCGCAAGCATCCTTCCGCCTTTGTTGGTATCGTACTGTACAAATACCTTTTCTTTCCAGGCTACAAGCGAAGAAGAGTGTCCGTAATGGTTATCGGGTACACCCAGGTTTTTTGCCCATATGCGTTTGCCATCCATATTCAGGCAAACAACATCGCCGGTACCGAAAATAGCTACCACATAATTCCCGTCGGTAACAACCGAAGGCGCTGCAAGGCCTGTATCATCAGTAGTTTTTGGAGGAGTGGCCGGAGAACCGGCAATGTTATTGGCCTGATGTTTCCAAAGCAGTTTTCCATTTTTTTTATCAAAACAGTATACCCATCGTTCTGTTGAATTTGCTCCTGTAAGGAAAAGCTTGTCGTTCCAGATAATCGGGGAATTATACCCGCTGAGTGGAATCTCAACTTTCCATTTTATATTTTCACCTGAATTTACGTCCCATTTTACAGAAATGTTGTTCACATAAAAAACACCTTGCCCCAATGGCCCCCTGAACGAATTTGATTGCTTTTTTTGTTGCTCAATTAAAAGTAAATCCGACCTATTGTCAACAGGTTTTTGCTGTGAACCGCCCTGCAAATTATCGGTCGTTATAGTTGCTTCCGGCTCCGTCACGGAACCTTCCAATGGTTCTTCAATTTCGTTTTCAATAAGTCCAGAGTCATTTGTCTGGCCTTCATTTGTAAGGTCAATTACCTCAATCGATTCATCAATCGTATTTTCTGAAAAAGTTTCAATATCGTATCCCTTCAATTGATCGACACTGAAATATGAGGCGATTAAAGCGATTATGATCAAAGCACTGCCCGAGTATAAAATCCATTTACTTGAAAGAATTCGCTGAGCCTGTTCTGAAACCTGACTGTTTTCGGGTAGATCAATTTTCGACCTGAGTGAGAAATAGTAACGCAACGAAACAACCAGCACTATACCACAAATCAATAAAAGCCAGCCGGCAGTTTTTACCTGCCATTTAGCGGTGAAAAAGGCTTTACGTGCCATCAGGTCAAAAGCGCGGATTTCTTCTTTCAGTTCTTCATTTCCGGGGTCATCAGCCAGACGTTGGGTTAAAGCCGTGAGGGTAGTACTTTCGGTGGGGTCGTTTTTTGCCAGTTGCAGGTAATTCAGCAAAAGCAATGTGCTTATCACTACCGCAAAAATTGCTGAAATGATGGCAGTGTTTAAAGAAACCTTTTTCAGGTTGCCTTGAAGCCCCTCGTAATCTCCCGGGAGAGGAGGCTTGTGATTATTTTCTTTATGATTGGTTTTTGCCATATTATTTTGTCTGTCAAATTTATTGTCTAATTGGTTTTTTCAGAAATTCCCTTTTCATTTTTTGCAGTGGCTGATTCCCCTTCCGCCATCTTGCGGAGGTTAGAGGTTGGCCTTACCGGACAATAATCCATGCATCGCCCGCAACTGTAACAATCCACTTTGTTGGGTGTATAATCTTTACGGCGGCGAAGCACATACTGATTCATAAGTAAAACGCCAATTGCCAGTCCAAGAAAACAACCCAGAATCCAGCTTCCAGTAAAGTATTTTTGTTTTACTAGTTTTGCTTCTTCAACAAGATGTTCCATTGTTTTTCCCGACGAAAGGAACGTTTGAATGTCGATGTTTTCCGGGTCGTCTTTTAGTTCGGGATGTTCGATCAATAATTCTGCGAGGTAAACGTCGGGGTGGGCTTTTGACAAAAATGAATGAACTTTCGACATTGAAAAGCCTCCTAAAATGATCCATACGGGAATCAGAAGGAGGAAAATTGAAAACCTTCGTTTATTAAGTTTCTTATTTTCAACCGATAGTTTTTCGCTTGGTTTGTCAATAGCATCGAACGGGCACGACTGCTCACAAAGCTTGCACTGAATGCACTGGCTGGGAGTTATGTTTAAATGAAACCGTGAGAATTTCGACATCCACCCCAGCAATACCCCGTAGGGACAAAGGAAGCGGCAGTAAGGGCGTGCAACAAACATGCCCAGCAACAAGAAAGCAATACCTAGAATAATCATGCTAAATTCGGCTCCCATGCGGAAAATACCGACAAAGGGATCGTACCTGCAAATAATAAATTCGGAGCTGGTTGCTGCAAGCAACACCGCTAAACCGAGATAAATATAAGGTATCAACCCAAGAGTTTTCCGAAGCCACTGAGGCAACTTAAGAGGCTTAATAATTACCAAATCCTGGATTACGCCCAACGGACAGGCTGATGCACAAAATACTCTTCCGAAGAAAAGGGTAAAAAGCAGCGGCAGTGTAAAAAACAGGATTATCGGGATTGAAATGGCATAAGCCGGATCGAACAATGTAAGGGCTATATTTTGAATTGAACCTACTGAACATACGCAACCTTCGCGGATAAAACCAAAATAAACCAGCGAAAACACACTTAACCAAAGCAAACCTTTACGTGAACGCCTTTTCAGGGCAAACCAGGCAGCCAGCGACATAACCAAAACCAGCACCGATACATCGATGTATTCCCAGGCTGTTAACCGTGGTTCGGGTGTTGTTGGCGATGGCTGTGTATAGCCGGTTTCAAATTCGGGTTTGGGGAAACGTTGTTGCTGGGCAAGAATGCCTCCCATTTCTCCTCCTAAAGCAGGGAATATTTGAATTAGAAAAAAATAGATGTATGTAATTAATTGTGAAATCATATATTTATCAACAATTTTTCTGTGATTTTTTACCCACCCCTAACCCCTCCCCAGAGGGGAATTTGGGCAGTGCAAGTTTTGGTTATTCTACCTTTGAATCATTTTGTTATTTATCAGTTACATTAGTTCTTCTATTATCATAATCTTCACTTTTGCAGCTACTGATTCCCATCCTCGGAGGGGTTAGGGGTGGGTTCATTCCCCTCCTCGGAGGAGCTAATGGTGGGTCTATTATTCAATACCCACTTTTCAATTTCCCTCAAAACATTATCCATATCTTTCTTTACATCTATATCATCAAATCGAAGGAAATGAACTCCCAATGACTCCAACCGCTTTTGCCTTACTTGGTCTTCTTCATATTTATTGTCGTGGCTATTCCCATCTACTTCAATTGCCAACATAAGTTCTTTGCAATAAAAATCAACAATGTATTTATCTATTGGCCTTTGACGGTCAAAATCAAATCCATGCATTTTTTTTCTCTTAAGCTCGTTCCAAAGCAATACTTCGGATAATGTCATATTATTCCGAAGTTTCTTCGCAAGAAGTTTCAATTTTGGATTATATGGAATAATTTTTCGTTTCATCTATTCTCCCACCTGCTTTTATCATCAGCAACAAAATTGCCTTTAATAATATAAGGCTTATTGGCCGATACACGGTGAATGGCATTGCTGGGGCAAACCCGTGCAATGGAACATTCGTTGCAGTTCACGCATAAATCGTGACGGATTTGCAGAATTAAAGAACCATTTCCAAACGCTGAACACCCGGCTACGCACTTCGCACACCCTATGCATAAATCTTCATTGATGATGTATTCAAAATAGGGTTCTTCAATAAAGCGGCGTTCGATGGCTGCAGTTGGGCAAAGCTGGTTCTCAGCTCCGGTATTCAGATCTTTGACACCCGGTTTAAAGTACCCGCCACACAGGTCGCAATAACCGCATAAGTCGTATGCATGAACACATTTCACAGCAGAAACTGTCAAGACACAGTCGGTGGCACATCGACCACACTGGGTGCATTCAAAGGGGTCGATTTGCCATACAGTGCCCCCAGCCTTTGATTTAGTTATGGCCAGAGCAGCCAACCCGCCAACAGCCACGGCAGCAGTTACCTGCATGCTGCGGTTGATAAATTCCCTCCTGTTGTATTTTTTCTCACCCATCAATTTTCTTTTTCAGGTAAGGTACACTTGCTATACTTTTTGCAATTCTTACAAGCAATATTTTCTGAACAATGGGTATTGGTTGTTACTTTCCTTTTAACAAACAGAAACCCTGAAAGCAGTAAAATGCTTCCTGCAATCCCGTATCGAAAAACGCTATTTAAAAATTCTTTTCTGTTCATAATTATTTTGAACGCGGATGACGCTGATTAAAAGGATTCTCACGGAATAAATATATTCTGTCAAATTCGTTTTTCACTATATTTTCTTCAATTTTTCGGAACACATATGAAGCTGACTCAGTAGATTTTCAAAGATAATATCAGCGTTAATCCGCTAAATCCGTGTCATCCGTGTTCTATATCGGTTCAAATATTCGTATCATTTTTCTGTCGTAATCAAGGGCCACAACGGTTTCCCCAATGGTTGCCACCTCGGCGGCATGTTGGTTACTTTCAAATTTTGAAGGTGCTGCCACAACCGATTCAAGTTTGCCCTTCGGGGTATATATTTTTATTCGCGGCATTCCCTTTTCGCTGGTTACAAAACGGCCATCGGGTAAAAAGCAAAATTGTGCCGGGTTGCAACAGCCTGTAAATCCATCGATATCGTTCGATACTTTATCCCAGGTTTCCAACAAGTCGCCCCTCAGGTTGTATTGTTGCAGGGCATGCATACCCGGGTTTGTGCACCATAATTCATTTTCGGCATTTACCGCCACTTCAAAATAGGGGCTGGGCACTATAAACCCCAGCAGGTTATTACTGCCGGATACTCCTTCAATTTCGGCTACTTTTTCATTTTGAGTATAGATGTAAACACACCTTTTTCCCGCGTCGGCCACAACGATGTTTTCTTCCCAAAAAGCTACCGAAGTGATCAATGTGCTATCGGTAATTTTGCCAGACCTGAAAAGTTCGTTTCCTGAATATGTGCATACCGCAAAATGGTCTTTATATCCGATTACTATCTGTTCTTGATTTACACCAATACAACGGGGATTTTCTTCAATTGAAAATTCTGACTGAAGCTGCCCCTGAACTGTTAATATTTTTACCGAAGAATCGGCTGCCAAAAAGATCAGATTGTTGCTTGTTGCAATACCGCCATATTCGCCAATGTTTATTTTCATTTGCCTGACTTCGGCATGGCTTATCAGCTCCGGGTCGACTTTTTTGTATTCATCAACATTGTATTCATACGGATTATCTTTTGCTTTGCGGGGTTTGCTGTTGATGTAATTGGCAACAATAATCACCACGATAAGCAGCGCCAGAAAAATCAAAAAGTATTTTAGTTGCTTCATTCTCTTTGTCGTTTACAATTATTAGAAACTCGTTCTTTCTTTTATTATGCAATACCTTATTCCCTTCCCAAAGGGAAGGGTTAGGGATGGGCCTAGGGGTTTTTAATATTTATACAAACCACCTTGTCGGCATCGCGCAAAACCATGTAACCATCGGCAAGGGCCAGGGGCGCCCATGCATCGTGACCATCTTCGATGATTACTTTATTATCGAGATGGATGTACCCACTGGTACTTGTCTTTATAATATGCAAGGTACCATCATCGTTCAACAAATAAAACTTCCCGTCGGCCAAAATGAATGGGCCCATGCCAAAGCGTTGGTCTTTATCGCTTGCCCACAAAATACTGGTACAATCATCGGGATTGACACATACAAACTGGTTTCGGTATGCTCCCCCGTCTTTTGGCATAATCCCAAACAAATGGCCGTTCCAGAAAATTGGTGTTTGCTGTTCGCAGGCCAGCCCCTCGTTTGGTTTATATTGCTGCAAAACTGTAGTGTTAAAATTACCGTTTGATTCCTGTAATTGCAATACCATGCTTCCTGCACCATAGCCTGCTGTAAGAAAAATTTTCCCGTCGGGCATGCAAACCGGCGAGGGTGCAATTACGTTGGTATTCCATTCCGGAGCTTTCCACAACACTTTGCCTTCATCATTCCCTTCTGCCGAAACGGCTACTAATCCGCCAATGGCACAATACACGTACATTTTCTTTCCTCCGAATATATACGGTATTACCGACGAATGCGACATTTTCCAGTTGTCGGGATTCTGAACTTCCCAGAGTTTTTCACCGGTTTTACAATCAACAGCTATTAAAAGGGCTTTCCCTCCGGTTGCAATAATTGCTTTCCCATTATCGATCAGGGGGCATTGCCCGGTATACCACAACGGGACTTCGCTTTCGTATTCTTTTTCAATGTCAATTCCCCACAGAAAATCCCCTGTTTCGCGTTCGACACACATTACATGGCAACGTGGCCCGATTGTCAGGATAAAATCATCGGTAACTGCCGGGACTGTCCGGCTCATTCCATGGTTACGTTTAACGGCAACCTTGTACCAGCGGCGCCAAAGTTCTTCACCCGTTTCTAAGTTGTAACAATGGAGCATATCGGCCCTGATTTCTTCGTTGTAATCCATGAGGTAAACTAGGCCTTCGAATATTGCGGCGCCAGCATGGCCTTCACCCAGTTCATGGCTCCACAAAATCTGTAGGGTATTGCCTGAAAAATCATCAATCAGGCCTGTGACTGTTTTGTGGATATTATCGAAATCAGCGCCCCTGAACCTGGGCCAGGTACCCTTTAATTCAGGAATTGTATTGCTGAACCGTTCAAAATGTTCGCCAATTACAATGTTTTCTGCAATGGCATTCCCTTTGCCACGGTTATCCATACCCGGTTGACTCGGAACAATTTCACGTGCAGGGTTAAAAAGCAAATACCAAAGCAACAAGCCGGTAAATGCCAATAAAACAATTACAATGATTCCTCTGTATAACAAACGGTTCATTAAAATGGTATCCCTTTGCCCGAATTTACAGTTTTTATTTGACTTTGTAAGCCACTAAAGCATTTCCATGCCTGAGGTAAAGCAAGCCATTTTCAATTACCGGGTGCGCCCAGTGCTGGGCTGTTCCGTGTTCTATCTTTATTAATCCTTTTTGTTTGTAAGCTTCGGGTGTGGCTTCAACCAGTGCAAGTTCGCCTCTTTCGGAATAGAGGTAAAGCAATCCATCGGCTGCAATGGTTACGCCAATGCCTAGATTGCCATTAAACCATTTTTCTTCACCGGTTTTGGCATCAATGCACCGCCACCCACGGTTTTTGTCGCCCGAGGCATAGAGGTATCCGTCAAGGCAAACAACGCCGCCAATGCGGTTGTCGAAATCGGAATTGAACCAGGCTTTTTCAACCGAACTGCCGTCATCTGATAGGTTTAAGCGCACAGTGCCATGGCCATATCCGCTGGTGCAAATTAAAGCGTTATCATAAAAATTGGGTGTATTGGCATGAACGCTCCATTTGTTGGGTTGCTCAAAACTCCAGAGCAATTTTCCGGTTGAGGCATCGAGGCCGATTATGTGGCTGGCCATCATTGTAACAAGTAGTTTACGGCCTTCGCGTTCGATCATTACTGGCGTGCAATATGCCGAAGCATCGCCAACACCGGGGCTTTCCCATATTGTTTCACCATTAAGCCGGTTCAAAGCAACAATATTTTGCTTTTTCCCGCCGGGTGAGCAATAAATCACATCGCCATCGACCAGAAGGGTTTCCGTAACGCCCCATTTAATGTTTTCACCATCGGTTTCGGAAAGCATGTCGCGTTTCCAGCGCAACTTTCCCTCCATGGCATCGAAGGCATAAATTACACCATTACCGCTATAAATGTACAACCATCCGCCTGAAATTACCGGAGTGGATCGTGATCCGGGGAAACTTTCGTAATATTCTTCGCCGTATTTATAACGTTTTACTTCATTCCCTTCCATGTCGAGAATAAAAATGTAACCGTCTTTATCAATCATTGAAGAAACAAAAATATGCCCCAGGGCAAGGACTGGCGATGAATGCCCTTCGCCTAAACCTTCAAAAACCCACTTAATTTCAGGGCCATTATCGGGCCATGTTTTCAATAAGCCCGTTTCATTATAAATGCCGTTTGTGCCTCCTCTCCAGGCTGTTGTTTCCTGGGCGTTCAAACTCAAAAAAGAAAATAAAAATAAACTTGCCAATGTCAGTAATGTCCTCATAACTATTCTATAAATTGATTTGATGCTAAAATAGTAAACAATTGTTCGCTTTTTAAAAATTTTAAAAAAATTAACAAGCTGTTAACAGCTTTTTACCATCATGCCTTAACCTTACAGTTTCTGCAACAAGTTACCCCCCCCGATGCAATGAATTAAACAATTATCTTGTATACATGTTTTAACTGGTATAATCATTAAAAATTAATGGAATATGAAATATTATCTCACAAAAATTATAAAAGATATTTCGTTCGAAAAAGCGGAAGAAGCTGTCAGGGAAAAATTAAAGGAACAAGGTTTTGGGGTTATCACCGAAATTGATGTAAAGGCAACATTAAAAGAAAAAATTGACAAAGATTTCAGGCCGTATAAAATTCTGGGCGCCTGTAATCCACATTTTGCTTTTAAAGCCCTTCTTGAAGAAGATAAAATGGGTGTGATGCTTCCCTGTAATGTTTGCATTCAGCAAAAGAATAAAAGCGAAATTGAGGTTTTTACTATCAATCCATTAGAGGCGATGAAAGGGATTGGCTCTGCCGATCTGGATATTATGGCCAGTGAAGTATACCAAAAAATGAATACGATCATTAAGTCTTTATGATACAGAAAACAGGAATAGGAAAGGAGTTCCTGTTTATTTGTTAAGGTTTTTGATATTCTTTTCCAGTAAATCAACAGCCTCTTTCATTCGTTTTAACCTTGTTTCCTGAGTTTTGGCACTCATTACCCACATTAAGTATCTTTTTTGATGTGAAGGCGATAAGTTTCTAAAATTTTGAGATGCTTGTTTATTCTGACAAAGCATTTTATATAAATTTGGAGCAAACTCATTTGGAATTTGGCTTTTATCATATTCAGGCCAAATTAATTTGCCTGTTTTGGCATAATCTCCAATTTTATTTAACCCGGCAGAAGTCATTTTTCCTTCTGCAATCATTTTCTCGGCCCGTTTGCGGTTAGTGGGAGACCAGTTGTAAAAATTGATCCGGGGCATGAATTTTCTTACATATCTCTCATTGTCAAGTTTTTTTATTATGCCATCGATCCATCCGAAACATAATGCTTCTTCAACAGCATCGTCATATTCCATTGTTGGTTTGCCGGTTTCCTTTTTGTAAAACACCAACCAAATACCTTTCGAATCATTATAGTACTGCTGGAGCCAACTTTTCCATTCCTTTCTTTCCGAAAAATAAAGATGATCTGCTTCTTTCATAATTATGTTGTGAATATTTTGAAATGCTTACATGTGTGTATTCGAAATCAGTTTAAACCGGTTGCCGGGCAGTGACTTCAGCACGCCTTTAAATTCAAGGGTTAGCATTAATGAGTTGATTTTCTGAACCGACAGATTCAGTTTGCGTGAAGCAAAATCAGTGGTAATGATTTCGCTACCCGACAAGATTTCCACAACCTGTTTTTCTTCATCGTCCAGGTCAATCATCATAACCTGCTGCCGGGGCTTTGCGTTTGCTTCCCAGCCCATGTAGGCTATTAAATCGGCAGCTGAAGTAATTAGCGCGGCCTCGTTTTTTTTAATCAGGTTATTGCAGCCAGCCGAATACTGGTCGGATACTTTTCCCGGAAAAGCAAACACATCGCGATTGTACGAGTTGGCAATATCGGCAGTAACCAGGGCGCCGCCCTTACCAGCCGACTCAACGACGATTGTACAATCGGCGAGCCCGGCAATGATCCGGTTACGCCGCGGAAAGTTTCCGGGGTCGATTTTTGAGCCCGAGGGGAAATCGGTAAGAATACCTCCCCCTGCATCAATCATCTCCCGGGCTAAACTTTTATGGGCCGATGGATATAATTTGTCGAGCCCGTGGCCTACTACACCAATTGTAGGGAACTTGTTTTTCAGCGCGGCTTTGTGTGCTACCCCGTCAATGCCAAAGGCAAGGCCGCTTACTACCAGAACTTCAATACCGGTCAGGGCCAGTCCCTTTATCAGTTCCCCGGTTAGTTCCCTCCCGTATTCAGTGGCGCTGCGGGTGCCAACAATACTGACAATACGCTGATGATTCAGATCGGCATTTCCTTTCTGAAAAAGGATAACCGGGGCATCATCGCATTGGGCCAAGCGTTTCGGAAAAGCTTTGTTGAGGTAAAAGTACGTTTCAATTTTGTGCTTCCTGATAAATTCAACCTCGCGCAAAGCTTCTTCAAGCATTTCGGTACGTTTTTCCAAAATAATTTTAATCAGGTTGTTTCCAATTCCCGGAATATCTTTAAAGGCTTTTCCCGGAGCTTCAAAAACAGCATCGAGGCTGCCCAGGTAAGCAACCAACCGGCGTGCATTTACAGCGCCTATACGTGGAAACATCGAGAGGGCAATTTGGTAGTTCAGGGCTGACATCAACTTTTTATTTTTGATTACTTATGTTCGAACTGATATTTCTGATTAATAATCTGCTGCAAAACACTTACAACCTGTTTCCGTTCTTTTTTTGTTACCAGCGTCATGCTTACAGGCGGATAATCGGCAACACCATATTTCGAGTTTACCGATAAAATAAGTTCATGTTTCAATCCCTTCATCTTTCGGCCTACTTCAAAACCGGCAAACTGGCTGAATTCAATTTCTATCGACTGGTAATTCCGCATGGTTGAGGCCACCGAATAGTAATTCACCTGAAAGCCCGATTCGGAAACCAGTATTTCGAAAAAAGAGGGTTTCAGGTTCGTGAACAACACAAACCAAACAATTCCTGCAACAACATCAGCCATAAGAAGGATATTCATGTTGGTTGCCAAAAAATAAAAGGCAGCGCCCAGAAATAGTACCCCACTTGCGATAAACAGCACAAATACATTGGCCGAACGCTTTTTATTATTGTACTGATACGTAAATTTTATGTTTTCTTTTGATTCCATTTTCATTAACTTCTACCAAAATAACAAATTGTTTTAATTTTGAGGCGTAAAAAATGTATTAAATATGAGAATTCCTGTTTTTGAAAACGATATAAGGGTTACAAACAACCTTGAACCTGAGTTAAAAGATATTGTTGAAAAATACCCAAAAGGGAAAGTTTTTGTGGTAGTTGATGAAAATACACAACATTTTTGCCTGCCTGAACTACAACGATACAGCTTTTTCTGTGATATTGCTGTGTTAGAAATCCTGAGTGGTGAAGAACACAAAAGCCTTGATTCGGTGGTAGCTGTTTGGAACTTTTTGGAAGAAAACGGAGCCGATCGTAAGTCTTTGCTCATTAACCTTGGAGGGGGAATGTTGAGCGACCTGTGCGGATTTGCAGCTTCGTGTTTCAAGCGTGGAATGCATTTTGTAAATATTCCCACTACCTTGCTCTCACAGGTTGATGCCTCAGTGGGGGGGAAAACAGGCATCAATTTTAACGGCTTGAAAAATGAGATTGGCGTTTTTAACCAGCCACAAACCGTAATTATCGCTTCGCAGTTTCTGAAAACACTCGATATAGAAAATTTTCTTTCGGGATATGCCGAAATGCTGAAACACGGGCTTATCCGCAGCAAACCCCACTGGGACGAGTTGCTGGAATTTGACACCGAAAACATCAATTACGAAACCCTCAACGGAATGATTGCCCGCTCGGTGGCTGTGAAGGAATATTTCGTGGTGAACGACCCCACCGAAAAAAACATACGCAAAGCGTTGAACCTGGGGCACACCGTTGGGCACGCTTTTGAAAGCCTGGCCCTGCACAAGGGGCGGCCAATACTGCATGGGTATGCCGTGGCTTACGGGCTTATTGTTGAATTGTACCTTTCGGCAAAAAAAGTCGGGTTTCCAATGGAACAGGCCAGGCAAATTTCGAAATGGATCATTGACACTTACGGACCCTTTGAAATCGACAAAAAAGATTATAAAGAACTTTACCTGAAAATGACCAAGGACAAGAAGAATGAGGCCGGTCGAATTAATTTTACCCTTGTGCCTGAGATTGGTAAAGTAGAGATTAATGTTGATTGTAGCCAGGAATTGATTTTTGAGGCGCTTGATTATTATGCCGGAATGTAAAAGGAAAGTTTGAAATAGCTATGCAATACTCAATAAAACCAACAACAAAATCGCTTCAGGGCAAGATAACGTTACCTGCATCGAAGAGCATCAGCAACCGGGCGCTAATCATCAATGCCCTGGCATATAGTCCGCTGCCGGTTCAGAATTTGAGCGATAGCGACGATACACGGGTGATGCAAAAAGTGCTTTCTTCGAATACCGACAGGTTTGATATAGGCCATGCAGGTACGGCTATGCGTTTCCTTACAGCCTTCCTTGCAAAAATTGTGGGCAAATGGGAAATTACCGGCAGCGAGCGGATGCAACAACGGCCAATTAAAATTTTGGTGGATGCACTTAATCAACTGGGTGCAAAAATTGAGTACATCAATAAAGAAGGTTACCCGCCGCTGCGTATTTGGGGATCGAACCTGAAGGGCGGAAAGCTGGAACTCGACGGCAGTGTGAGCAGCCAGTACATAACAGCCTTGCTGATGATTGCCCCTGTTCTTGAAGGCGGACTGGAACTGACCCTGAAAAACCGGATAACTTCGGCCTCTTATATCGACCTTACATTAAAATTGATGGCCCGTTTTGGAATTGAATATTCATGGGTTGATAATTTGATTTCCATTAAACAACAACAATACAAGCCTATCCCTTTTTCGGTTGAAGCCGACTGGAGCGGCGCATCGTACTGGTACGAAATGGCCGTGCTTGCAAGCGATGTTGATATTTTACTGAAAGGTATTGAACTTAACAGTTTGCAGGGTGATTGTATACAGGCGGATTGGTTTGAATCGTTCGGAGTTGTTTCAACTCAGGAAAAAAATGGTGTGCGGCTTACCAAAAAGGAAATACGTCTGCCAGAAAAATACTTGCAGAATTTTATTGAAAATCCCGACATTGCACAAACATTTGCCGTAATGTGTGTTTGCAAGGGAATTCCTTTTCATTTTACAGGGCTTGAAACTTTGAAGATAAAAGAAACCGACCGTATAGCTGCCTTGATTGATGAACTTGAAAAACTGGGCGCCAACCTTTACGAACCACAACCTGGCGAACTTGCCTGGGACGGCCAGCTCGACGAAATCCTTTTCTTCGATCCGGAACCAATCAACACTTACCATGACCACCGCATGGCGCTGGCTTTTGCCCCTGCAGCAATAGCCACAGGCAACATCCGGATTAACGACCCGAAAGTTGTTACCAAATCGTATCCTGGTTTTTGGGAAGATTTGAAAAAGGTAGGGATAATGGTTGGATAACTTAACGCCGGTACCTCAAAAATATAGTTAACCCAAATATTAAAAACAGCAGGATACTATACAACCAGTGTACCGGCACTGCCGGGGCCGGAAGGGTAAACTGTGTACCGTCAACATATTTGCCTGGCGAAAAGAGGCTGCTGCCCGAGCCTGTTGCAATGGTATGTTGCACAAAAGGGCCGGTAAGGTCAGGGTCCCGGGTAAGCGACTGGTCGTTACCACCTTCGGGTCCGTAAGTATACCAATCGACCAGATACGAAGAAGGATCCCTTAGAATTACATCATCACCGCTGTTGTTCAGCCCCAGGCTTCCCGATGATGCAGTAAATGCATATGTCAGAAATCCAGTTGGATTTCCCCCTCCAAAAATTACAATGGCTTCGTTCGGATAAAGTGTAATGCCCCAGAAAAAATGCTTCACTCCAATGCCGTCGCTTAGTGTATACCCCGAAAGGTTAACAGGGTAGGTGTCGTTGTTCACGATTTCGATAAATTCATCGTCAGAGGAATCGACTACCCCATCGTTGTTGGCATCGCCGTTTGTGGCATCGGGGTCGGCATGTATTTCGTTTATTACCAACTGTGGCATAACCGGGATTACACCCCCGTTGCAACTTACTGTTTTGTTGGTTGCTCCGGGCGACGACAAGATTACATCCTGATTGTATGGTGATACGGGCAGGCCGGCTATTAACCTTACAAACATTTGTGTTGGAGCAACCAGTCCGCCGATTTCCGTAAGCACAAGATTTGAGCTTTGAAAAGAGAGATCATCAGTTGATATTTCATAAGCAGCAGGGGGTGTTATGGTTATATCGCCTGTAAGGTTTGTGCCGCTAATGGTAAAGGGCTGACTGGCACTTGGCCCGCTGCCTGTTTGGTAAGTAAAACCGGCCAGTGTCGCAGGGGCTGTGAGAATAGTTGGCAGCGAAATCCCGCCAATGCTCTGCCCGTTGTTGAAACTGCCCGGGGTAGCTGTTGCCGGTGCATTCCAGGTGAAATCGGCATATGTTGTGCCATTACCCCCCAGTTGGAGCGACTCGCTTGCTTCAGTCGACCCGGTTTCAGCAACGCCAATATCGGTGGATGTTTCTCCATTGGCAGGCCCATCGGCAGCTACAAAGGAGCCTTCATAACTTAAAAACTGGATAAGCGTTCCCTGGTAATCGAGCGAAATGCCATCAGGTGAACCGTTTTGGATACCTGAAATGTAAAGTGAGTAAATATAAAATGCATTAATGTTGTCACCAGCGGTAAACTGGTCAAGCGTAACACTTTCGTAAGATGTACCTCCATTGCCATTGTACAGGGTAAGGGTAAAATCGCCAAGAGTGTACGCACCAGGATTTTCAAGGACAACTTCAAGCATTTCATTCACATCGGAACCAGAATTGTCGTAATGGATTTCGTTGATCCAGGCATTGGGTTGTGCAAATAAAAAATAATGAATACACAGAAAAGAGAAAAGGATAATTTGTTTTTTCATTTTTCAGGAACTTGGGGTTAATAATAAATAAATTTTCAGTTTTCAATTATCGTTAATAATCAATTAAAAACATCGTTCAAATATACAATTTTTCAGGTTTTTACAAAAGGGCGCAAAACAAATTCAAAAAAACAATAAATTACATCCCGTTAACCAATTTAAATTTGAAACTATGAAAAAAGTAATTTTATTATTGGCTGTGTTCCTTATCTCGTCTGTAGCTTTTAAAGCTATTGCCCAACATTTTACTCAACCTACATCATCTTTCTCCCAAAAGGATACTTCCTATATTACGATGAAAGACGGTACTACGATGGAAGTAAATATTGATATTTTAAAGTTCAATAAAGGGCAAATCAGTGAACTAAAAGTAAAAACACCGGATAAGAAAAAGATTAAAATTAAGCCCGAGGAAATTGAGTACATGTACCTCCCGCAAAGTGGCTGGGATAAACTTAATAAATTCGGTGATTTCATTACAGATGCTACCTTATGGCATAACGACAGTATTGACAATGAGAAAATTGCCAAAGGTTACGTTTATTTTGAAAGTGCGGAAGTGTTGTTTGGAAAGAAAACAAAACTGCTTTTAATGCAGGTACTTAACCCAACTTTCTGTTCAATGGTTAAAGTATTTAATGACCCCTTTGCCGGAGAAACCGCCTCTGTTGGCATTGGAAACATAAAGCTTGTTGGTGGCGAAGCAAAATCCTATTACTTTCAGAAGGATAATAAACCGGCTTATAAACTTGTGAACAA
>JAFGEV010000120.1 GCA_016931385.1 Prolixibacteraceae bacterium
GAGCGTTGATGAAATTTTGACAACCTTGTTCCAGGATCGCGGCATTTCTTTCAAGATTATGGAAGACAACCTGATTTTATTGACTGCAGAAAAAATTGAATTGCAACAAGAAAGAACAATTACTGGTAAAATTACTGATTCTAATGAGGCGCCATTGCCTGGAGTTACCGTTCTAATTAAAGGGACAACTCAGGGGACAATTTCCAACTTTGACGGTAATTATACCTTGTCGGGGGTGTCTGGTGATGCGACACTTGTGTTCTCATTTGTTGGAATGCGGACTCAGGAAATACCGGTTGCAAAACAAACCAATATCAATATTACAATGGAGGAAGATGCTATTGGTATTGAGGAGGTTGTGGCTGTTGGTTATGGTTATCAAAAGAAAGCAACATTAACCGGAGCTGTTTCAGCAGTTAAAGGCGATGACATTGTTACCACTAAAAACGAGAATGCACAAAACATGCTGGCGGGTAAGATTTCAGGTGTGCGTGTTACTCAAAAAACAGCAGAGCCGGGATCTTTTAATAACAACTTTGATATTCGTGCCATGGGATCTCCATTGATTATTATTGATGGTATTCCAAGGACAAACGATGATTTCCAGCGTCTGGATCCGAATGATATCGAAAACATGTCAGTATTGAAAGATGCATCAGCTGCAATTTATGGTGTGCGCGCTGCAAATGGTGTGGTTTTGGTGAATACGAAAAAAGGAACCAAAAACAAACTTGAATTAAACTATACAGGATCATTTACCTGGCAGATTCCTTCAGGTTTACCAGCAACTGTTGATGCAATTGAATACATGACGCTTCGTAACGAACGGGCAATGCACAATATAAACGGTGGATCTCCAATCTTTAACGAACAGCAATTTGAAGATTACAGAACAGGCAAGTTGCAAAGTACCGATTGGTATCCGTTGGTGTTCAGTAATTTTGCGCCACAAACAATGCATAATTTGAATGCAACCGGTGGAAACGATAAAACGACTTATTACGTTGGTTTGGGGTATCAGTATCAGGAAGGGTTTTTCAAATCAAGCGACTTGAGCTATACGAAATACAACGTTCGTTCAAACATTACAACCAAGATTACAAATCGTTTGACCCTAGATTTGAATTTGAACCTGGTGATGGATCAACAGGATCGTCCTTATCAGGATTCCTGGTGGATTATTCGTGGTTTCTGGAGACAAGGTGCACACATTCCTGCGTATGCGAACAACGATCCAACAAAACCTTACCATGGTTTGATTGAAGGAGATAACCCAATCTCATTTATGGATAAAGATATTGTTGGGTACAGAGAATATAACAAAAAATGGATTCAATCTGCGGCAAGTCTGAAATATGATATTCCCGGTGTAAAAGGTTTGTATCTGAAAGGTTTATATAGCTATGATTATAATGTAGATGATTCGAATGTCTTTCAAAAGGAGTATAACCAGTACCGATACGATGAGGCATCAGATACTTACACGACCTACACCAGACAATCACCCAATCGAATTAAAAGAGAGTCCTATTTCAGAACTCAATCTTTGGCTCAAACGTCTTTAAATTATGACGGCACTTTCAACCAGCATAAAGTTGGCGGACTTGTACTGTGGGAAGCACAAAAAAGAACAAGTGACAACTACTCTGCACAAAGAGATCTAGTACTTCAGTTACCTTATTTGTTTGCAGGTGTGGCTGAGGGACAATTGGCGACTATGAATTCAAATGCCGATGCACTTTACGAGAATTCAAACATGGCACTTGCCGGTCGTTTTAATTATGCTTATTCCGATAAATACTTAGCTGAATTCTTGTTTCGTTATGATGGTTCATCAAAATTTGCAGGTGGTTCACAATGGGGATTTTTCCCTGCAACATCATTGGGATGGCGTATTTCGGAAGAAAATTTCTTCAAAAATTCATCTGCGTTAGCATTTGTTAACCAATTAAAACTTCGTGCGTCATACGGGAAAACAGGGGATGACAATGCATCAAGTTACCAATTTGTTTCAGGTTATAATTACCCGACCAGGACTGACCGCAGAAATTTTACCGGGGGGTATGTTTTCGACGGTAATTTTAATGCTAGTGCTGACAATAAAGGTATTCCTAATCCAAATATTACCTGGTATACAGCAAAAACATTTGATGTTGGTGCCGACTTTGAAGGATGGGACGGTTTGTTAGGCGTGACAGTTGACTATTTTAGCCGTAACCGCGAAGGTCTTTTGGCTACAAGAAGCGGTGGTATTCCAACGGTTGTTGGTGCTAGTCTTCCTCAGGAAAACCTGAACAGTGACCGGACTTACGGTTTTGAACTGGAACTTTCTCACAGAAACCAGATTCGTGACTTCAAATACAATGTTAAAGGGTTATTCTCGATCGCACGCGTTGAGCGTTTGTATGTTGAACGTGATGCCATTGGTAGCTCATGGAACAACTGGAAAAATAACCAAAATAATCGGTTGCAAGGTGTTCATTCCGGACTTCAAGGTTTAGGCCAGTTCCAATCGTGGGAAGAGATTTGGGCAAATCCAACTTATACCGGACGTGGAACTATTGTTGGTGACTACATTTATGAAGACTGGAACGGTGATGGTGAAATTAATGGAAACGACTCTCATCCGATTCGTTTTAACCAATATCCCTGGATGAACTTCAGTTTTATTTTCGATGCATCTTACAAAGATTTTGATTTGAATTTTCTGTTACAAGGATCAGCAATGAGCTCATTGGTTTATGGCGAACAGCTTCGCGAGCCAATGTGGGGTAGCGGTAATTCAGGAGCAATGGAGCAATTCATGGACAGATGGCATCCTGAAGATCCGAATGCAGATCCTTATGATCCTGCAACTGTATGGGTCGAAGGTCATTATGCTTACACGGGTACCTTGCCTGATGTAAACTCAACGTTCAATGTTGAAAATGGTGCTTATTTACGCCTGAAAAGTATTGAGCTTGGATATACGCTTCCTACACGATGGACCATGAAAACCGGTATTAAAAATATGCGTGTTTACGTGAATGCGTATAACCTGTTTACAATTACGAAAGTAGATTATGTTGACCCTGAGCATCCAAACGATACTTATGGCTATTTGTATCCATTGAACAAAAGCGTTTCTGTAGGATTAAATGTTAAATTTTAATAACCTAATCAAGCTATGAAATTGAAATATTTTTTATTCATCATATTGGCGTTCAGTGGTGTGGTAATTTCCTGTTCCGATTATTTGGACATACCACCGATGAACGTTGTACAAGACAAAGACCTCTTTTCTGATGCAACTGGTATGACCGTGTATTTATCACGGATGTACAGTCAGATGCCTTTCGAAGACTTTAAATACTCACCGGCCCGTCAGTTTTTTGATGACTGGTTGGTTACTCCGGGAACAAACGATGGTGCTTCTTTAGGTCGGGATGCAGGTACTGCGATGACTTCGGAAGGTTGGGCCCGTAACGGTGCTTATTGGGGACGTGCTTTTAACTTATTGCGTGATGCCAACCGTTTGCTCGAAACCTTGCCTGATTACAAAGACAATTTTAGTGAAGCGGAATACAATCATTTTATTGGTGAAGGTTATTTTGCACGGGCAATGGTTTTTTATGCGTTGGCAAAACGATATGGCGGTATGCCTCTGGTAACATCAGTTTTAAATTATCCGGAAGTACCGGTTGATCAACTTGAAGTAGCCCGTTCCACAGAAGAAGAAACCTGGAACCAGGTTTTGGCCGATTTCAATTTAGCAATTGCGAATCTATCAGAAGCAAGCCCGAAACGCGGTTATGCTAACAAGTATGTTGCCTATGGTTTTAAATCAGAAGCAATGCTTTATGCAGGTTCTGTAGCCAAGTACAATAAAATTACCGGATTTGGTGAGAAAACAAATGTGCGTGTTATTGGTTTTGATCCGAACACCGCAGCTGAAGCTTCTAAAAAATATTTTAAAGAAGCATATAGCGCTGGTCGTGAAGTAATGAAGTCAGGTAAATATTCACTTTATAAGAAAAAATGGGCTGCCAATGACAAAGAGGCTCAATATCAAAACATGGTGGATATGTTTTTTGATGTAACAAGCTCAGAGAATATTTATATCAAGGAATACAAATATCCGGATTTAGCACATGGTTTTGACTCTTACAACATCCCACGTCAGTTGATGGGTGGTAATGGTTACTCGGCTGGTAACTGCCCAACGCTTGATTTTGTGGAGTTGTTTGATGGTTTCGCAAAGAACGACGATGGAACTATCAAAGTTTTTGATGATAACGGTAAATACTTGATGTATGATAAGATAACTGACATTTTTGCAAACGCAGAACCTCGTCTTCGTGCTTATGTTATTTTGCCGGGTGATGTATTTAAAGGTGAAGTAATTGATATTCGCAGAGGTATTTATATCGGTGATGCCAGCGGCGGAATCGATCCGTTGAGAGTTGTTAATAGTGGATCACCCGATTATACCGTATCCGGTCCATCAAACTACAACCAGGTTGATGCCTATAAAGCAATAGGTGCATTTGGTCAAAAATCACTGTTCTTATCTCAGAACGGAACTACTCACGAAACAGTTGTGCTGAATGATGGAACCGTGATGAATGCCGGAGGAAAAAGCGGACCTTTCACTTCTGACGGTACTGCGGCGATGACCGGATTTGTTATTCGTAAATGGTTAAATCCGAATATGCCACAGTCTCTGGTTTTGGAAGCTCGTTCAGAACAACACTTTGTGTTGATGCGTTATGCCGAAATTTTACTGAACGTTGCTGAAGCAGGTGTCGAATTGATGCTCGCCGGAGAAACAGCTCCTTCAGGAGACAATTTCCAGCAAATAGCATTCGATGCCATCCAGGAGATTCGCGAAAGAGCAGGTGCTGATCTTTTAATGGGTATTTCTGATGTTTCAGGCGAAGATGGCTTGCAGGTAATTCGCACTGAACGCAGAAAAGAACTTGCATTCGAGAACAAAACATTGTGGGATATCAGACGTTGGAGAACGCAACACTCTGACATGTTGAACGGATATACTCAAACAGATGGTGCCTACTACAAAGGTTTGTATCCATTTTATTCCGCCACAACCGATAAATACTTTTTTGATGCCGGATTAGATGAAGGAAGACGTCGTTTCCGTTTCACAGAACAAGATTATTACATGGCAATTCCTAGTGGAGAAGTATCAAAAAGTCCATTGATTGACCAACAACCAGGTCGTTAACTAAAAATTTTACGAAGATGAAAAAAATAGTTTATAGTGTTTTATTTTGCTTAGCTGTTGTCGCTTTCATTTCTTGCGAGATTGACAACTATGATGAGCCTCAGGAAACATTGAAAGGCAAAGTTGTGGATGTTGCTACGGGTGACCTCGTATTAACTGACCAAGGCAGCGAAGGTATCCGTATCCGACTGAGAGAACTCAGCTGGACAGAAACTGCAACTCCTGATAATTTCGACTTCAGTTGCATGAAAGAAGGTATTTTCCAAAACACAAAAGTGTTTAAAGGCCATTACAATGTGAGAATTGACGGACCTTTTATTCCTTTGGTGAGGCAAACCGCTGCAGGAGATACCATCGCTGATGAATCGATTTACACGGACATAAAAGGAGTTACTGAAGTTGAATTTAAAGTTCAACCATTTCTGAAAGTGGAATGGGTAGGAGAACCTACAATTAGTAACGGCCAGATTACTGCGACGGTAAAGGTTACAAGAGCAGTTAGTCCAGCTGATTTTAGAGCCAAAATTGAACCGATGGGTGGTTACAACGATGGCATGTTGAATGTTACTGATGTACGCTTATTTGTTAGCCAAATGCCTTATGTTGGCTACCGTGAGTGGGATAACAGGTACACAACTGAAATTAATTATTCCGGAAATTCGTTTGATGCTCAGTTGGGACAACCAATAACCATTACAACCAAAGGAGCGATTCCTGCAGGCAGAACCGTTTTTATTCGTGCTGCTGCCCGTATTAATTATGCAACTGAAAATATCAGACGTCATAACTACAATGAAGCAGTTAGGGTTGATATCCCCTAACTAATTTTTAAATATTTTTGATTGAAAGTCCTCCTGTCGGAACGGCGGGAGGACTTCATTCCAAACAACCTAACATTTCCAACAAATCCGAAAAACCTGATAAAAATGAAAAGAGTATTCTGTTTTATTTACTGTATATCATTATTCGTAGGCTGCAAAGTTCAGTCCCAGGATGGAGTAAAAACTGTTTTACGGGAGAAAACAGCTTTTCAAACTTCAAATCCATGGAAACCGGTGACTGATGTTCGTGCTGATGTTGCCATTGTATATAGTGTCAGGGATCATCATGGCAGCAATAGTATGACTTTTGAAGAACGTGTGCAATCGTGGAGAGACAAAGGATATATTACCCATTTTATGACCGGGATTGCCTGGGGTGAATACCAGGATTATTTTACGGGAGAATGGGATGGAAAGAAACACCTGGATGAAGGACAGGTTACACAACGTGGAGATACAATCTGGCATGGCCGCATGGTTCCCTACATTGTTCCGTCTGAAAACTTCATTAAATACATGAAGGAAACCAAGATAAAACGGGTTATAGATGCCGGTATTGATGCTATTTATTTGGAAGAACCCGAGTTCTGGGCTCGTGCCGGATACAGCGAATCATTTAAACGGGAGTGGAAGGCATATTATGGTTTTGATTGGCGCCCTCAGCATGAATCACCCGAAAATACCTATTTAGCCAATAAATTGAAATATCATCTTTATTACCGGGCATTAAATGAGTGTTTTACTTATGCGAAAGAGTACGGTAAAAGTAAAGGGATGGATGTTCGTTGTTATGTTCCAACCCATTCGTTAGTTAATTATTCTCAATGGCAAATTGTAAGCCCCGAGGCCAGTCTGGCATCTCTTCCATGTGTAGATGGGTACATTGCTCAAGTATGGACTGGTACATCGCGCGAACCTAATTATTTTAACGGAAAAGCGAAAGAACGGGTTTTTGAAACGGCCTACCTGGAATACGGTTCCATGGAATCGATGACGGCACCAACAGGTCGAAAAATGTTTTTTCTGACTGATCCGATTGAAGACAGGGCAAAGGATTGGGCAGATTATAGAAGAAATTACCAGGCAACTTTTACAGCAAAATTATTGTACCCCAACATTGCAAATTACGAAGTAATGCCCTGGCCGGACCGAATCTATGAAGGTCTTTACAAAATTAGTGCAGACAGTGACCAAAAAGCACGAATTCCCCGTTTTTATTCGACCCAAATGCAGGTCATGATTAACACACTAAACAGCATGCCGGTTACTGAAAATAAATTAAACGGTTCAAGTGGAATTAGTGTCTTGATGTCTAATTCATTGATGTTTCAACGGTTCCCAACACATGATGGATATGAAGATCCCCAGTTGGCCAATTTTTACGGACAGGCTCTTCCGTTCCTGAAACGAGGTGTTCCTGTAAAAACGATGCATCTCGAAAATGTTTCCTATCCGGAATCGTGGAAGGATACAAAGATCTTGATTATGTCCTATTCAAACATGAAACCGTTGGATCCGCAGGCACACAACTATATTGTCCAATGGGTAAAAGATGGGGGAGTACTTGTCTATTGCGGACGGGATGATGACCCGTTTCAGACTGTTCAGGAATGGTGGAATACAGATGGGAATCACTTCAAAGCACCTTCTGAAGATCTGTTCAGAAAGCTTGAACTGACCACTCCTGTTCAAGAGGGTGAGTTTCAGTCCGGCAAAGGAAAAGTCTACGTAATTCGCAAAGATCCTAAAGAATTTATCCTTGCGGAGAATAGTGATCATGATTTTGTTAAGATTGTGAAAAATCTTTACGAACAGGATAAAAGTAATGGAGGACTGAAGTTTAAAAATAATTTTTATATCAACCGTGGACCATACGAAATCATTTCTGTATTAGATGAAAATGAAGACCAAGAACCATTTGTAATTAAAGGAAAACTGATTGACTTATTTGATCCTGAAATACCGGTGCTTGACGAAAAGCAAGTTCAGCCGGGCGAGCAGGCTTTCTTATATAATATTGGAACCGTAACTAATCCGGAGACGCCACAGGTACTTGCAACTGCCGGTAGGGTTTATGATGAAAAAACAGATCAAAATCACTATTCGTTTATTGTCAAAAGCCCCTTGAATACAACCAACGTGATGCGGGTGTTATTGCCGGGAAAACCAACTAGTGTTACAATTACTAATGCTGAAGGCAGTTCGTTAGAAGCAACTGAAACATCCTGGGATGAATCTAGCAAAACCAGTTTCTTAAGTTTTGAGAATAATCCTGCTGGCGTTGTGGTTAATCTAAATTGGTAGTTTTAATTCAACAAGATTATTTACACAAGTAATCTTGTTGAATTCTTCTGATTTTTATCCTTCACAACTTTTTAAATCTGATATTAGAAATATTGCCGAAAATTCGACACCTAAATTTTAGGTGTCGATAGTAATCTTTTGTTGTTACAACCTGGCTTTTCAACTTGAAGGTTAATTGCTGTCATGAATTTATTTCGATTTTATTATGAGAAAAAAATATTTGGAAGATTTTGTGGAACGCTGGTGTTCATGATAACGTTTGTAAATATCATCGTAGCACAAGTCGGTCAAGTTGCACGAATCGAAGGCAGTCCATTTCCATCGTCATTAATGCCTGATACGCTTTTTAATATTATAGATGCAAATTTCAATGAGTCTGAATTATTTACAATTAGTACACTACAAGGCTTGTTGGCTAAAGACAAACCAATGATCTATCGTGATCACGGAGCCGGATATTCCTATTGGATTAAGGATATCAAAGACAACTATCCTGTAATTGTTGATGATCGTTTTTCAACCGATTTTGATGGACTGATAAGTAAATTTAAAAATAGAATTTCAGGTTATATTCTATGTAACCTGCATGATAATTCCTCGAATACTGCGATTTCAATTTGCGGCTTACTAAATGCAATTGCAATAACTCCCGACAAAGTGGGATTAATGCAGAACTTAGGAATTACAATGACAAGGGATGTTCGACTTTATGATGAAAGCTGGGCATTTAATAACTATAAAGACCAGTTCAGCACTAAAATTATATCGTATCAAAAAGAAGGAAAAGATCTTTTTCTCAATGATTACTCTGTCTTTTCAAATGCGTTTCATTTTTTTGATAATATCGGGAGCTACATTACTAATCAAGCTTTTTCAAGAATGGACGACAACAGTGTAATGCTTGGTTGGGGAGATGACGAATATCAAACGGTAGAACTTGCGTCGAAAAATTCTGTATTGGTAAATGCTGCCGATTGGGTATTGAATTTATCAACCTTATCAAATTTTAATGCTGAAACCAGACAACAGAACCATTTGAATACGGTGGTCAGCGAAGAAAACATGCACACGGTTTGTTTTCTAATGACTGACGGAGATAATGTGCAGTGGTTGCTAAATGATTTTGCCATTCACCAAAATTGGTATGATAGCCCGGATCGTGGTAAAGTTGATCTCGGATGGACTATTTCGCCTGCTCTATGCGAATTAGCACCAACGGCTTTGAAATATTTGTATGATCGGTCGTCCGATTCAGAAAATGGTCGCGACTATTTTGTGGCAGGTCCATCTGGTGTAGGCTATTTCTTTCCTGAAAAATATCCGGCGCTTGAAAGCATGACAAGCCAGTTAAATGATTACATGAAAAAGAGTGATTTGAATATTGTGAATGTAATTGCCGACAACGGCAACCTTGAACCCATTAAGCCCTATCTGGATCAGGATGCCGTTGATGGCATATTTTTATACACTTATTCCGACAATTACATCGGCTTGCACGGGAGTATTCAGTGGTACAACGGGAAACCGGTGATTGGTGGCCGGTTTGCATTGTGGGATGGCGTTTATTCACCTCAGAGTTTAGCATCCGTTTTAAATGGGATGCCCACCGATCCCAAATTGTCGGGAGGGTATAGTTTGATCCCGGTTCATGTGTGGTCGGCTAATGTGAGTGATGTTAGAACCTGTGTGAGTTTGTTGAACAGCAATGTACGGGTTGTCGCACCTGATGAGTTTGTCCAATTAATAAAGGCCAATTTGGGTGATCAGCCAACCGCATCCGAAAATCTGGTTGAAGCTGGCAGCGGGGAAATCAAACTATCGCAAAATTACCCAAATCCGGCAAGCGGAAGTACTACAATTGGTTACTATCTTCCGGAACGTGCCGGTAATGTTTCTGTATCTGTTTATAATATGAACGGACAATTGATAAAAAATTTAACAGCCTCAGCCGAAACCGCAGGTTGGCATACTTTTGATTTGTCAACCTTGGATTTTAAGCCAGGTGTGTATGTTTATAAATTGAATGTTGACGGTAATTTTAGTTCGTTAACTAAATCAATGATGGTGCGGTAGAAGTTCCTGTTTCTGTTGATTATTGAAAGGAACTTTGTTAGAATGCATTATTCATCAAAAACGAATTGTGAAAGTTTATTCAGTTATACATTTCTGTTGTAGGCTAATGCCAAACAGAATGAATCGTCCAACTGGGTTGTATGTCAGTTGTTCTAATGAAATTCAATTTAGAATAGAAATTAATTTTTTAAATGAGTGTATTTACCCCGCTTCTTTTAATAGGAAGAAGAAAACGTAACTTTTATGGGGTCTAAACACAACTACATCTCCCGCTTGGCGGTGGTGAGCTGATTTTATTCTGTTTTTAGTTATTACAAATCATTTCAAATATTAACCATGAGCACCAAACTAAAGTATCTTATTCTTTTATTTATCTGTGTTTCAGTGCATCAGTTACGGGCGCAAACGTTAAAGCCGGTCGATTACGTGAATGCGCTGATGGGCACCGACTCCGAGTTCAAACTCTCAGCCGGGAATACGTATCCGGCCATTGCCCGGCCCTGGGGGATGAATTTCTGGACC
>JAFGEV010000121.1 GCA_016931385.1 Prolixibacteraceae bacterium
GAAAATACCATTCAAAACCTCTCGGCATTTAGCGATACGCTGGCAGGCATTTCCGTGTCGCCGGTGTTAACCAATTTACAGGAGGCATCGAACCAGCTTTTGGCAACCATCGAAAAACTGAACAGCGACGATAATTCTGCAGGACTCCTGCTGAACGACGATGAATTGTATTTATCCATCAATGCCCTTTCCGGAAATTTAAGTTCGCTGATAAACGATATTCAAACCAACCCGAAAAGATACCTTCATTTCTCAGCTCTCGATTTGGGAAAAGAGGTTTATATCAACGCAACCGGCGATGCCGCTTCAAAAAATATCCTTTTCAAGGTACATTTAATATCCACGGAAAATAAAGTACCGGCCGACGCTGAAGTATTCAGAGAGGTGGAAACTGAAATAGAAGAATATACAACCAGCGGCGTTTATTCCTATTTAACGGGGTCAACAGGTTCGTACGACGAAATTGTGAAATTACATGCAAAAGTCAGGAAAAATTTCCCGGATGCAACCATCGTCGCATTCAGAAACGGACGGTTAATAAAATTGGAAAAAGCACTAAAATCTTTGCGGTAATAAACCAAGTAATGTTAATATATATTGTTATGACAACAAAAACCCAACTACTACCAACCAGATATTTTGTTAACTATCAGCGCATTAAAGATAAAGGACTGACTATTAACGCATTAACAAATATAAAAAATTATTTTTTTTTAATACACTGAAAGAGAAAACAATATAACAATCACGAAAAAATCAATAGTATTTCTATTTTTTTTTTAACTTTTTTTTCGCAAATTTTGTTTTCGGGAATACTGAGAATTATTAAGAATTGTTTTTGTAGAACCTCACTAAAACTTGCATTTCTAAATGAGCAACGAATTCAGGGCTGCGTGGGAAAAATGCCTTCACGTTATAAAAGACAACGTGCCCGCCAGCAGTTATAAAACATGGTTTGAACCTATTGTACCAGTTAAACTCGAGAACAAAGTTTTAACAATTCAGGTTCCAAGTGCATTCTTCTACGAATACCTGGAAGAACAGTTTATCGATATCCTTAGAAAGACACTTCGAATGGTACTTGGTACCGGTGCAAAACTTGAGTACAATGTAGTTATGGGCAATGCTTCAGATAATGGAAATACTCCATTTACGGTTAGCTACCCAACCAATAACAACAGCAAAATTCAGAACAAACCATTAACCATTCCCCTGCGTTCGGAAGAGAGGGCCTCTATAAAAAATCCGTTTATTATTCCCGGAATCCAAAAACTTCAGATCGATCCGCAACTAAAACCGGACAATACTTTTGAAAATTTTGTGGAAGGCGACTGCAACCGGCTGGCAAGAAGCGCGGGTTATGCGGTGGCACAAAATCCGGGAGGTACCGCTTTTAATCCGTTAATGATTTATGGAAATTCAGGGCTTGGAAAAACCCATTTGGCGCAAGCCATTGGAATTGAGGTAAAAGAAAGTTTCCCGGATAAAGTGGTATTGTATGTTAATGCCAACAAGTTTCAAACCCAGTTTACCGAGGCAACAAGAAACAACAACCGGAACGATTTTCTGCATTTCTACCAGATGATTGATGTTCTCATTCTGGATGATGTACATGAATTTGCGGGCAAGGAAAAAACACAGGAAACCTTCTTCCATATTTTCAATCACCTTCACCAAATGGGGAAACAGCTGATTTTAACCTCAGACAAGCCCCCGATTGAACTTAAAGGAATGGAACAACGGTTGCTGTCGAGATTTAAATGGGGACTAACCGCCGATTTACAGATGCCCGACTTTGAAACCCGGATGGAAATACTGAGAAGAAAAGTGTACAAAGACGGCATTTCCCTCTCCGACGAAGTTTTGGAGTACATAGCCTCGCACGTTTCAAACAATGTGCGCGAGCTGGAAGGGGCACTGGTATCGTTACTCGCCCAGTCGATGCTAAACAAACGCGAAATAACACTCGAGCTGGCAGCAAAACTCATCAACAAACTTGTAAAAAATTCAAAGCGCGAGCTTTCAATCGAATACATTTCCAAGGTAGTTTGCGATTATTTCAACATGCCGGTTGATGCTTTGCAGACCAAAACCAGAAAACGCGAAATTGTACAAGCCCGGCAAATTGCCATGTATTTCTCAAAAAGCCTGACCAAATATTCACTGGCAAGTATCGGGGCGCAAATCGGCAGCAAGGACCACGCCACTGTACTCCATGCCTGCAAAACTGTAAACAATCTGAAAGACACGGATAAAAACTTCAGGCAGTTTGTTGAAGACATTGAAAAGAAATTAAAAATGTAACTGAAAGCATCCGGCAAAGGGTGCTTTTTTTTTGATACCTGAATGATCTATTTACTGGCAAGCATAAGTTCATCATCATTTATTTATATCATTTTCAGATGGGCAAAAAATTACTCGTGCAACCTCACCTCATTAATCTCAATTAACTATCTGGCTGCCACAATATTAGGGTTTGTATTTTTCCCGTCATCCACCTCTGTTTTTTCAGAACAAGCCAAAACCTGGCTACCGTTTTCCATTGTACTGGGACTATTGTTTACCGGAATGTTTTTTCTCATCGGAAACTCAGCGCAAAAAGCCGGAATCACGGTTACAACACTTGCCAATAAATTATCGCTGGTATTTCCCGTCCTTTTTTCTCTTGTCTGTTTTCACGAAAACATTACCACGCTTAAATACATCGGATTGTTCACCGCATTTGCAGCAATTGCACTAACGGTTTACAAAAAAGAAATCAAAAAAACCAACCTCCTTTTTCTGATTTTGCCACTTGCCATATTTTTTGGTAGCGGAATTGCCGACTCACTAATAAAATATGTTCAAACTGTAAAAACAACTCCTGAACAGGTGCCTGTCTTTTCAACATTTGTTTTTGGGGTTGCATTTATAGTCACTCTTTTTATTTCATTGGCAAACGGAAAAATTAACCTACTCCCCCGCCTCCCTACCGTTTTATTGGGCCTCTTTCTGGGAGCTGCCAATTTCGGATCGCTCTATTTTTTATTAATTGCACTCAACAGCAACTATTTGGAAAGCTCATTAATTTTTGCGGTAAACAACATGTCAATTGTGGCATTGTCTGCTTTTCTGGGGAATATTATCTTTGCTGAAAAACTTAGTAAAATCAACTATGGCGGATTGGCTTTGGCATTGGTAAGTCTATACTTTTTAATGTAATGGAAGATACGTACAAAACCATAGAAAAACCCGGAGAAGGGTACTTCAAGGACAAAGGAAGCAAGTTTATTTCGTATGCGTTTCCGGTACAAACCGAAGATGAAATAAAAGAACATCTGGCACAACTGAAAAAAGAACATCACAGTGCCCGGCACCACTGCTATGCGTGGCGCCTCGGGACCGAAGAAATTACTTACCGCGCCAATGATGATGGCGAACCCTCGTCAACCGCCGGAAAACCCATTTTAGGGCAACTCCAGAGTTTTGGTGTTACCAACATACTGATAGTGGTGGTGCGCTACTTTGGCGGAACATTATTGGGGGTAAGCGGGCTGATAAATGCTTACAAAAACGCCGCCGCCAGCGTTTTAAATCAAACCGAAATTATTACCAAAACCATTGAACGGCACTACCGGCTTTATTTTAATTACCCCGCGTTAAACGATGTGATGAATATTATCAAACAGGAAAACTACACCATTCTGAAAACCGATTTTGCGCTCGACTGCAAACTCGATTTTTCAGTAAAAAAATCGGAAGCAACCAAAGCTGAAGAAATTTTCAATAACTATTACGGCATTGAAATAAAAAAACTCGATGAAAATCTGTTAATAAAATGATAATAAAAACTCACACGTTTTTTAAGCCAATAATGTTAAACTCATTAATTTTGAAGCATGATGAAACACCTAAATCTCAGATTAAACTCTGCAAAAGAAGGTAACAATCTTCGCAAAAAAATAATTCTTTATTCCCGGAGTTTCATCATCAATCCATTAAATCATATTTTTGATTTTTTACATAAAAAGGGATATTTCCTTTTCAATCAATGGAAAACCAACATTTCTTTTTCAGAATGTTGGTTTTTTTTTAGAAACAGGTATAATACATCAAGTAAAGGCATATTATGAAAAAAGACTTAATTTCAATTACAGACTACTCCAAAGAAGAGTATCTGAAAATTATGAGACTGGCGGCAGAATTTGAAGAAAATCCCAACCAGGATTTGCTAAAAGGGAAAGTAGTTGCTTCCCTTTTTTTTGAGCCTTCAACGCGTACCCGTCTGAGTTTTGAAACGGCAATCAGCCGCCTTGGCGGGAGAATTATTGGCTTTGCCGACCCGGGCAGTTCAAGCGCTACCAAAGGCGAAACCCTGCATGATACCATAAAAATGGTAAGCAATTATGCCGACCTAATCGTAATGCGCCATCCGCTGGAAGGTGCAGCACGATATGCAGCTGAAATTTCCCCGGTCCCGGTTATCAACGCAGGCGACGGTGCCAATCAGCACCCCACACAAACCTTGCTCGATATGTATTCTATTTTGAAAACACAGGGAACCCTTGACGATATGAACATTTTTATGGTGGGCGATCTGAAATTTGGCCGTACCGTACATTCTCTGTTAATGGCTATGTCGGAATTCGGAAATCCCATTTTCAATTTTATTGCTCCGGAAGAGCTACAAATGCCCAAAGTGTACAAGATTTTTCTTAAGGAAAAGGGGATCAGGTACTTCGAGCATACCGAATTTACCGACATCATTAGCGAAGCCGACATTATTTATATGACCAGGGTGCAAAAAGAACGTTTCTCTGACCCGATTGAATACGAAAAAGTAAAAAACATTTACATACTAAGAAACGCGATGTTAAAACATACCAAACCCAACGTCAAAATTCTGCATCCCCTGCCGCGCGTAAATGAAATTCATACCGATGTGGATAACAACGAAAAAGCTTACTATTTCACACAGGCCTTAAACGGTGTTTTTACCCGCGAAGCAATTATTGCCCATACCATGAATTTAAAATAGAAAAAAATGAAAGACGATACAAAAAAGAAGCTCAAATTAAAAGTAAGCGCCATTAAAGACGGGACCGTTATTGACCACATCCCGGCAAAAAACCTTTTCAAAGTTATTTCCATTTTGGGGTTAGACAACATTGAAAACCAGATTACATTTGGCACCAACCTCGACAGCGAAAAACTGGGAGCCAAAGCCATTATCAAGGTTTCCGACAAGTTTTTTGAAAACGATGAAATCAACAAAATTGCCTTGATTGCTCCACATGCCAAACTAAACATTATCAGGGATTATGAAGTGGTGGAAAAGAAAATTGTTGAAATTCCGGAAGTTATCACAGGAATTGTAAAATGTTTTAATCCGAAATGTATTACCAACCACGAAAGAATTTCAACCTGCTTTACCGTAATTTCAAAAGAATCGCTGGAACTAAAATGCAGGTATTGTGAAAAAATTACATCTGAAGATCAAATTAAAATGTATTGATTTCCAGGAAACTGTTTATTCTGTAGCTGATTTTTCTGAAATAGTTAATTGCAATACCGGCACAGAAAAGGATTTTTTATATATTTGCACCGCTCAAAGTGCAAAGGGAGCCTGAAAAGTTAGGCCAATAAACGCACTGAACCAGTGAGCCCAGATGGCGGAATTGGTAGACGCGCTAGTTTCAGGGACTAGTGTCCGCATGGACGTGCAGGTTCGAGTCCTGTTCTGGGCACCCAAGAGGGGATTTTATCAATTTTGATGAAATCCCTTTTTTTTTTGCCTTCCCGGAACCTTTGCCAATTCAGGGATTGGAGAAAAAAAATAAATTTACTCTGGGAGTTCGGTAACAATCTAATTCGCGATTATAGATAATTCCTTCGGGAAACAACAGATTTTGAAATATCCGTTTACCTTCCAAATCTGATTTCTCCCACAATATCAAAGGGTTAACACATACTTTTGCCGCGAAGTTTACTACTTTTGCAAGGTTCGATTTATATCCGCCAGTTTTATCAAGTTCCTGTTCAATTTCAAAACATTCCTTTGCATATTTCGGTTGGAATTTTTCAAAGAGACTACGGTCAATTTCTCCGGTAACAAAACGTTCCTCAATTGCCTCCAGATTCCATTCAATTTAGGCCAACCTGCTTTTTAATGATTTTGCTTCTTCTGTTTGGGACATAACCGACATCTGCTTTTCGAGTTGTATCCTGATAATAGAAAGCTCCTCTTTCCCTACCCTGATTGATTTTAGCAATGTTCTAAACTGCTCATACATTGCCTGGCACTTCGGTTGACTTTTCAACCTTTTGTGTTGCATTTATGATACAGCCCCTTCCTTTAACAGGGGAGCCTGTTAGAGTTTGCGCGCATTTGTCACATTTTACAAAAACTTTTAAATGAAATCTCAGTGCCTCCTAACTTCATTCCAGACATTTTTCCGAAATGGTTAAGAACATTTCTTCCAGTTTGTGCGAATGGGGAAAATTGTACGCGGAAGGAAAGGAGATTTCTGTTTGCCCCGCAACCTGAAATCATCCATTAAATATTTTTATCAGACCTTCTGTGAAAAAATTTGAAAAAAATTTGCGAAACCGATTAGTTGCATTTATATTTGCAACCGATTAGTTTCACAATTTAAAACAAAAA
>JAFGEV010000122.1 GCA_016931385.1 Prolixibacteraceae bacterium
ACAATCGGTGATCAGATTGTTTCTGACAGTTTCGAATCGGCATACTTCACGTTCATCGGTTGGATCATAGGGAAGATGTGCTTCGAAGCTTTTATCGCCGAAAAAGCCCATTTGCAGTCCCGTACCGCCAATATCACATATGGTGCACCCTTCTACCCTGTTATGATGCGTTCCTTCAATAAAATCGATCCCTGTGGCCGCCATATGCTGAATTGTGCAGTTTTCAAAAGTTAAATTGCTTGCATAGCTCAATTCGATCCCAGCAGGTTGACGGCCCAACCATGCCTGGTTACATAAAGAATCTTTGTCAGGGGTTCCCTTTATTTCCAGATTGTATGCATCAAGGATGTAAAAACCAGCCTGTAACGGCACATGCCCGGCAAATGAAGGGCGCATCCAGCTAGTGTGCTCAAAGGTTATTCCCTGAAAAGAAATGTTCGAAACCTGTAAATCGGGTGTCCCGGCAAATTCAACAAGCGTTTCGAGAGATGGCACAATGACTTCTGCTAAGGCCATATCCTCACCTTCGTTTGGCCAATAGTAAACCATTCCGTTTTCTTCATCGGCATACCATTCACCGGGTTGGTTCAATAGTGTGATATGATTGACAAAGTAAAAAGCTGAATTTCCGTTGAATTCCTTATTTTCATCGATGAAGGGAGCCGGCCAGGGGTGTTCAAACTCAATGCGGCTTTCAGGCTGGTGAAAAGTGATCAGGGCACTGTCGCCAACAATTTTCATGTCTTTCACACGAAGTATGGCAATGGCCCACCACTGGTGAATAACGAATTCGAGTTGTTTAATATTCAAAAAATCAACTTCTGGTCTTGGTATCCAGAACGATTCATTTTGCTTGTCAACTGAAAGTATCCTGTCCAGTTCACCATCGTTCAGGTTACTTGCACGGACTGCTTTTTGCCCGTTTACCCACATTTGGCGAAAGGCCAGACGTTTCCCTCCGACCCGGGGTATTTCGGCCACATATACTTTTCCCCGCGCCGCTTTTGGCAAACCTTGAACCTTTGCGGCTTTTTTCCAGTTAATAACCCTTATGCCACCCGAAATCGATGGGCTTGCATCAGGTGCTGCCTTAATAAATGTGAGGCTTGTTTCCGATCCGGAGTCTTCGGGCCTGAACAATAGCGGTTCAACCAACTGATATCTCCCGTCGGCAAGAATTATTTGTATCCCGTTAGCAATAACCGGATCGTTTAAACGGCGTAAATCCCTTATTTTTCTCAATGCCATATCAATAGTCTGCATGGGCTGTTCCCTGGTTCCTGAATTTGAATTGTTGCCCCTGGGCGAAACCCAGATATCCAAAGCCATAGCCGGAAATAATAAAAAGATCAAGATTAAAGTTAGAATTGTTTTCATACTATCTGTTTGTTTATTTTTCTATTTCAATAGTGCCATCGGCACGGAGTTATGGTAGCACCGTCGATTATTTCCTTGTAATATGTCCCGTAGGAATGGTGTTATTTCTAACATTTACAAATCTGTTCCTTTATTTGAGTGTCATCCCGATCCCGATTAATATCGGTAGAGGGATCCCTCCTGTCGTCGGGATGACACCACTGATCGTTGTCTTGTATTTTTTCTATTGTGTACTATGTGTCTATTGTGGTTATTAATTCAATTATCATTGAAATATTCTTTTCAAATAACGGGTATTCGCACCAAAATTACCTACCACATCGCGTGGATTGCCGGCATTGCGTGAACGTTCGATGACCAGCCAGCCCTTGTATTTCATTTCATCGAGCGTTTCTTTCACTTTTACCATATCTACAGCCGGATCGTTTTCGAGCCAGACACCATCGGAGTTCGTACATAAAATCTGGCAAATGTTATCTGCACCAAGTATCTGGAGTTCAGATACAAGGTCGCGCCCATTCTGTAAAGCATTGGCAAAGTTATAATAGATTTTTATGCCCGGTGAGCCAATCTCTTTTAATAATTCCAGTTCTCCATTTGCATCAAGCGAGGTTTCAATCCCGATGACTACACCGGCAGCATTGGCCTGTTCACCTGCCCAACGTAGCTTTGTTACAATTGAATCTCGCCTTTCAGGGTGTTTTATCAAATCGCCATCAACGCCCAAAGGGAGGAATGCCACTTTAGTGCCCATTAGCATCATGGTGTTGATGCAATCGGTAATCATAGGTTTAATATCCCTTTCGGCAAAATTCTGGGCATAAAAACCCGACATGGCAATGCCTGCAACTTGCAGATTGTATTTTTGAATTTCATCCTGAAATTTACGACGTTCGACAGGATCGAACAATTTGCTGTCGAAAGTAGGGCGGCTGCCTAATCCTCCCATATCGATCAGAACTCCATCTGCACCGATTTCATGTGTTCGTTGTAAAGCACCCAGTTTCTGACGTTTCAGGATCATCCAGTCGCAAACGCCAATTTTATATTTTGAGGTATTGTAAACATGCTCAATACCAAAAATGGCTTCCAGGTCGATAAAACTGGTCAGGGCATTTGCCGGCAGATTTTCACCGTTTTTGCCAAATACTTTTAACTGATTTTCATCTTCAATGGTAATTCCAGATTCATCAAGCCGGTTGTTTTTATCAATTACAGCTGTTGAATCCAGACCTAAAACCCTGGCCATAAAGCGGTACATGGCTTCCCGTTTCGATGGCCCGTAATCGTGCCCTTCATCCTGGAAATGCTCATTTTCAACAATTGCATTGCTTCCGTAGAAATCATAAATACGTTTCAGGAAAGGAAACTCCAGTTCAGGTACATTGGCCGTCCAGTCGCCGCCATCAGAAATAATTAACTGTGGTTTTGGGGCGAACAACCCGGCAAGTTCAACATTGTTGGTACCGCCTCCGCAAAAATGGATTGGATTTCCACTTTCACAGGGACATCCACCGTAATGAATAGCCGACATCATAACTGCAGGAACGCTTATATCAATTCGCTCGTCAATGGCCGATATCAATATGGAGTGGCTTCCCCCTCCTGAACCGCCGGTTATCCCTACCCTGTCAGGATCGGCATAATCCTGCGCCAGAAGGTAGTCCAGCAAACGAATACTGTTTAGTGCCTGAATCGTATTTGCAAGGCTGTAACGATGATATTCCGGATTAAATTGAAGGGCTGATTCCCCCCATGCAAAAAGGTCGTAGCTAACAGCAACAGCGCCCATTAATGCCAGTCCGGCGCAACGGGCCTGAACCTGTTCATTGTACCTGCCATTCGCGAAGTGGCCGTTCGGGCAAAGAATAACAGGTATTTTCCCTGCTACTTTTAATGGTTTATAAACTGACCCAGTTGTAAAAACGCCAGGCAAAACTTCCAAAGAAATATTTTCTACGGTGTAACCTTTATGCTTCCGCTTATTCACAACAATTGGCTTGCTTCCCAGATGTTCGGGCATTGAGTCGAAACGCAAAGCATTTAAAAGGCAGGGCTTGATTTCGTTCTTCCTGCTTTCCCACTCATCAATATTTGAATATAATTCAGCTAAACCAGCAAGAGTTTCTTTTGCATCTGAAACCGTTCTGCGGTGATATCGATATTCTTCAATCTTGAATTTATCGGGAGCCCCATCAGGCAGGTAAGATAAATCGAACGGCGCTAAAACATTCTTCATTGTCTGTTCAAAATCAGGCCTGAAACGCCATTTAGCATAAGTCAGGATTTTCCCTTCTATATCCTTTTCAGAATAGCGAAGATGAACATTAAACTGTTCTTCAATTTCCATCAATACCTCCTGCAATGGTTGCTGAAACTTATTATCGGAAGTTTGAGCTACCCCCTGTACAACAAGTAAAAAAAGAAATATTAAAATACAAATCGTTTTATTCATTGTAAAAAATATTTTACCACATTAGGCACAGTAGGCCACAATAGATTTTTTGCCCTATTATGGTGTATTCTGTGGCCATTTTTCATTAATAATTGGTACTTCATTTAGTTTTGAAGGATCGACCTTTACATATTTCATCCGTTCCCTGCGCCATGTATAAACAATGTGCACCATACCATCGCCACCCTGAATTACAGAGGGATAGGAATACTGGCTTATTTCGGAGTCTTCCAGAACCAATGATGCATTCCAGTTTTTTCCGTCTTTGCTAACAGCTACATTCAAAGGCGTACGATGTCCTTTTGAAGCTCCTATTGGCGTTGCCACATGATTGTAAACAACCAGTTGCCTGCCATCCTGCAAAGTTACGGCATCGGTTCCTGAGTTATTATTCGGCAAACCCGAAGGTTGGGTTAACGACCATGTTTTGCCATTATCGTATGACCAGGATGTTACAAGCACACTGTTTTTACTTCGGCACAGTATCTGTAATTTTCCACCGGGATATTTCAGGATACTTGGCTGAATAATGCTATGTACCTTAAAATTATTGATGCCTTCTGTGCGTTCCCAAGTTTTGCCCCAGTCGTTAGTGGTTTCAAAATGAACGATCCAACCTTCCCCTTCGGTGCTTGACGGACAAATTAACGTACCATCATCAAGCAAAACCGGTTTGTTTTTAACCGGTCCGATGTTTCCGTTTGGTAGTTCTTCAGCTTCACTCCACGTATGGCCGTTATCTGATGAACGCTTTAACATGCCCAACCATAACGACGGGCTTGGCCCGACTTTGTAAAACAGCAATAAATCACCGCCTGAAATCTGGTACAATACCGGATTCCAGGTCGGATAACGCAAAGTATCGTTTTGAATCCCACTGGCTGCTTCTACAGGTGTTGTCCATCTGTTTTCGGCTTTGTGCGAAACATAGATGCATACATCGGGATGACGTTCGTGAGTTCCCCCGAAAAATGCAGCTACAAGGCCC
>JAFGEV010000001.1 GCA_016931385.1 Prolixibacteraceae bacterium
ATTACAAATGCTATAAACATGCAATCCCTCCGGGATTAAGGTTAAAAAACCGCCTGTCCGGGAATGATGCTTCGGAATTGCAAATTTGAAGAGCAGGGTGCAAAACATGAAGAGCAGGATTGATGATTAATAGCATTTATTATTGACCTCGGCGAGGTCAGATGTTTATAGAAGCAATGTACCCCGTAAAAACATACGACCCCGGCCGGGGTCGAACCTTTTCCCTGCACAAATGCTAAAAACATGCAATCTCTCCGGGATTAATTAAGAAAGCCGACTATTTTGGGAATCAGGCATCAGAATTGTTAATTCCCAAAAGCAGGTTAAAGACAATTTAAGAATTTAAAAAGCCTTTTATAATGATAACAATTAGAAAGAAGGCAAAAACAATTAATCCTATTACACAGCCAATATTTCGAACACCTTTATCAAAATCTTTCTTTCCCGATTCTGACATCTTTTCATATTTTACGGCTACTTCTCTACGCTTTTGTGCATGATACCGGCCTTGTTGTTGCCTTGTTAGATTGTTCATTGCCATGTAAGATTTTACTTCAATTTCAGGCTTTTATTTGGCATTTTATCATAAAGGCTTGATCGTACAATTCTACCTCTAAAGCCAGCATCTCTTATTTCTTTTTCCTTATTTTTAAATGTTTTATATTTTATCCAAGGATCAAGTGTTATCTCTTCGAATAGAAAATTTGGGTCAATTGTAATTTTCATTTCTTCGAATTTGTAATTTTCATCACGGATAATAACTCTTACTTCTTTCTCATAATCAAAAGGTTTCCTTTTGACAATTAACTTTTGTACAAATTCTAACCCATCATCTAATTCATTGATATTGTGTACCTTATCCAGAATACCCATAATCCTTTCATCACTTAAATATCTTACTTTTCCAATAAAATATTTACTATCATGAATCGGGTCGATGATATTATAAATGCTTTTAAATAATTTTTGGGAACTAACTTTGACTTTAACAATACAATCCTTTTTTTTTGCTTTTTTGCTTCGCCATAATCCGTCGCATTCTTGTTTTAATGACCAACATGACACATAAAAAGAATCTCTAATAAGAGTAATATCTCCTACTTTGCCGTTATATAGTACGGGAAAATTGAGCATAAAATTTTCAAATTTATCTTCCCAAGCTGAAGGTAAAACAAAGGTAAGTTTTTTAATTCTCAAATCTTCAATAAAATATTTCCATTGAAATATTCTATATAATTCTTCAGATAGATCTAAATTAATTGAATTCAAATTGAGAAAATCATTGAAAAACTGACTGTCATTATATCCTGTTCCATAACTTTTTGAATCAATATCTGTTATTATTTTATCCCTAATTATTTTTGAAAATGGTTTCATATATCTTTGATCCTTTGTCAGCTTTATTAAATATTTAATCTTTAATGCAACGAATACTACAACCAACCTGTTTGTAATTACTATCATTTCTTAAAGTTGAACTTCGGTAGATTATTGTTAATTATTTGCTCTTTCACCAGAAAAGTCTTCAGTACTTGTCCAAAAATATGAATAAAAGAACTCTTCTTCAAAGGAGCCACTTATATTAAGTCGGAATCCACTTGGTAAAGCATTAAATCCTGTACTATTATTACTTGTCTGATCATTACCAGGAGTGTTAAATATTAGGGACTCATTCCAACCTGAATTTGAAGCTAATGTTTTTGTATTAATCGTTCCATGATATGGATCACCGTTTAAAATTGTCCAATCAGTATCAGTAGGTACATGCCATCCTGTCGGGCATAATTTTCCGGTTTCCACGGCATACCAGTTGTAAAGAGCCCCGTATGTTTCCTTATAGCTTGCTTCGTCGTTATTATACCAGCAATAGGCAGGCGTTGTGAGTGCAGCCCATGTAGTATTATCAATTACATTGGGGATTACTGTATCGTCGTTGTACCTTGTTGTCCTTAAATTTTCAGCCATCCATTCCTGGGAGCCAATGGTTACGGTGTAATACACATTTCCCCGGATATCGGTTACTGTTCCTGTATAGGTTTTAAAAATTAGTTCTCGTCCGTAAGCTGTTCCCTCATCGCTTGTTGCATAAGCCCGTATGTAGTAGGTTGTATTGGCTGTTAAACTGCTCAGGGCCGAAGTAAAAGTTCCTGTTCCGGTTCCATCGGTGGTTTTATCATCATCGGTAGTTGGGCTGCCGCTTGTGTTCCAGCAAACGCCCCGGGCTGTAACAGTTGCCCCGCCGTTAAAGGTAACTTCTCCTCCACCGCTGGCCGTAGTTTCAGAATTCACAGTAACGGCACTGGTTGTTACGGTTGGCGTTGAATTCTTAACACAACGAACAGACAGGCCGGTTTTCTTATCACTGTTTTCTGTCTGAACATCGGTAAGATTATATCCGATATTTACCTGATTTCCATTAGTAGTACTGAACTCAGTCAGGCTCCACCAGTACCCGTAATCATTCACATTATCAAAAGTACCATCGTTTGAACGGTTGCCTGCCGGGTATCCTGCAAAACCACTCGCGTTATTACTGGCCTGGTCATTTCCGGGTGTAGCAATAACTGCTGAAGAAGTCCATCCCGAGACTGTTGCCATAGCCTTTGCAATGTCTGTCCCTCCATCGTCATACCCATAGCTGTTGTTGATTAGGTAATCGGTAAGTGTTGTCCATTCATCATCATTCGGGACATGCCAGCCTGTAGGGCACAGGTTACCTGTATTCACAGTATGCCAGTTGTACAATGCGCCGTTTGTGTTTTTGTAGGTTGTTTCATCATTATCGTACCAGCAATAGGCTGGCGTAGTCAAAGCAGCCCATGTGGTATTATCCGTCACATTGGCAATTGCTGAGCTGTTATTCAGTTGTGTTGTTTTCAGGTTCTCAGCCATCCATATCTGATCGCCGATAGAGATTGTAAGGTATTCATTCCCGTCTTCATCGGTAACAGTCCCATCGAATGTACGGAATGAAACCTCATTACCATAAGTCGTGCCTTCCCCGCTTGTGGCATAGGCCCTCACATAATAAGTCGTGCCTGTTGATAGTCCGGTTATTGAACTGATAAATGAGCCAACGCCTGTTCCATCAGTTGTTTTGCTGTCGGCAGTGGTTGGGTCTCCTGAGGTATTCCAGCATACACCCCGGGCAGTAACGGCAGAGCCTCCATCAGTTGTGATGTTCCCACCTGAGGTGGCGGTTGTACTTAAAACAGATGTTACTGCTGAAGTTGTTAACTGGGGCAACGACATTGAAGTTGTAAAAGGCATATCGCCGCTATATGTTTCATTAACGGCATTTACAGCCTTAATCCGGTAATGATAGGTTGTACCATAATCCAAACCTGTAAGGTCTTCACTGACACTTTCATTCCCTGTCCCGGTAACTGATGTAGTCGATATCTCATTGCCATAGGCGGATGTTGTCCCCCACTGAAAAACAACGGTTGACAGAAAACCATTTGCATTTACAGTTCCGTTTAAGGTGGCCGAGGTTGATCCCACATTGGTTGCAGCCAGTGTGGTTGCAGTAGGAGCCTGAAAGGATGAGGGAGACACCGATTGTGCTGTTTCCGAAGTTTTTGCATATAGTGCATACGGCACGCTCATAATTTCGCTTGTGCCTGCTATGGAATAACTTGTTCCACCTGCCGGATCGGTTTCCACTTTCAGGAAGTATGGGCCATTGCTCCAGTCGATGGAGGAAAAAGTCCCGGATACCGGTGTTCCGTTTCCAACTTCGATGGTTGCCAGCCCGTTTACATTGGTTTCAGGTGTATGTGTTTCAACATAAACCGCCGTTCCTCCGGCAGAGCCTTGCAGAATGCTTATTCTAATACCTACTGATTGGGAACGTACCAGCTCTCCGCTTGCATCGCGTATTACGGATTGGTAACTCACTTTCTCGGGGGACTGTGCGCTTGAAGCTGTACTTAAATAAACAAGTGCAATGCTTAGTAAGATGATGGAAAGGATTTTGATTTTTTTCATCGTTTGCCAGGCTTTATCAGTTTATGTTTGGTTTTTCAATGATTGTTTATATGTTTCAGGGTGTTTAACATACAAATTCACAACTAAATTATGATAATTTTCAATAAAAACAATTTGTGATGTTTTTTTTCTGAATTGCAAATTCCGGAAAGCGGGGCATTAAGGGCTAAAGCCCGGGATAGTGCTTATGCCCGCTATTCCTCCGCCTTAAAAGGCGGAGTTAGTGAAAAATATATATGAAATGATGTTGCGGAATTTTCTTCCGTATAGTATATATGTTTAACCTCATATGATGTATCGCAACCCGACAGCGTCTTAAAGACCTGTCGGTGTTTTGCTGTATTTGAAAATAACCTTGAATTTGTTTCAGCTCTCCAAACCTTCAAGGTTTCAAAAACCTTGAAGGTTTAATTGCATAAATTTGATATATAAATAAAAAGATATTGGAACATAAATGTAGAGAATAGATAAAAGTCAATTTATCAGGATAATCAATCGGCTTGACAATTATGAGAAATTATGTTTTATATCATTTTTTTATAAATTTACCTGATTTGATATTGTTTCGTGTATATGCTTTAACAAAATACAAGCCTGATGTTAAATTGCTAACATCAAATTTTCCCGTATTATTATATTGATTATTTATAACAATAATGAGCTTTCCTGAAGGATTATATATTTCAAGCCTGTTAATATCTTCAATATTTTTAAGTGCAAGTTCTTTGTTAATAATATTTGGAGCAATGATTAGTTTATTATTCTTGAATTTATTCGATACACTTGTTTGAGTATTAAAAGAAATTAATTCATTTATATCTGTTTCATATAGTGCTTTCTCTACAATAACTAGGTCATCCATAGCCCCCTTAAACATACTTCCCAAATTGAAATAGTTGCCAATTTGAAATGCTTGCCCTTCAGTATTTACCTCTACTGCAACATCTTCCATTTCAGCAACTAATTCACCATTAATATACAGGTAAAGCATTTTTTCCTCAACGCTTCTTACTCCTGCAAGATGCACCCAATCATTTGACAGAATAGTATCAGCCGGAGTAAAACCGAGTTGTGATTTGCCAGTGTCATCATCATCAACAGTAAAACGAATTTCAAAAGCGCCGTTAAACCGCTTAATTGCCATCATATAACGATCACCATTGCTGTTAGGGCCATGCTCTTCACCTGTCCCGATTGAACCTTTACAGAAGATAACTTGCTCTTCTCCATCAAGCAAATCCATTGACATTCTAACCCAAATGGCAGCTGTAAAAGATTCATCGGGAATATCAATAACGTCAAAATCTTCAACTAGTAATATAGAAAATTCTTCTGCGTGGGTAAAATCCAATGCTGAACCATTAACGCCTGAAATCCACTCATATAGATCTCCGTTAATAGTGCCTGTGAAATTAGAAATTTCATCAACAGTAGAAAAAGAATTTCCGCCTATTTCTTCATCAAATTTCCACCAGGAGAGGATATGGTTAGAAAATGATTGTGCTGTTGCAGTAAAAGAGTAAATGGTAAAAACTGTTAGAATAAGTATAAATTTTTTCATAATAATTGGTTTTTGTTAAAATGAGTGTTTAAAAATAAAAATAACAACTAATAAAAGCAAATAAACAAAAATAAATAGAAACAAAAAGAAGCAAAAAAATAAACAAAAACAAAAAAATTGTTTTGATATCAATTAGTCTTGCTTCGAAACAGGCGGGGAGAGAAAGGTTATAATACATTAGTATTGTTGTTAATAAATACTGCCGTAGAAAAAAAATGCCGAGTCCTTCATTTGCTAATTATTTCAAGATTTTTTTAGCTTGATCCTCTTCAAGGATTTACGGGTGATTGTTTTTTATTACTTTTAGAATTTATTAATAATGTCAAAACTTACCATATATAAAGCTTCTGCCGGGTCGGGGAAAACTTACCGGCTTGTTCTGGAGTACCTCAAACTTTTAATTGAGAATCCTGTAAATTACAGGCATACACTTGCCGTAACATTCACCAACAAGGCAACAGCTGAGATGAAAGAGCGCATACTGCGTAATTTGTATGAGGTAGCTTCCGGAAAAGATGATAAGTTGATGGGTACTCTCATTTCAGAAACCGGAAAACCTGAATCACATATCGTTCATAATGCAGGGCTTTCACTATCGTTACTTCTGCACGATTACGACCATTTTTCAGTAAATACCATCGACAGTTTTTTTCAGGGTGTACTCAGGTCGTTTGCACGCGAACTTGGTTTATACGGGGCTTATGAAGTTGATTTGGACAGTGATGCTGTGCTTAACGAGGCCTGCGACCGCCTGCTGATGGAGGTTGAGAACGATAACGAGTTATGCAACTGGCTCCTTTCAATGGCCGAAGAACGGCTAAACAGTGGGAAAAGCTGGCAGATACGTGATGAAATAATCAACCTTGGGAAGGAGTTTTTGAAAGAAGCTTCGTTGCCTTTTCAGTTAAATATGCCAACCCGTGAGCAGGAGCGTGAAAATATTAAGGAACTAAAGAAACGCCTGCTTCCAAAAATAAAATGGTTCGAAAACGAATGCCGGAAATTAGGCGAAAGGGGTGTAAAGCTTCTCAGCGATTATGGTTTGACCCTTGATGATTTTAGCTATAAAAAATCTTCGTTTGCAGGTAAATTCGAAAAACTGGCAGAATTCCCTGTCGATAAGTTTGAACTGGGTAAACGTTTTTATGAAGCACTTGACCAGCCTGAAAAGTGGGCTACTGCCAAAAACCGGAATCCCGGCATCGATCAATGCTATTCGGGGGGGATGAATGAATTGGTCAGGGAAACCATTAATTTTTTTGAGAAAAACAAAGTGGCTTATTACACGGCCATTGAGGTTTACAAACACATTTACACGCTTGGTGTTTTATCGGTATTGCTCGCCAACATCAGGGAGATTGGGCAGGAAAACAATTCCCTTTTGCTTAACGAGGGCAACTTATTGCTTCGGGGTATTATTGGCGATAACGATGCCCCTTTTATCTACGAAAAAACCGGCAACTATTTTCAGCATTTCATGTTCGATGAATTTCAGGATACTTCGGTTTTACAGTGGGAGAATTTTAAACCCCTGGTGCTTAATTCACTCTCCGAAAATCATTCTAACCTGGTTGTTGGAGATGTTAAACAGTCAATCTACCGCTGGCGCAATGGCGACTGGACACTGCTGTCTGAAAGGCTTCCTGATGAACTTGGAAAATTTGGTGTTAGCGAGGTTTCGCTCGATTCGAACTGGCGAAGCGCGAAAAACATCGTTGAATTTAATAATAGCTTATTCGAGCATACTCCCGGAATGCTTCAGGAAGAATTCAATGCTTTGGTGAATCAGTCGGCTGCAAGCGAAAAATTGATACCTGAATTTGGGAAAACAATTGAAAATGCCTTTTCTGATGTAACGCAAAAACCTGTTAACAATGATGAGAGCGGTTTGGTTTCCATTTCATTTGTGGCAGAAAAAGGGGATGATAACTACAGGGCCGATACAATTTCGCAGCTTATAAATTCCATAAAAGAGGTACAGGATAAGGGCTATAGGGCTGGCGAAATTGCCATTCTTGTAAGGAAAAACAATATCGGTACTGAAATTGCCAATAAACTGCTCGATTATGGAAAAGGCGCAGGTGCCCATGGTTACAACTTCAGCGTGATGTCGAACGACAGTTTAATGCTGGAAAGTTCTCAACTGGTAAAGTTTATCATTCTGTTGTTTGATTATGTAATAAACCCGTGGGACAATATCCTGCAGGCAACACTTGTTTATAATTTTGAAAATTATATCCTTCCAGTACTCCTGCACCAAGGTACCACTCTTCCTAAAATAACCTTCGGAGATCAACAGCAAATACAGTTTCTTGAAGATGATGATTCAGGCTCAGGATTATTTTCGGGAAATGTTGAGCGTGATTATTTTCCTTTTTTCAAAGATGAAAATGGTGCTTTTTTCAGGCAAAAATGGGCTGCAATGTCGGTTGTTGACCTGGTTAGTGAATTTATCTCACTTTACAGGTTGAGCGAATTGCCTGGTGAACAGGCATCAATCGAGGCTTTTAAAGATGCTGTAATCGATTTTACCAGGACTGAAAACAGCAACCTTTACCGCTTTTCAGAATGGTGGAAAGAAAACGGGAGTAAATTGAAATTGCAAACAAGCGGGAACCGCGATGCAATAAGGATCATCACTGTTCACAAAGCAAAAGGGCTCGAGTTCCCTGTTGTAATGGTGCCTTTTTGTGACTGGGAAATTATTCAGACCGGCAAAAGTGGCAATTTTATATGGGGTAAAGCCGGGGCAGGTTATGATGATATTTTCCCTGTTGTACCCATAGGTTTTTCGAGAAGCTTAGGGAATACTGTTTTTCACAGGGAATATTTCATCGAGGTGCTTATGTCGGCTGTCGACAACCTGAATGTTTTATATGTAGCGCTAACCCGTGCCATTGAAGGAATGTATTTATTTACTAGCCGGAGAAATGAAAAGAAAAAGGAAATTAAAAATGTATCCGACCTGTTATGCAGGTTAATGTTTGCTGAAAACCCTCTTTTAAGCCAGAAGTCTGAAACCGTTTTTTCAATAGGTGAGCTGTCAGGAAAGCAAAGGAGTGAAAAGGCCGGTGCTGAATTTAATCTCACAAAAGCTGTAACCGTGCAAAAAGATATTTCCTCAATTTTAAGGCTTCATAAAAACTTTGAAGAATTTTTGGAGCCCAGCACTCAAGAGTGGGCGCTGAAAATTAACCGGGGAAAATTGATACATGAGGTGCTTTCGATGGTTGAAACAGAAGTTGACCTTGAAACATCAATTTTAAAGATGCAAATTGCCGGAAAAATTGATAAAGATGATGCCATTGAATTGCAACAGGAATTGAACAGCTTGCTTGCACTGCCCGAAGTCTGTACATGGTTCAACGGTACCTACAGGATATTAAACGAAACCACGGTCATAGCCCCCGGCTTTAAAATGTACCGCCCCGACCGGATCATGATAAGCGGCAACGAGGCTGTTATTGTCGACTACAAGACTGGAGATGTTGTTGAAAATGCACATTGTAAACAGGTGAAAAGATATGCCGGGTTGTTAGAAAGTATGGGTTATCAAAAAGTTGAAGGATTTGTTTGGTATCTAAAACTAGGTGAATTGATTAAACTGAATTAACCGAATTAACTGAATAAATTGAATTAGCTGAGATTGTTGATATTTAATAATCAAATACGAAACTAAAGAGTATTGAACATAGGAACTCAGGAACTCAGGCACTCAGGCACTCAGGCACTCAGGCACTCAGAAACTTAAAAAATAAAAAGAATGAAAAAAATACTCAATCCTTTTCGCTCAATGTGGCACGAGAATTACAACTGTTTTGGTTGCTCTCCCCATAACGAGATAGGCCTGCAATTAACGTTTTACGATGCCGGGAATGAACTTATTGCCGATTGGCAGCCCCGGAAACTACTCGAAGGTTACCCCGACGTTGTGCATGGCGGAATTCAGGCTACCCTGCTTGATGAGATTTGTGCCTGGACAGTTTATGTAAAGGCTGAAACTGCAGGCGTAACAAAGCAAATGAATGTTTTCTGCCTGAGACCTTTGCGTATTTCGAAAGGCAAGGTCACTCTTAGGTCAACTTTGATTGAAAAGAATGAGAAAGAAGCAATCCTGAAAGCTGAATTATTCGATGGTGAAGGAAATAAATGCGCTGAAGGGGAATTTACCTATTTTATTTACCCCCCGGAAATAGCTGTAAAGAGGTTTCAATATCCCGGAATAGAGGCTTTTTATGAAACCCCCTAACCCCCTATGAAGGGGCGGTTTTTTATGGTACAATTAGGGTTAGTTATTTTATCTTTGACGAAAATATTAATAATCATGGACAAAAAAGTAGCCATCATAGGGGCAGGGAACCTGGCAACAAGGGTTTCGCTTGAATTACATCACAGTGGGGTGGAAATTGTGCAGGTATACAGCCGTACTGTTACATCTGCCCTTACTCTGGCTCGTATGCTGGGGTGCAGTTATGTGACAAAACCTGAGAAGATTACCCCTGATGCCGATATTTATCTTATTTCAGTAAGCGACATGGCTTTTGGTTCCCTTTTGAACAAAGTGAATTTCAACAATAAACTGGTTGCCCATACTGCAGGCAGTATTCCGGTAGATGAACTAAAGAAATACTCGGAGAACTGTGGGGTATTTTACCCGCTTCAAACTTTCTCAAAATACCGCGATGTGAACTTTTCAAAAATCCCTTTTTGCATTGAGGGGAATACGCCTGAAAACGAAGAAATCCTGGTTGAATTGGCATCAACCATTTCGAAAGATATTCGTGTAATTACTTCAGAACAAAGAAAGCAACTGCACCTTGCAGCTGTTTTTGCCTGCAATTTTGTTAACCATATGTATGCTGTTGCAGGGGAGATTATTGCTGAAAAAGATATTCCGTTCGATATCCTTCAGCCGCTTATTTCCGAAACAGCTTCAAAAATAAAGAGTATGACCCCAAGGGCTGCACAAACCGGCCCTGCCCTTCGGAAGGATAAAAACATCATTCAGGAGCATATGGGCATGCTGGCAAATAATCCGAAGCTTAAAAAATTGTACAGTTCAATTACTGATAATATTTTTGAATACCATAAATTACCCGGGTAATACATTTTAAAATTTTTTTATGGCATTTTTTAAAGAAGAATTATTGGACGTGAAAGCCTTTGTTTTTGATGTTGACGGTGTATTGTCACGAGATATTTCACCGCTTGATGAAAACGGTGAACCAACACGAACGGTCAACGTAAAGGACGGGTATGCAATCAGGAACGCAGTGGTAAATGGTTTCCCTGTTGCCATAATCACAGGAGCACGGAATGAGAATGTGAGAAAGCGTTTTCAATATCTCGGGGTTGAATACATTTACCTTGCTGTGAAAGATAAAATGGCCTGCTACGACGACTTTGTTGAAAAGAGTGGTGTTGATGATGCCAATATCCTGTTCATGGGCGACGACCTGCCCGACTTAGGGCTTATGTTGCGAAGCGGGATACCAACCTGCCCCTACGATGCCGTAACCGAGATCAAAACTGTTTCAAAATATATATCTGACAGAAATGGTGGCGAGGGCTGCGTTCGCGATGTGATTGAACAGGTGCTCCGTGCGCACGGAAAATGGAACAGTACGCCCAGTTTTAAACAATCGTCGTTTTAATATGCTGCACGAAAAATTCGAAAATTTCAGAATAATACTGGCGTCGAAATCTCCCCGACGAAGTCAACTGTTGCAAGAACTTGGTTTACCGTTTGATGTGCTGGCTCTTGAAAGCGATGAAACTTATCCCGAAAACCTTCCTGTTGAACAAATATCCGAATACCTGGCACGAAAAAAAGCAGCTCCCTTCAGAAAAAAACCTGAACCAAATACACTTGTTATTACGGCCGATACCATTGTTGCCGTTGATGAACAGGTTTTAGGCAAACCTGCTGATTACAATGAAGCATTTGAAATGCTCGAATTACTTTCGGGGCGCTGGCACATCGTATCAACCGGTGTTTGTTTGCTGGCTGCCGGAAAGGAAGTTTCCTTCACCTCGGTTACAAGGGTAAGGTTTAAGAAACTTACCAAAAGAGAAATCGACCATTATATAACGCATTTTAAACCTTTCGACAAAGCCGGTGCCTATGGCATACAAGAGTGGATCGGCTATATTGCCGTTGAGAAAATCGAAGGCTCATATTTTAACGTGATGGGGCTGCCGGTACAGAAGTTGTACGATGAGTTATGCAATTTTACTAACAATTAATTTCTAATTTATGATAATAAGACACCTAAACCACACTTGTACATTATTTCTCTTAATTCTTTCTGTTAACATTCATGCTCAATGGGATAAACCTAACGTTTATTACCAGTTTAACGAAGCTTCCGGCTCTTTGATTATTGATTCCAGTGGCAATGGTTTTGATGCTGCTGCCGATTGTGCCGATTGCTGGGAGGCAGAAGGAAAGTTCGATGGCGCATTTCACTTTAGCTCCCATGAAAAAATAGATTTGCCGGCTGATGACATTTCCCTTACCTCGGCTGAAGGTACGGTTGCTTTTTGGCTACGGTTACCCGAAACGAGTGTGAGCGACATAAACTGCATCTGGTGGGCCGGGGAATTTGGTGGCGATATGTTTGGCCCTCAGAATGAAATGCATATCAATTCGGAATTTTTCGAAAATAATATATGGACAGGTGGAGAAATTGCATTTGTGATAAATGATAGCCTGGCGAAGAAGAATTTCTTTATTTATTCCGATCCATGGAAAGGGGACAACCCGGCTACCCCTCCATCGGGGAATGAGATTACTTTAACCGATAATATGTGGCACCATGTGGCCTGTACCTGGGATTCGGGCGGTACAATAGCCCTATATATCGACGGGCAGGCAATCTGGGATTCAATGGCCTATCAACCATCCCGTACCTGGGCTTGCAACCTCATGACACTTGGCGTTGCGAATAAACGCAATAACCGCAGGTTGAATGGTTACCTCGATGAATTCCGCTTATACAACCATGCACTGAAAGCGGCTGAAATAGTAGAGATTTTTAATTTTGATCAGGAAACGAATTTGAACTATATTCGAAGCATAAATATAGCAGGCATTTCAATACTGAATTGTTATCCAAATCCGGCCAGCCGGTATGTTTCTTTCCGCAATCCGGCACGAATGGAAACCATTGAAATATATGGCATAACTGGTGAAAAATTATTGGTAAAGCACTTTCCTTGCTCAACTGAAGTTATTGAACTGAATATTGAAAAATTGTCATCAGGGCTTTATATCGTCAGGGCTTATAAAAATGAAATGCTTGTTGCGGCAGGCAAATTTTCTAAGAAATAATTTATTTCTTTAGGGTTTAATTATTTTTTTATGAAGTTCTTTTTGTTCATAATTATTGCAATAGGCCTTCTGGGTTGTCAACAGGATGAACCGGGAATAACCGATAACGGTAAAAAACCTTTGGCCTATTTCCCGTTCGACAACAGTTTTGCCGATGCAAGCGGGAATAATCATATTTTGGAGGTTCATGGTAACCCTGAATTTGTCGAAGGGTACATGAATGAGCCTTCAACAGCGGTATTGCTCAATGGCGACGAAGATTTCTTCGTTTCTGTTATCGGCAGCCTTGATACCTTTTCAATATCATTATGGTTGCAGTCGTACCGCTATTATGTTGGTGAGTGGCCACAATGGAGGTCAACCATTTTTGACTATTCCGAAAAACAGGTTTACGGCAGCATTGATGGAATATCAGGGGCAACGCAGGTAAAGTGTGATACAGGATCGGATGAGATAGCCGCAGCAGATATTGACAATTGTTACGAATGGTTTCATTTGTACATGGCAGTTAGTAGCGATGTACAAATATATGTAAATGGCAGTCTGCAAAAAACAACCCCTTTAATGGAAAGAATTGCTTACTTAAGCGATACCCTATATCTGGGAAGGTCATCGAACGATGATGCCTTAAAACTGACTTATTTTTATGGCAAGCTCGACGAGGTCAGGATTTTTAACAGGATTCTGGAACAGGAAGAAATTGACGAACTCTCATTAAAGCAATAGGCACAACGATTAAATAGATGGTTATAATTATTTTTAAATAACAAGTTATGTTTTCAAAAATCAGGCAACAAATAAAAGATCAGTTCACCGTATGCCCCAGAACAGGTAAAATTAACGGAATTAAAATTGGAAAAAGAAAAGCTTTCTGGCTATGGTTTGTGGTTGGCATAGCCTCTGTTATTTGGGTGCTGGTAAGGGTTGTGCCCAAGCCCAGCCGGGCCGACTATCCCTGTCAAAAAGTAGCCCAGCCCATTGCTGCTGGTTTCATTGCCTGGCTATTAGGGTTGGCAGGTTCTGCACTGATCATTCGCAAAGCCCGCAACCTGTTTCAAAGAAAACGTTATGTGATTGGGGCAATTAGTTTTGCAATAGGGGCAATACTTTGCTTTGTCACCCTGAATGTTACACATGATGTTGCTGCATCGGTCATAGATGTTGTCAATACCGAAGCCTTTGTTCCAACCGATCCGGCCAACAGCCCTGTTGGCGTTGCCAAAGGAATTTTTCCCGGACGTGTGGTTTGGGTTTACGACAGCGAAATTTGTGATGCCAAAATCAAGAATTGGTGGGACGATACTGATCCGGAAGTTGCCAGGCGAATGATAACCCAGGCCATGTATAACCTTACCGGTATTGCCGATCAGGTGAAGGCATGGGATGCGCTCTTCAAAGACTTTAACCAAACGCGTTACGGGCAAAACGATGTTGGATATCAGGCTGGCGATAAAATTGCAATCAAGGTTAACAACATCTTTTCACGCTCCTATAAATGGTCGGGCAACCAGCTTCGTTCAACCCCGCAAATGGTTTATGCACTCATATGGCACCTTGTGAACAATGCTGGCGTACCTGAGGAAGATATCACATTCTACGACTGTATCTTTTATCATGGCGACCCGGTTTACAATTATAACCATGCAGCTTTCCCCGGTGTGCGCTGGGCCGAAGGCGATGCTACCGACCGAAAAGGTTATGAAGGCGGACCTGGCAATAATCAGGGTACCCGCGAACTGGTTGAACGCGACCCCAACTGTGTGGTCTATTATGGAGATCCGGATCTTGTTAAGGGGAGCGGTGAGGTGTGTTTTCCCACGGTTGTTTCCGAGGCTAAATATCTCATGAGTTATTCATTGCCCCGTCCTCATCCCGACCTGGCCGGAGTTACCTGTTGCGCCAAAAACTATTTCGGGGCAGTATGGCACCCTACAATTTACGATTACTACCACCACTGGCAACCGATGTTTATGCACGAAGCTGTTGCCGCTCACGATCTGGGGGACATTAAAATGCGCCCAATGGGATCGTACAATGCCCTGGTCGACCTCATGGGCCATCAAGAGCTTGGAGGTAAAAATATTTTGTTAATTGGTGAGTGTATTCACCAGGACTACTGGTCGGCGGCGCCTTTCAACGGAAAGTATGCATCAAGTTTGTTCGTAAGTCAGGATTTTGTAGCCATTGAGTCGGTGTTGATCGATTTTTTACGGTCATCGGACTATGGGCTGAAGGATGGAAACATTGACAATTACCTGCACGAAGCAGCACAGGCTGATAACCCACCTTCGGGCACGGTTTACGATCCCGAAAATGATGGTGTCCCTTTAAAGAGTTTAGGCGTACACGAGCACTGGAACAATTCCACCGATAAGCAGTACAGCCGTAACCTGGGTACAGGCGAGGGAATTGAATTGATACAGGTAATTGATAATCCGGAAATTCCAACTTCTGCTGAGAATTTCTCAAACAACTTTGAAGGTACATCTACGCTTCTTGATAATTACCCAAATCCGTTTAATGTTTCAACAAAAATTAGGTACACGGTGCCTAAACCTGCCGACATCAGCATCAGCATTTATAACATGAAAGGTGAGATTGTGCGTACCCTGGTCAATCAGTATCAACCTGCAGGCGAATATGAAACACATTGGGATGGGAACAATTATAGTCATATAAGGCTGGTTCCCGGTATTTATATCTGCAGAATGGAAATAAATACAGGCTTTGAAACAATCAGCCAGTCACACAAGTTAATGCTGGTCGAGTAATCTCAGGTATCAGAAAAAATATGGGGCTTTTATTTAATAAGCATCTTTTTAGAAATTGAGTAACTGTTGCCGATTGTCAGCCTGCAATAGAATATCTTTTCGTGGAATTGGGCAAGGCCATTGTCATGGTTTAAATTACATGATGGAAATCCTGTCTGGTATTGTCCCGGTTGTTTCATTTCGTTTACAAGGGTTTCAATTTTTCGCCCCTCCATATTGTAAACGGTTAATGTTACCGGTACTTCCGATTCATTCAATACCGGGATTGAATATTCAATAATTGTTGAGGCCTGGAATGGATTTGGATAATTATGCAGCAAGATTTGTTTGGCAGGTTCCATGATAAAATTTATTGACGGGACAACAACTTCAACTTCGGCAGTGCCTGATATTCCGGAGTTATTATCGGAACATGTTATATTATAATTTCCGGCTTCTGTAGGCTTGTATTCAGCAGTACTGCTGCTGACATGGCCAAGATCAGATGAGTTGACCATACCTCCTGTTGCAGTCCAATCAGGTGTAAAGGCAGTTTCATTATTACCTGCATCGTAACCCATGGCAATAAATTGCTGTGTTTCATCAATATTTATTCTAGCAGAGGAAGGCGATATCACTATGTTCGACAATGGACCAGGTGTAATTACAACCGTAGAAAGTTTGTTTATCCCCTGATCGCTTGCAGAAATCGTGAAATTTCCGGTTTGAGTTCCTGCAGAAAATAATCCATCAGAAGAAATTGAGCCCCCGTTTGTTGACCATGACGGATTTATAGTTATCTCGTTGTTCCATTGATCGTAACCTGTTGCAGTGAATTTTTGGCTCTCCATTATTGCTAGTGTTGAGCTTGTTGGAGAAATATCTATCCTGAAAATTGACCCATGTGTTATTGTGATGCTTGCATTTCCGATTATTCCACCAGCTGAGGCAGCAACCTTGTAGGTTCCGGGTATGGTTCCAGCTGTGAACAAACCACCTGAAGAAATTGAGCCACCCGTTGCTACCCATTGTGGGTTCAAGTCTGTAATTTCTTCCAAAGTGTTGTATCCGGTTGCTGTGAATTGAACCTGGCCTGCCGGAGTAAGGCTTGTTTCGGAGGGGCTGATTTCAATACGGTCCAAAACAGGTGATTCGATTGAAAAAGAATTTTCACTCGCATCTGATAATAACGGATATTCCCTGGCTGTTATTCTAACTTTACAATTGTCCGATGGAGTTTCCGGAACTGTCCAGATAAAAGTTCCCGTGCCGGCTGGTGTACTGTCAACAATTGAATTATAGCTTTCACCATTATTGGTTGAGGATTCAATGTTAATGTTTGTTATCCCATTAGCTATCCAGGTAATTTCATGAACACTGCCTTCGATCCATGCTTCAGCTCCGTTTGGTGATAATAAATCAACAGAAACAGTTGGTTCAGAACCGGAATCTGGAATCTGTAAAATTTTATGACTTGCATTGATATTTGAACAAATGCCCGATAGCCAGTACCACCAATGAAAATTCTGCAATAAAGGATTATTATATGTATCACCTTCACCTCTTTGAAACTCAAACCAAACACCGGTGTGGGCAACAATTCCCAGTCCATCGTACTTGCCAAAATAATCACCCTCCGGATTAGCCTGCTTATATGTAACATCGACAGGTACCCAACCATAGTTTTCGAGGTAGAAGTCGGCAAACACATGGTAGCTTCCATCTGGTCTGAAAGTTACTACGTGCCTGGCAGGAATTTCTTTATTGCGCAACAGGGAAATAAAAATTGAACTAAGGTTTCCACAGTCGCCACCTCCGGCATTCAGAATTTCCTGTAATAGATAAAGCCCTGTACCCGGATTCAGATAGCTAAAGTTGGTCGCTACGTATTCATAGCACTTTCTCGAATAGTCAATTATATCTGTGGCCTCTGCCCAAAGGTTGTTGCCAATATTTTGGATCATTGGATTTTCTGAGACGATATAATCGCCACTTTGTCCTGTGAATTTTGAGAATATTTCGGAAGAAGTATTGTACGGATAAATGGTGTGCACAGCAGAGAAATCGAATTCGAAAGCTTGTAATAAAACATTAAACTCATTGAAAATCTGAAATACATTATCCGATCTGGAAATTGTTGGCTCATCAATTATGTAACGCAGGTATTTATCACCACTTTCGGGAATGTCAAGCAACTCGCCCGAACAGGCCTGAAAATTTGATACGGTTTGATACTGGTTACTCTGGATATATGGTAGCAAAATTACCAGTTTACTTAATCCGTTACAGTCGGTCTGGTCGATTTCAACTGCATTTCTGATGCGAATCATTTCTCCCTGGCTGTAAGCATCCATCAGAGAGATTATAGAAAGTGTAACAGCAATTAGAATACCTTTTATCACGCTTTTCGATTTTTGCTCATTAAAGTTAAATGAATAATTCCTAAAAACTAAGTTTGTTTTTATTTTCACTCTTTCTGACTTTAGGTTGTTTTTCAAACCGATGTTTAAGATATTTGATGGCACTACATTGCAGATGAAAACGAAAACTTTGTCACAAACATAAAATAGCATAACATGACAAACCAAATTATTAAGGAACAATTTAATAAACAGGCTGAGAAATTTGCCAACTGGTCGGTAAGCAAGAATTTGGAGTATATAAATGCATACTTTGATTTTTGTGAAATAAAACCTACAGACAACCTTCTTGATGTAGCCTGCGGACCGGGCGACTTCACAATTTTTAATGCCAAACGTATTTCCGGCGCCCGGGGCGTTGATATTTCTGATAAAGAAATTGAAATTGCGAATGGCCTGGTAGTAGAATTTGGATTGGACAACGTTCAATTTGACTGCCATGATGTAGAGAAACTTCCTTACCCTGATAATGCGTATTCTGTCGTTATATGTAAATCTGCTTTTCATCATTTTACCAATCCTGATGAAGTGTTCAAAGAAATGGTGAGGTGCTGTGAGAAGGGAGGTTTGATAAGCATTCAGGATATCAGGGCATATGATGATGATGATGTCAATTCGTTTTTTGAGACTTTTGATAAATTAATTGATATAAGCCATAATGTAACCCTTGGCGAACATGAATTCGACGATTTATTCAGGAAGAACAATATTACTATTACCGGTGTGTTTAAGCTCGAAGTTGATCTGAATGTACGTGAGTACATAGAACATGCAGAACAGGATGAAGCGAATAAACTGAAAATTGAACGAATGCTTAAAAATGGCATTTCTGATCCTGGGCTTAAAAACTTTTTATTCAAAAAAGGAGGTGAATTATTTTTTAAAAGGCCTGTTTATCTGATAAAAGGGATTAAATGATAGGTATAGCATAAATTCAAAACAGAGTTAATATGGAGAATAATCTTCACACTCCTGGAAAGATTTTTTAATCAATGATAATTAAATTTAAGAAGCATATTTATTAGATTTACTACAAAATGATACGGATGTTAAAAGGATTAATTCAATCGAATAAAAAGAACTTCCAGTTTTTAATTGGCCTTTTACTTTTTACCGGCTTGAATATCTTTTCGGCTTTTACCATGGAGCTTCATTTCGATGAAGCTTATTACTGGCTTTATTCCCAGTATCCGGCATTAGGTTATTTCGACCATCCGCCAATGGTATCATGGTTGATTTCTGCAGGTTCACTTTTTTTTGAAAATGAGCTTGGTGTGAGGCTTCTGACAATATTGCTTTCAACTACTGCCATGTTCTTTTTATGGAAAATGGTAAAAGTATACTCAGCTAATGCCCTGCTATTTTGGTGCCTGGTCTATTCCATAATCCTTTTTCAGCCATATTGTTTTATTTCAACACCCGATGCCCCTTTGCTGGCATTCTCGATACTGTTTTTCTATTTTTTCAGAAGGTATCTTGCAAAAAACAGTTTTCAAAACATTTTTTTGCTTGCCTTCACGCTTGCACTGGCGCTTTACTCAAAATACCATGCAGTGTTAATCGTATTGTTTGTATTGATTGCTAATTACAAACTTTTTAAAAAGCCAACCTTCTGGATAGTTACATTGATAACACTGATTTATTTCCTGCCGCACATTATATGGCAAATCGACCATCAGTTTCCTTCAGTCAGGTATCATCTGATCGATAGCCATAAAACCATCTACAAGCCGGGAGTCACACTTAATTATTTTTTAAGCCTGATTTTATTAACGGGCCCCTGGTTGGGGTGGTTGTTTTTAATTATCATGTTTTGGGAAAAACCAGAAAACAATTGGGAAAGGGCTTTAAAGTATACCGGCGTTGGGATAATATCATTCTTCTTTTTGGCAACATTTGCCGGCGATTTTGAGGCCCATTGGATTTTGCTTGCAATGATACCATTGTTTGTTTTGTCGTACAAGGTTGTAGTTAACAAACAAAAATGGCAAAGGTGGGTGGTCATATCAGGCATCGTAAACTTTATCCTGCTTTTGACGGTTAGGATTTTAATTCTGACGCCTGTTGTTGAGCGAATTGCCCCGTTAAAACTATTTGCCGGCAACAAGGCAGAAATGTTAAAAATAAAGAAATTTGCTGGCGACACGCCCGTTGTTTTTCAGGATAACTGGATTGGAGCAGCAAAGTATGCATGGTATACGCGTGATAAAAAAACAGCCTGTTTAAATTCAGCGCTTTACCGCCGAAACCAGTTCGATTTGATTGATGCCGATGAAGAGCTTTCTGGTAAGGGAGTTTATGTCTTGACATCGGATAGCAACCAGTTTCAGAACATTGAAGTTATTGAAACCGCGCGGGAAAAGTATTTTGCTAAATATATTGACGATTTCAGAAGTTTTTACAATATTGAACTGAAACATCCTGATTTCAAGCGGAAGGGAAATAAAATTGTATATACTGTCGAGATATTTAATCCTTATGCCGATACTTTAAGGCTTGGGAAAAAGTATCATGTTAATTCTGAATTTCAACTTTATACTAAGGATAAAGCGGGGTGGAACTTAGTTGGGGTGTCGGAAGTGAATAAGCTGGTGATACAGCCTAAAAAATCAGTTCAGTATCAGGGCTATTTTCTGGAAATGAATGATTTTGAACCTTCGAATAATTTATTTTTTTCTCTGAAGATTGGAGAGTTAAAGCCCGTGCCCGGTAGGTTTAGCGTGAAATTGCAGGATGCGAAGTAATAAAAAAAGGGCATCATGCCGATACCCTTTATGCAATATCTCGTATAAAAATTACCTGCTTTCAAGAAATGCCTTAAATCTTTCAGGGTTTGGGGCGCTGATAAAATCAACACCACTCGTTACCATCACATCCCACACGTTTTCATCTTCGGGGCAGTTGTAAATCCTGATTTTTTTGCCTTGCTCGTGAGCTTCCCTGATAATTTCCTTAAACTTCAGGAATTCTTCGAAAGGCATTTTGCCTACGCCATTCCAGTCGATATCTTCTTCAAAATCAATCCCGATGAGGGGCATAACCTTGTTATCGTATTTTTTGTCAAGGTCTTCAACAGTTCCCTGGGCAGCTGCAAAGCATATCCGTTCCTGCTGGAAAATTCTCATTGGCGCATTGCCAACAAAAACGATCTTCAATTTACCTTCGTGCCACTGAGGCCCTGTGCGGTAAGTTAAAATTTCGTTGTATGGGTTTAATTGTTCCCAAAGTTTTTTATAGGTTTTCTTCGGGTCGAATTTAATATCGAGGAAAAGGTACATTTCTTCGTCGTAGTTTTCGTGTACTTTGCCCTGGTTTTTTTTGTACTGGCTATATATCGGAAGTAAATAGCTCGATCGGAAAGTAGGCGCATTATGGTTTGCACTGTCGGGCATATTGCTGGTAACATATACTTCTCCATATATGTACATTATGTGGGCTTCGTAATGCACAACACCCTGTGTAAATGTTGGCCATATGTCTTTATCTGAGCGGAATTCCTGTGTCAATACCAGGTTTGGCATAATTTCAACCTGAGAGAAACCTTTCAAAGAAATCAGAAAGGCAAAGCATATACCAAGTAAAATGTATTTTTTCATAGTCAATATTATTTTTTAAAAAACCGATATGAAAATTTAAAGTTTAAAAGTATTCACCTGAAGCGAATTTTACAAATATGTTTTTCAACCGGGATTTCAATTATTGAATCTCGTTAGAACCCAAAATTAGCAAATTCTTTTTCAAATAAAATTTTTAAGCCTCACAGTTTTAATTTTGAGGGTATAGTTGTGCAGCTTAAAGCCATTCAACCATTTCATTAAGCCTTTTTCGTTTTTTTACGGGTATATTTTCGTCACTTGGATAACCAAGCGGGATAAGCGCGATTGGCTCTTCGCCGCTGCTAAGGCCTAAGGTTTTTGATGTTTTTTCAACATCGAAGTTGCAAATCCAGCAGGTGCCCAGCCCTAAATCGGCAGCCTGAAGGGTAAGGTGGTCAATGGCAATTGCTGCATCAATGTCGGTATGGTCCTTCCCATCGCTGCCCCTCTTCCAGGCTATAGAATGCAAACCTGTAACAACAATAACAACTGGCGCTGTACTGAACCAGGTGCGGTGGTAGCAGCCAAATATTTCCTGAAGTTTCCCCGGGCTCTTAATGACATAAAACTTTACAGGCTGATAATTCACTGCCGAAGGCGCTTTACATGCAGCTTCGAGTACCAGCATAAGTTTTTCCTCTTCAACCGGCTGAGAAGAATAACTCCTTACCGAATAACGTGTGTTAACCAAGTGTTTAAAATCCATATGGAATGATTTTATGTGTTATATTGTTTCTTGCTACTTGTGATAAATGATAAAAGCAAAATGATCGAAAAAAACGATTGCAAACCTAAAAAATACAAGTAAAAAAGTTCATAATATGGGCTTTAGGTTTTTGGAGTTTCTTTCATGCATTATATTCACTTTGATCCTGTTGTCAACCTGGTATTTTCATTAAGTGTTTTACAGCGATCAAACAAATTTATAATTTATAAGACTTTGTTCCAATTTTGAGACTACCTTTATCTCGCACCAAGAAATACTTCAATGTCGATAAATTTGAAACGTAAGAACTTAAAATTTGCACCTGACTCTTCACGTGTTATTGCCCGTTTTCTTTTCACAACCAATGATAGGGCCCTAAACACCATCAAATCGGTATTGTTTATGTCCGACGGGGAAGTTGCACAAGTGTTAAGTCCCTTATTACGAGATTTTTCGCTTCGACACAGAAACATATCAAAAATATTTGAGAAGCATTTTAATATGATTGTTCATTTGTTGCCTCAATTGAAAGTCAATCCTGAAACGATCAGTTTTTCACGTAAAATTCTTATTGGTTCATATTTCACCATGGAATATTCCATTGAATCAGCTGCATTTTTTAACCCTTCCATTGTTGAACATCCCGATCAATCAGAAATAACAATGGATGAAAAGCGGGTAATAATTAGTTTCAGGGCAACAGGTGAAGGGCATATTTCTTCCATAGTATTTCGCACCGGTGTAATCGACAAAAATTATCATTTAATGCTCGAGCCAACGGGTAATATGCTGGAAGAAGCCGAACATATCCGTCGTCATATTTACGAAAAAGAATCGTTTACAAGTAAGCTGAAAGAGATGAAATTTCATGCTATCATCCCTTCAGAAATGATCCTGAATAAATTAAATGATCGTTTTACTTACGGAGAATTAAAAAAGTGTATCGAAAATGCAAAAAAATCGCTTCATCTTGCATCCGAAAAAAAACACCTTTTTAACGAGATTATGTGGCTGGCCTCGTCTCATTATGAACTGGAATTCTCTTTAGATACCAATATTTCGGAACGGGTAATTTTCCCGGTTTCTGAAAATGAAAAGAATGGCATTGAAGATGCTCGTTTTGTGAAATTTATCGATGAAAACCAGGAGGTTACTTATTATGCTACCTATACGGCTTATGATGGCATAAGCATATTGCCCAAAATAATCGATACCAAAGATTTTTATCATTTCAGGATACTTCCGGTACATGGGGAAATTGCACAAAACAAAGGGATGGCCCTTTTCCCCAGAAAAGTTAATGGAAAGTATGCCATGTTGTGCCGTTTAGACGGGTTTAATAATTACATTGCTTTCTCTGATAATATTAATGTTTGGCACGAGGCCAAATTGCTGCAGGAGCCAAAGTATCCCTGGGAGTTTATTCAGATAGGCAACTGTGGCTCACCCATTGAAACAGAAGAAGGCTGGTTGGTTATTACCCACGGAGTTGGCCCCATGCGTGAATATACTTTGGGGGCATCATTGCTCGATTTGAATGATCCGACAAAGGTTATTGGACGCTTGCAGTCGCCATTATTAACGCCCAATGCAGATGAACGGGAAGGGTATGTGCCCAATGTGGTTTATTCCTGTGGGTCGATGGTTCATAACAATAATCTGATCATTCCCTATGCCATGTCCGATTTTGCTTCGACTTATGCAACTGTCAGTATGAAGGAATTATTAACAGAGCTTAAAAAAAGTGCATAATCTGGTTAAGCATTGTATTAGGGGTTTATATTGTTTTGTGAAAATCGTCGTAGGCCTGCAGGACTGTTAAATACGAAATTAAATAGGCAAGAGAGCTTTCGGCACCCTGGTTACGGTTTACACCATAGTTCTCAAAACCATCGCAACATCCTTTGGTTTCAAAATCATAAAGACTCATCCGCAGATCATTCTCTCCCAAAAACCATAAAAACGATGTGTAAAGTATATTCAGGTAATTTTTGTCTTTTTTCAGATAATAAGCCTGATGGTACATTAAAATCATTGCCATTGCATCGACGGGTTGTTGTGCAAAAACCGACCGTTCGCCCTCTTTTTTAAACCAATTTTCATTTCCGATAATCGAAAGGTAATTGTCTTTCATGGTGTGCATTGTCAGAAAATCCATTGATTCTATAGCAGTTTTAGTGATTTTATTGTCATTTAAAATTTGGGCCGAATGCAAAAGTGCCAACGGTAAAATCCCATTGTCGTAAGCCAGTAAAGATTCAAACCATTTCCAGTCGGGGCTTTGGTTGTTTTCGTAATGCTTTACCAATATGTTTGCCATATTGCGCAGCCTTTCGGTCATTGAATCGTCCGATGGAGCGCTTTTCAAGTAATAGCAGATACCAATCATGGTGTTGGCAATACCCCTGATCGACTTCAATTTTTCAAAATTTGGAGAAGCATTATTGAAAAGTAATCGCCCGGTTTGGAAATATGCGTCATTGGGTGCATTGTAAAGTAAATACCCAAGCGCCCATATTGTTCTGCCAAACGAGTCTTCCGATCCGACTTTGTCGAGGTAATTTCGATTAAAACTCAGAAAGTTGCGGAAAGTGCCATCGGCATTTTGCATATAATGTATGTAACTTAGATATATTGGAGACAATTCGAGCGCCCGTTTATCTTTCATTTGCCGGTATGCCATCAATACCATGAGTAGCGCCCGTGAATTATCATCGAGACAATATCCTTCCTTCAGGTTGGGTATGCCAAATTTTGCATGTTGGATTATTCCGGTATCGTCGGTCAACCGGTTGATATGTGCCAGTGAAAAAGGTGGCAGGATCAGGAGGTCGAAATCAATTTCTTTTTTCTCGATTGAAATTGAATCTTCCTTTAATATTTTTTTGGCAAGCTCAAGATACCTTTCGCCAATCTTTGGCCATGTAATATTTATTCCGTAATTGGCTGCATTCTTTTTTATATTATTCATTTTTGCCGGGTGTTCCAGCAAATCATTTACAATGGCGCTTATCTCATCAGAATTGTTAAAATTAAACAAGATGCCCCTTTCATTTGATAATAATTCTTCGGCATGCCAATAAGGAGTTGAAATTACAGCAGAGCCAACTCCCACGGCATACGAGAGTGTTCCACTGGTTATTTGGGCTTCGTTCAGGTAAGGGGTGATGTAAATGTCGGAAGCATACAGGTATTTAAATAAATCCTGTTCATCGATAAACTCATTCAGAAATACTACATTTTTGTCGAGATGCAATGTGTTAACGAGGCGCATTAAGTAAATACGATACTCTTCTCCAGAATGCCTTAGTACATTAGGGTGGGTTTTCCCTAAAACAATATAAACTACATTTGGGTACTTTGCAATAATTTTGGGCAGCGCTTTAATCACCGTTTCAATGCCTTTGTTCCTTCCGATAAAGCCGAATGTTAACAGCACTTTCCTGTTTTCGAGTTTGAACTCTTTTTTTGACGCTTCTGAACTAAAATGAATGTCGGGAACACCGTGTTCAATTAAGACTATCTTTTCATTGGGTACCTGATAAATTTGAGTTAAAAATTCGATAGCCTTATGGCTCATCACTACAATACGATGTGCCATTTTACAAATTTCCTGCAAAACAGCTTTTTCGTTATACGATGGGGCTTTGAGTACAGTGTGGAGTGTCACAATCAGGGGAATTTCCAATCGATACAACAAAGGGAGTATGTATACACCACTTTGTCCGCCAAAAATCCCAAATTCGTGTTCCAGTATGCAAAGGTCTGCCCCGCTAAGGTTAATGTATTTAACTGCTTTCAGATAATCGCCCTGATAATCCTGCCTTATCGTGAGTTTTACTTCTTCGGGGTATTTGTAGGTAAGGTCGTTATCGTTTAACGCAACCACAAAGCCAGTATTGGTTTTGGGCTGGTTCTCAGTATTCACCAATACCGAATTAAACAGGTTATTTGTGAAAGTGCCAATTCCGCATTCACGTGGGATATATGTGCTGATAAATGCTATTTTCATGTGTTAGATTTTCTGTAAGGTATAACCAAAGCTACACATTAATATGAATTACCTTTTGTGTAATATATTGATTAGCTTTAAATTAGTAGAATGTCAGCTATTGATAATATATAGAAAACAAAAAAACTGATTTCCATTTTTGAATATGTACAACAAACGAACGAATGGTTATTAAGCAACCTTATAGTTCGCTTTTTTTATTTTTTTCAAATTTTTTTGCAGCTTTTTCTGCTCTCTTTTCTTTTAGATTTTTAACCGGACTCTTCTTGTTGCTTTTCGATTTTGTATTTTTATCTTTCGACATGGTATAAATTTTTATTGTTTAATAAATAAATTTTAGATTAAGGCTTCGTCATATCCACTTTTTATTACTGTTGATATTATTTTAAAACGTTGATTGGCTTTTATCGCATTTAAGGTGTGAGCAGGGATGATTATTCCTTGCCCAACCTGCAGTATGTTCGATTTTGTGTCGATAACTACTTCTGCAATTCCTTCAATAACCTGGATGAAAGTGTCGAATGGAGAGGTTTTTTCTGCTAAAACTTCACCTGTATCTATAGCCATTATGCTTATATTTCCAGTTGTTTTGCGAATAATTGTTTTGCTAACAACCGAGTTGGGAACATACTCAATAATTTCGATGAGGATGTGCGATTTCGATTTTTCAATTTCTGTTGTTACCATATATTTCAAAGCTCAGTAATAAAATATTTTATCTTGAATACTTCAGTTAATATTTCATTGTTAGGTTTGCATTTTAATCTGAAAGGCCATAAATTTTTCTGAAGTGGTATCCATATACTGTATAGGTGATGGCATCGGTTATTAAACCTGGTTGGTTAAAAATTGCCCAGATCAATAATTTCCAGTATTCACCCCTGCCTCTATTTTTTAAAGCCAATAATAAATGCCGATTTTAAAAAGGCTTTTATGTGTGAAATCTCAATTCCGGATTTTCGGTTTTCAGACTTCTTGTAGGTTTTAAGTACCTGTCGTACCCTTTATAGTAAGGTTTTTTTGCGTATATACCTTGGATTATTTTTTTGTAACCAGCCAACAGTTCATCAAAATTCATTTTTGGTATAAAATTCATTGAAAAGTCCGTGTTGTTTCCTGTGGGCTCATTGCATAATCGATTTTCTGCCTTTAGCTGCTGGTAGAGCTGAGTATTCTTGGGAGCATTTAGCAGTCCAACCATAGCTGAGACAATCCCACTTTGCTGGATAAATTCGATCTGGCGCCGAAAAATGGAAGGCGTGTCACTATCAAAGCCTACGATAAAGCCACCTGAAACAAACAAACCCTTTTTTTGAATTTTTTGGACACTTTTCAACAGATATTTCTGCGAGGAATAAACCATTTATAGGAACAAAGTTCAGGATTTCAGTATAATAAAGCGTTACAGAATTTTGGAAAAATTTTACATCATTCACACATCTTCGAGTGTATTTCTCCGTTGATTTTTGAGCTTTTTAAAATGGCTTGGGGTTAAGCCAGTAATTTTTTTAAATTGATTTGAAAGGTGAGCGACACTGCTGTAATGCATTTTATATGCAATTTCAGTTAGCGTTAATTCATCATATACAATCAATTCTTTAACTTTCTCAATCTTATGTGTGAGGAAAAATTTCTCAATGGTAATGCCTTTAACTTCCGAAAAAAGATTGGCTAAATACGTGTAATCGTAGTTGAGTTTTTCGCTAAGGTAATCAGAAAGGTTAACTTTGATTTGTTCTTCGGTATAATGAACCAACTCAATAATTGCACTTTTAATCTTTTCAACCAGGATACTTTTTTTGTCGTCCATAAGCAATAATCCAGATTTTTTTAATGCTAAATCAAGCAGCTTAAACTGTTCAGGTGAGATTTGTTCAATAATATTTGCTTCTCCTATTTTTACATACGTATAGTGAAGGCTCAGTTTGTCCAATTCAGCTTTCACCACCATTTGGCAGCGAATACAGACCATATTTTTAATGTAAATTTTCAATTTTTTAAAGGGAAATAAGCAATGATACGAATCTGCTAATTTAATGTTTTTAAGAGGCAATGTCCAGTTAATTATTTTTAATTAACCAATTACAATGTAGAAAATTAAACTTTCAGAAGCTTTTTTATTACATTCGTAGTCAATCATTACGAATAATTTCATGGCTAGAAAAACAGGTATAGCTTTGTTGTTTATTTTGTTGTTTTATCAGTTGTTCGGAATAAGCGATTCACTTTTAGTTCAACTTCCTGACTCGTTTAATTCAGGCAACCCTCATCATTATATCCACTTTTCATCGGTTATGCTCAATGAGGGGAAATACGATATTGCCAAAAAACTTATCGATGAAGGTATCGCCTGGGGCGAACAGGAACATGACCAATACCTTAAAACGAACCTGTTATATTACCTGGCCGATTATTATTACTTCACCCAGAAGTATCAGAAGGCAATGGGTATATACAAACAGGTATTACCTGAATTCAGAAGCTTAACCGATACAGTGATGATTGCAAAAACCTTAAACAGTATTGGCCTGCTTTACAACTTTCAGCACGATAAAGAGAATGCTTTAAAATATTACCTCGAAGAAGTTGAATTGCTCAACAATACCGATCAGGAGAATAAAAAATACGTGCTTGAGCGTGTGGTTGTTTTCACCAACATCCTGAACCTGTATTCTAACGAAAATCAGCATGAGAAAGTATTGCAAACAGCGCCTCAGGCAATCGAGCTGGCAAAAAGTATAAACGATTCGCTAAGACTGGCTTCGTTGTACAATACACAGGCGCTTGCTTATAAAAACCTGAACCAGTATGAACAATCGATGCAAACCTTCAGGAAAGCTGCTTCGATATTCTCAGCCATTGATGACGATTTCAGCAAAGCATTTGTTGAACTGAATATAGGCGGGCTTTATGAAAGAAGTGTCAGGTACGATTCTGCGTTGTTTTTCTACAACAATTCTTTCAACATGTTCAAAAAACACAACTATGCTTATGGCTTTGTATATGCATTGTCGGGAATGGCTTCGGTATATGATGCAATCGGGAGGGAAGATATTGCCCGGGGATTGTATTTAAAATGCATCGATTCCTGCAATGTATATGAATTTAATCAGTTATTGCTTGAAGCGTATACTGGTTTAGCCTCTTTGGAATACGAACAGGGCAATTATAAAGTAGCTTTCGACCTTGAACTTAAATATGTGGCATTAAACGATAGTTTAAATAACCTGGAAAAAGAAAAGCAGTTTGTCGAGTTGCAAACAAAGTATGAGACCATTCAGAAAGAAAATGAAATCAATAAGCTGAAATCGGAAAACATTGTTCGCCTTAATGAGTTAAAACGAAACAGGCTGTTAAAACGTGTGGGCTTTTCACTGGTAATTTTAATGCTCATTTTTTTCTATATTTTCTACCGCCTCTATTCCCAAAAGAATAAAATTAACATTGAGCTAACTGAGAAAAATAACCAGATTGAATTGCAGAATGAGCAATTAAAAGTAATGAACCAGCACGTTCAGCAAATGAATCAGCAACTGAAAAAATCGCAGCTAGAGCTTGAAAAGGCCAACAGTGCCAAAAACAGGTTCTTTTCAATTCTTGCCCACGACCTTAGAAACCCGTTTCACAATATTCTTGGTGAATCGTATTTGCTGTCGCATTCGTACAAAAAACTTTCCGATGAAGAACGTGTTGACTATGCAAATGATATCTATAAGTCGTGCGATCATGTTAATAAACTTCTCGATAATCTGCTTGAGTGGACACGTACCCAAACCAAAGGGATTGAGTTTAAGCCGAAAATGCTGAACCTGCGAAAAGTATCAGAAGAATCACTTGCTATTTTAAAAGGTGGTTATTCATCGAAATTCATTGTTGTTGAAAACAAGATTGTTGAAAACATTAACTTGAAAGCGGATTATTCTATGCTTGAAGCCATTTTCAGAAACCTGATAAACAACAGTATAAAATTTACTCCGGTAGGGGGCCAAATTTCTTTAACAACAAGCGTGGTCGATCATTCGATTGTTGTTTGCGTTGAAGATAATGGTGTTGGAATTGAGAAAAGCGATATTGATAAACTATTTCATATCGATTCGAACCTGAAAACCAGGGGTACAAATAACGAAACGGGTTCCGGCCTGGGCCTGGTAATTTGTATGGAGTTTGTGAAATGCCATAAAGGAAAAATTTGGGTTGAAAGCAGTCCGGGCAAAGGATCGAAATTTTATTTCTCATTGCCTGGTGCATAGCATGGGCTGCTAAACTCTTATTGACAAAGGCTTATATTTATTGATATTGTTAATTGATCCCGGCCTTAATTTTTATTCTTCTTCTCTTTGCCGGCTTTCTTCTTTTCTGTCTAATGATGGCGATAGCTTTTTATCTCAATTGGTTTAACAACAATTTCCCCTCTGCACGACGGGCAAATGTAGATTTCGCAATTGGTACAGGCAAAACAATTTGAACAGCTACGGGTAAGGTCATCCTTGATGTAAGA